>JAPLEF010000027.1 GCA_026391525.1 Sphingobacteriales bacterium
ATTGCAAAGTCATTCTACAGTGCATATTTTAATTAAAGAAAATTTACAATTTAAAATATTTGATATAAAACAGATAGATGAAACATTAAAAGAGGTTATTAACTACTCAGTACAAAACAAAATAAGTGCTGAGAAAATGTTATTGTATTTAAAGGAAATAATGCGAATGTATGATAGCAATTATTGCACTCCCACAGTAACTCGAATAAATTAACTGCTCTGTAAACTTCCCCTTCTAAATGGCGTTGGTGTTACACATCGTATCACCGGTGTCTACAAAATCTCCCAGTATGCAACCGGTTAAGTCAAACCATAACCCCTACTCAACCAAAACCCTTTCATATACATTGCCCTTGCTGGTTTTAATGCATACGATATATATGCCTTTAGCCAATGGAGGCAATGAAACTACCAGGTTTCCCGTAAAGCTGCTGTATGCTTTAGAAAAAACAACAGCACCAGAAGAGGAAATGATCTGTATGGCGTTTACCCACTCATTGGCGGTTTCTCCGCCAGCGTCGGTGTTCGCCTTTTAGACGCCGCCGCGTGGTGTTTTTCACCAGCGGCGTTAAATTATAATGCCTCCACAAAAATAGCAAACTTATATTATCCTTTATTATGAGTCAGTAAGTGCCCCTCAAAATCCTTACATTTACTCTAGCTCTTTGAACAAATAACCTCCTCCACGGGGTAGGATATTGGAAGAAACGCATTATTATCCTTTTGGGTTAACGATGGCGGGGATATCTTCTAAGAGCTTTCAATCATCATCCCCTGATTGCGGATGCCCCGGAAATAAGAAAGGATTTAATGGCAACGAAATACAGAGCAAAGAATTTAGCGATGGAAGTGGGTTAGAAGTTTATGATTTTAATGCAAGGACGTATGACCAGCAATTAGGCAGATTTATACAAATAGACCCTTTGGGTGAAGATGGTGGGCAAGAATCATTAAGTCCATATCAATTTAGTTTTAATAATCCGATAAGATATAATGATCCTGATGGCAAATGCCCCCTTTGCCCTGAAATACCGCTGTTTGTACCTGCAATACCGCTGATTGTAGAAGCTGTGAAATGGATTGCAGTTGGAGCTTATTCATACTATGCAGCAAAAGCAGTAGCACCAATTATTGAGAAAGGAGCGGAGAATGCAGGTAAAGCATTAAGTGAAGCAACAGTAGGTGCAGCAGGTACAGCTTTGCCGGCATCTGCCGGAAGTGCTGCTCAACAAGATTTTGCTCTTGAAAGACAATTGGCGAAAGCAGAAGGGACTCAAAACACTAAGACTAATGAAAGTGCTTCAAATCAAAATACTGGTGGTGGCGGACGAGGTTCTAATAATCGTAAACCTGATCCCAGTGCAACAGGAGACCATAGTGTGATAAATAAGAATGGAAATACAACATACAAGAAAAATAGTAAAAACCCTACCGGTTTTGATGAAGTAAAAAGAACCGATACAAAAGGAAAAGCACACAAAAATTCTGATGGTTCTAAAGTACAAACTCCTCATGTACATGAAAAAGGGAAAAAAGATGTTCGACCTGCTGTAAAAGGTCAAGATTACTAATAAACTCAATAAAGAAAATTATGAGCAGTGATAACTTAAATTGGTTAAGTGAGTGGTACCAAAAAAATTGCGATGGTGATTGGGAGCATTACTATGGAGTAAAAATTGAAACTCTTGATAATCCTGGGTGGTCTCTACTTATAGATATTCAAGATTCTCCACAACAAAACATAAAAAATATCACATGGCATTTTATTGAGAATAATAAAAATTAGATTATCTAATTAAGTTGTTTAGAGAAATTGTTGAAAATAATTCGCCGCCCTTGGTGCACCAAGAATAAAACTTTTACCCCTACCTATCTCTGGCGCCAGTGTTCCAACCTCTGCGAAATCCTTTATTATAAAGTATTACTCATTATACTTTGAGCAGCCGACTAAAAATATTATATTCGTAATATGAAAACATTAACGATTAATATTCCTGACTCTCTTGAGGTTAATAACCGAGACCTTGCCATGCTTGTTTCTACTACACTTTACGAGCAAGGTAAACTTTCACTTGGGCAGACTGCTGAAGTTGCGGGATTATCAAAGAGGACTTTTGCTGAATTGTTAGGCAGCTATGGCATTTCAATATTTAATTTTCCAACTAAGGACCTGTCAAGAGATGTATCAAATGCGTAAAACAATAATTTCAGATACAAGCTGTTTTATAGTAAAGAAAATGCCTGTTTTCATGAAACTGCTAAAGTAGTCATGATTCAGCTCTTCATTCCTGCCTCAAAATTTCCTGCATTAAACCTGATAATGAAATGGCTGTAATACCTTCTCCCAGAGTAAATTTATCCGTGCCTGAATAGACCACATAGCGCCTTTTCGGTTTTATATCAGCACAAGCCGTATGAAAGCCTTTAGATAGGGAAGGAGAAGAACTCCGCTTTATGTCAATCGCCCATTTTTCTTTCGCTGAAAATTCAAGGATCAGATCAATTTCTGCACCACCGGGAGTGCCGTAATAAAAAGGCTGAACACGTGAGGGTACAACAGACAGGATATTCTCAATCACAAACCCTTCCCAACTACCACCAACAACTGGATGACCTAATAGATCGTTATAAGATTCTATATGGAGCAGTGCATGAGTAATACCGCTATCCCGTACATAAATTTTGGGAGACCGAACAAGTCGTTTACCGATATTAAATGTCCAGGGCTTTAGCCGCCTTACTAAAAGTAGGTCGCACATCAAATCAAGATAGCGTGCTATGGTTACACCCGATACATCAAGGTTTCTTGCCAGCTTTGCTGCATTTAAAACAGTTCCCTGATTATGTGCAAGCATTGTCCAGAAGCGTTCAAGTGTTTCTGCAGGAATACGTGGTCCTAATTGAGGAACGTCGCGCTCCAGATATGTTTTAATAAAATCAAGCCGCCACTCCATGCTGTTTTTATCTGATTTTGCCAACAGGCTTTCAGGGAAACCACCCCGTAACCAAAGCGTATTAAGGCTCTCCTGTTTGTTCCCTGTATATTCCAAAGCATCTACCGGAAAAAGTTCGATATAGGCAATGCGACCGGCAAGGGATTCACTGGATTGTTGTAACAAATCAATGGATGCTGATCCTAAGAAAAGAAACTGTCCTGTTTTATGACCCTTGCGGCGTTCCTTATCAATGATGCCACGCAAAGGAGCAAAAATTTCCGGTAGTCGTTGAACTTCATCAAGAATAATCAGCTTGTCGCTATTGTCAGCATGAAAAGCTGCAATGTCGCGCACCTTTTCAAGATCAAGGCGACTTTCTAAATCCAGATATAAGGAAGGAATTGATTCGGAAATATTTAGTGCAATGGTTGTTTTACCAACCTGTCGTGGCCCTATCAAAGCCACTGAGGGGCTTCGTTGAAGGGCTTCTTTTACAGCTATTTCGATTCGGCGCTTGATCATCTATGCAAATGTAATATTAAATGTAAGAATTGCATGGTTCATTGTGCCGATTTTTTGAACCCAATTAAAGGCATTTAACTACGAAATTTCAGTTGATCCATTAAAGTCAACTCTCAAAAGTTATAACCTGCCAACCCAAAACGGTAAACCAAAAACCTCAAAGTATAAACAAAACTCTCCTACCTTTGCCGCCTAAACAATAAACTTACCATCCTACGCTTAAGGCATTTAACCTTTCATTAACCCGGCGACCGCTATTTTTGCGCCAAGTATTCAATATGAGAAAATTATTCATCTTATGGGTTGCCCTCCTTGCAGCATCTCCATCATTTTCACAAGATAAAAATAAGAAGCAATCAATAGTTAACCGGCCGGCAGATCATTTTCTGCTGCAACTGAGCAACGACTGGTGGCAGGGTGCTCCCGATAGTATCAAAAACAAAAGAAAAGGATTATCAAGAGGTGCAAATGTTTATCTGATGCTTAATAAGCCTTTTAGAGGTAACCCTCGTATGAGCGTAGCTATCGGAGTTGGGGTGGGTACCAGCAGCATTTATTTCGATAAACTGGATGTGGATGTTGCAGGCACTTCCAGAAAACTCGCCTTTACCAACCTCGATACCCTGGAACACTTTAAAAAATATAAAGTAGTTACTTCTTACCTTGAAATTCCTTTAGAACTCCGCTATACCTCTCACCCCGAAAACCCGAACAAGTCGTTCAAAGCAGCCATCGGAATTAAAGGCGGCACTCTGCTCAAAAGCCAAACCAAGGGTAAAAAGCTGCAAAATGCAAATGGCAACGAAATCAATGATTTTACCCAGAAAAATAGCAGCAAGCGCTACTTTAACACTACCCGTTTGGCTGCTACGCTAAGGATTGGATATGGGTTTTTCAGTGTGTTTGGATCTTACAATCTTACTTCTCTATTTAAAGATGGCGTTGCAGCAGATATGAAGCCGGTTCAGGTAGGGCTAACCATCAGTGGCTTGTAAATAATCTCCTGATCTTTATTTTTTTGATCCCGGGCTTTGTTCCCCAATTTTTGGTTACCCTCTAGTAATAAAGTAATTTTGAGGCTCAACACGGGTATCCCACCATGAGCGATCCTATCAAACACGAATGTGGCCTGGCTTTCATTCGTCTTCGCAAATCTTTTAGCTTCTATCAGCAAAAATATCACTCTGCTCTTTATGGTTTAAATAAGTTGCATCTGTTGATGGAAAAGCAGCACAACCGTGGCCAGGATGGGGCCGGCATCGCAGCACTGAAACTGAATACAGAACCCGGTTATCCTTTTTTACACCGCATAAGAAGCAATGCCAATCAACCCATAGCCGATCTTTTTGATAAGATATCCAAAGAAATAGCAGAGGTTGAAAAGCACCAGCCGGATATCCGCATGCATCCCGGCCTCATGAAAGGTCACCTTCCCATAATGGGTGAAATATTACTGGGCCATCTCCGCTATGGTACTCAGGGGAAGAATGATGTGGAATTTTGCCATCCATTCATTAAAAAAAATACCATCACCGCCCGAAACCTTGCACTGGCTGGGAATTTCAATCTGGTAAACACCGACGAACTTTTTGAAGGGGTAGGTATAAAACCCGAGCCCTTCCAACAGCAAAGCGATCTTGCTGCAATGATGGAAGTGATTCATCATTTTTTACTCAGGGCTGATGAAAAAAATCCAGGTAATCCAAACCTTAATGAAGTATTACAAAAGGCAGTGCCTTTATTCGACGGCGGTTTTCATATTGCTGGCATGACGGGAAATGGCGATTCCTTTGTTTTGCGTGACGCTTTCGGTATACGCCCTTCCTACTATTTCATCAATGATGAATTCATTGTTGCTGCAAGCGAAAGGGCAGCGATAAGAAACGCTTTCAATCTGGAAGAAAATGAAGTGCTGGAATTGATGCCGGGCCAGGCGCTGATTGTTTATGCTGATGGCAGTTATGTGTTGGAACAGATCGTGCCAGCCAGAGAAAGAAAAGCCTGCAGTTTTGAACGGATCTATTTCAGCAGGGGCAGTGATGAAAAAATTTACCGTGAAAGAATCGCACTCGGCAGGCATCTTAGCGATGTGGTGCTGAAAGCCATCAATTACGACTTGCGCAATACGATCTTCTCTTTTATTCCCAATACGGCTGAAACGGCTTTCTACGGGCTTATCAAAGGGGCAGAAGAGTACCTCAACAAAATTAAGATTGAGAGAATTCTCAGTTGGGGGAACGATTTTGATGAGGAGAAACTAACGGAAATGGTGAACCGAAGAATAAGGATTGAGAAGATCGCTATTAAAGATGTAAAACTCCGCACTTTTATCACTGAAGACAGCAGCAGGAATGAAATGGTACAGCATGTTTACGATATCACTTATGGCACAGTTCGGAAAGATTTGGATACGTTGGTAGTGATTGATGACAGTATCGTAAGAGGAACAACCCTCAAAGAGAGTATCATCAGGATGCTGAACCGGCTTCATCCTAAAAAAATCATCATCGTTTCTTCTGCTCCGCAGATCAGGTATCCCGACTGTTACGGTATCGATATGAGCAAGATGGGCGATTTCATCGCATTCCGTGCAGCCGTTGATTTGCTTAAAGAGCATGGTAAAGAATCTTTATTATCTGAAATGCTCGAAGAATGTAAAGCATTAGAAAAGAACAACCTCCTTCACAGCAAAAATGTGGTGCAAAAATTATACAAGTCATTCACACCGGAACAGCTATCCGCGCAGATTGCAAAGCTCATAACCCCGGAAGATGTGCGCATACCCGTTGACGTAATCTACCAGACCATCGAAGCGCTTCACGAATCATGCCCCAATAATAAGGGAGACTGGTATTTTACGGGCGATTATCCAACACCGGGAGGAAACCGGGTTTGTAACAGGGCCTTCATGAATTTCATTGAAGGGAAAAATGTAAGGGGCTATTAATTATCACAAGATGCCCAATCAAAAAAAGTTATATCTCGTTCGCCATGCCAAAAGTTCGTGGAACAATCCTACCCTTAGCGATTTTGAACGTACGTTAAATGACAGGGGCAATCGTGATGCTCCTGATATGGCAAAGAGGCTTAAAGCAAGAGGTGCTCAACCCGATATATTTGTAAGCAGCCCCGCCAGCCGCGCAAAACAAACGGCTGAATTCTTTTGTCTAGCTTATGGTAAACAAAAAAGTGACTTAATTTTACTAGATGAACTTTATCATGCCTCTCCGGCAGTTTTTACAACCGTAATTGAAAGCTTTAATGATGCTATACAAGAAGCCATCATATTCTCACACAACAATGGCATTACTGATTTTGTAAACAGCTGATAATATGCCTACCTGCGGCATTTTTGCCATAGCCTTAAATACTTCCTCATGGCATACATTTGCTCAAACGCAACATGAATTCTTATTTTTCGATTACCCAAAAAAAATTTAATCAAGTAATCGAGTAGGAAGTGAGGGATTATTTCCCTCACTGTCCTCTCACACCACCGTGCGTACCGTTCGGTACACGGCGGTTTGTTAGAATAATTTTGTTTGGTGTTCCGTTTTCCAATAGTAATAGTTGGCAAATCCAATGTAG
>JAPLEF010000175.1 GCA_026391525.1 Sphingobacteriales bacterium
TCCAATCCCTTTTCGAAATTACCCTTAATTCCGCCTGCAATCAAATTTTTACTTACCATATTATACATAGGTATACTGTTATCGGTACAATCTCAAACAACCGATTTTACATATACAGGTGCAAATAATCTTTTATGCGCTCCTGTTAATGTGCAATTCACTCAAAATTCATCAGGTACTCCCAAAGGCTATTTATGGAGCGTGAGCAATGGTTTTAACAGTAATGTTGCAAACCCTAGTTTCACTTTTACAGAACCAGGAACTTATACAGTAAGGTTGATTACGGTTTACGAAAACAATACAGCAGAAAAAACGAGAACCATTACCGTCAATAGATCTGTTAGTTCTTTTTTTGACAATGATCGCGATCAGGTTTGCCTTCCTTCAAGGATCACATTTACCGCAGATACAGATCCTGCTATTACTAACTACAGTTGGAACTTTGGTGATGGAACACCTATTGTAAACGGGCCAAATACGCAGATAGACCATATTTATGCTGATTTTGGCGACTATAATGCCGTGCTCACCTGTTCGAATGCATTTGGCTGTGGAGCCAGCTACCAGAAAACCATCAAAGTAAAAAAGCCGGTGATCAGTGGATCATTTACCCTTCCGGATGGTTGTATCCCAGCAACAAACAGTTATTCGGCATCTGTAAGTTTACCTCCGGGAAGTGCGGTTAGCAGTTATAACTGGACTTTTGGTGACGGACAGACGGCAACTACAACGAGTGGGCAAATCAGTCACAATTATCTCAATACCGGGGTTTATGCTGCTTCTGTAAATATCATAACAAATGATGGTTGCATCAGCAGCTTCCAATTTGATACGGCGATGTATGGTGTACCACCAACTAACCTCAACGCCTATCCTGTAATTCCTGTTTTTTGTGGAAGTGAAAAAGGACAATTTGTTTCAACAGCCAATAATGCTGATAATTATGCATGGGATTTTGGAGGAGGATTGGTGATTACTTCCGACACATTCATACAACACAAATTTACTTCCTTAGGCGTGAAAACTGTTTATGTTACACCAAGCAAGAACAATTGCCCGGGCACAACAGACAGTATGCAAATTGAAGTGATTGGCGTTATTGCTAAATTTACTTACAGCAATACCTGTAACGATAAGAAAACTTTTAGTTTCAATAACAACAGTGCCGGAAATTTATCAGAAACCCTCTGGCGTTTTAACGATCAAACCCCAACCGATACTGCCCGCAACCCTATCCATACTTTTCCACTGAGAGGAGCTTTCCGTACCAAATTATTGGTGGAAGACTACATAACAGGCTGTATTGATTCTGCATTTGCAAGAATCTTTACGGCGAATCCTGTTTTCATGAACCCAGATACTTCTATCTGTATCAATACAAACAGCCGGTTCAGGGTTATTAACAGTTATCCCAATACTACAGCAACCTACTTGTGGAATGTTTTGGGTCAGGATGTTGGCCCAATAACGGATAACGATATTTCTGTATCCTCTTTGCAATTAGGAAACTATGACAATAACGTGATCATCAGCAATGGATCAGAGTATTGTGCTGATAGCCTTGAACTTGATCACCGAATTACAGTGAGAGGACCGCAACTCGACTTTACTGCTCCTTCAAGTTTATGTTTGAACCTACCCTTAGCCGTTACGAATTTATCCAGAGCTTATCAGCCGGCAGATACCATACGCAGATGGTATTGGAATTTTGGACAATCAGCATTGAACGACACCGTTTTTCAACCCCGACCATTTCTCTACAACACCCATCGTTCTTACGATATAAAGCTTACTGCTATTGATAAATTTGGTTGTAAAGACAGCCTTATTAAACAAGTTATTGTTCGCCCTTTACCATTCTTATGGGTAATTCCGAGAATGGATACCCTTTGCTTGGGACAACGTGATTCAGTTATCGCTTACACAAGTGATCAGGTGTTATGGACTGCCAGCCTAAGTGGGCCAGGCTTCTGCGCAACCTGCGACTCTACCCTATTTGCACCGGTGCAAACCACCAAATACATGGTTACTTCAACCAATACTTTCAATTGTAGTGTGAAAGACAGCACACTGATGAAAGTTTATCAACCTTTTAACGCTTTACCAGCCTTCAATCTGGGCACTATTTGTGAAGGTGAAAAAATCCAGTTGGGAGTTGAACCTGCGGATAAAATCACTTCCTGGTCTCCTCCGGAAACACTTTCGAATCCGTATATACCAAACCCTATTGCCAACCCAAAACAAGCTACACGTTACCGTGCTGAACTGGCAGATTCTGTTGGTTGTTACCGAAGTTCAACTGAAATCAATGTGGCGGTAAACCCGAAACCTACTGTGAATGCCGGAGCGGATAAGATATTCCCCTACTACACAGAATTTTCGTTGGCACCAGCTTACAGCAGTAATGTTCGTAACTATGAATGGTCGCCGGCTGATTCCCTATCCTGTAGTGCTTGTCCGGTTCCAGTAACCATTGCAACAAGGCTTAAAACGTACACGATTAAGGTTACTTCAGATAGGGGTTGTGTGGCTACGGACCAAATTATTGTTGCTATTGAATGTAAAGATGCTTATCTGCTTATGCCAACAGCATTTACACCGAATAATGATGGCAAGAACGATTTTTATTTTCCGCTCACAAGAGGTATCGGATCTGTAAAAAGATTCTCTGTATATAACCGCAGTGGCAGACTGGTTTTTGATCAGCAAAACTTTAGTCCGAATAAAAATACGAAGGGCTGGAACGGCAGGTATAACAATACCGATCAGCAAGCGGGTACCTATATTTATGTTTTGGAAGCCATTTGTGAACAAGGACAATATATCACCAAAAAAGGAAGCTTCATCCTTATCAGGTAAAAGTGGAATTGTTTTTTTAATTACGAAACATTTCTTAGATTGCATACGAATTTAATCGTATGAGTTTAAAAGAAAAAAATATCAAGCCCACTGAAAGTGAATTAGAAATTCTGGGAATACTTTGGGAGAAAAAGCACGCCACCGTAAGAGCCGTTCATGAAGAGTTGATCCTGAATAAGGATGCAGGTTATACCACCACGCTCAAGTTGATGCAGATCATGTTTGAAAAGAAGTTGGTTACCCGCGACGACAGCAATAAAACCCATATCTATACTCCTGCAGTTTCTAAAGAAAAAACACAAAAACAATTCCTGAACCGAATGATTACCGGACTTTTTTCGGGGAACCCTACCGAACTGGTGTTGCAGGCACTTGGCCAGCATAAAAATACGGAGGCTGAACTTGAACGCATCCAGCAGATGATCGATAAACTTAAATCAAAAAAATAGCAGAAATGCTGAATCATTTTGCACTTAGTTTTTGTATGATGTTATTGCATAGCCTTTGGCAATCGGCTTTGCTGTTGTTAAGCTACCCGGTGAGTTGCCAAATTCTTAAACCGGTTCAACCACAGGATAAGCGAAGGTTCTTGTTTTTCGCTTTGTTCATACAATGGTTATTTGCAGCAATCACATTTTCTATTTATTTCTACAATACTGAATGGTTATGGTTATCCCGTTTTATTTCGCTACCAGGAATTTTTAAAACGGATGCGAATTTCAGCTGGCCGTCCGTGCTGTTATCTATTTATGCTCTTGTGGCAATTTTTAAAGCAACCGATACATTTTTGAAATGGCACCGATTCAAAGGGGAATGTAAAAGCACCCTGATAAAGCCATCAGCCGGTTTAAAACTTTTCATGACCACACGGGCACTTGAAATGGGTTTGATCAGAAAAGTGAGTTTTTGGTACAGCGATGTGGTGACAACGCCACTCACTTTCGGCTATTTCAAACCGGTTATTTTGTTGCCCGTTGCTTTGGTAAACCAGATCAGTACAAAAGAAGCCGAATCAATCATTATCCATGAACTTTCGCATATCAGGCAAAATGATTACCTGATGAACTGGTTGCTTTTGTTCACGGAGTATATTTTCCATTTTAACCCCTTCCTGCTTCAAATAGGAAAGCAGATCAGGCTTGAACGTGAATTGCAATGCGATCTGCAGGTGATGAATTATCAATACGATCCTATTACTTATGCAGAAACCTTACTAAAAACAGCCCGGATAAAACAGTCTCCGATGCTGTTTCATTTGCCTGCATTCAGAAGCAAAAGCCAGTTACAAAAGAGAATCAGCTTCTTCACGAATGATAAGAACATTTCTGTAAATCAAAATAAAGGTAGAGGACTCGGATTGAGTCTTGTCATTGCCTGCTTGGTTTTGGGTTATATAAGTTGCATCGTTGTATTCCCTTCTTTACCTGAAAAAAATTCCACAACATCACTTGAGCAATATTATAAACTTCGCTTTAACATCAAACCTGAAAATGCAATCACGTCTGCAATTACATTACAACAACCCCAACCCGTTTCGGTAAAACAATCCGTAGAGGATGATAAACCTATCGTAGCACCCATCCAAAAAACTGATATCAGCAATACCATATCAAACCAAAGCTTTTCTATCACAGAAGATATTAAAACCATCGATGAACATTTTGCTATCCCTGCGGCTGCTGTTGAAGCCCCTAAAGAAAAGCTCATGTTTATTGAAGAGCAGGACCCTGCAACAGGCTTAACCCTCACCAAAGCATTTTTGATAAAGTATGTTGATGGTGAGTGGAAGATGAACCTCCTGTGGATCATGAATGAATTCAAACCTCAAACAGACAGTTGCGGCAACCCAGTGATTACCTCCTACCTGCTTGAAGCTCAAGAAGGCCAGTGATACGCTTAAGGAAGTGATATTGATCAGAAACTTAATTGTAGAAAAAAATCACCATACATTACGTGGACAAGTGTCACCGTATTTATTCCCCAATATGAAACCAATCATTATTTCGTGGGTATTGCCGGTATAATTACGTAAACGGCTAGTGGTAGATACTTCATACGAATAACTGATGTTGAAAGTATTCGAGATATTCAATCCTGCCATTGCACCATAACCTGAAACAAAATCAGAAATGCGGTAGGTTCCGCCAAACCAGATCAGATCCTGATATTGCATTTTGAGGTTGAGATGCAATCCACTGAGTTGAGGTTTCCAATATTGATACATGAGCGAAGGAATCAGATTCATGTCGCCCCCAAAATTCATCCGATAACCTACGGTAGCAAAGAAATTAGGCGTATAGGTATCCCCGTACCGGTCGTTTTTTACAAATTTGTTCTTTCCCGGAATCACATTCAATACCGAAACGCCGGCAAAATAACGTGAGGAATAGAGCCACAAACCAGCACCAAGTTCAGGCCTAATCTTTTTCAATTCATTATTGGCATATCCGATTGCCGGATCATTGGGATCAGTTCCGGCAAAATCAATTTTACTACGGTCGAGGTTTACGCCAGACATACCCAAATTAAATCCCAGCGCAAGAGAAGTTTTAGTACCCACCGGCAGGTGGTAGGCATAGGAGCCGTAAAGCGACCATCTATTGATATAACCGGCCTTATCGTTCATGAGGGTTAGGCCAACACCATGATGCGGATCAGGAGCTGCATATTGATCCCAATAATCTTTCCCTCTGGGGTTATCACCCGCAACGGCAAATGAGGTGGCGGTGGTTCGAAGATCGGTTTTACCAATCGGGCCATGCATGGTGAGGTAGGTGGTAACCGGAGCTCCATTGATACCCGTCCACTGGTTGCGGTGACTAAACTTGATATCCGAATAATTTTCAATGCCTGTAACAGCAGGATTGAGTATATAATTATTCAGGATATACTGGGTATATGAAGGTTTGGCCTGTGCAAACAATTCTCCTCCAAATGATAAAAAAAATCCCATGATCAAACCCAACTTCAAAAACAAATCCCTTCTCATCCCTTTATTTTATGATGGTAACATAACCTGTAACCGGATCGCGGCCACTTTCAGGTTCAATGATATAGTAATAAGTATCCATAGGCAATGGCTTTCCGTTGAGTGTTCCATTCCAAGGAGTAGTATATCCGGTAGATTCAAACATCAACTGACCTGTACGTGAAAATACTTGTACCCTTGCTTTTGGATAGGTTTTCAGGTAACGGATAACCCAGGTATCATTGATTCCATCTCCATTTGGTGAGAAAGTATTGGGAATCATCGGTGTTTTGAGCACCACAACTTTTACCTGATCAACTGCAGGGCATCCGCCTCTTCCTGTAACCGTCAAAGTGTAAGTGATATCATTAACCGGTGTACTGGTAGGCCTTATGATACTGCTGCTGTTCAGATAAGTAGCTGGCGTCCAAACATATTGAAGGTCATTCCCGGAAGCGGTAGCCTGTAAAACGGTGTTGCTTCCTTCAAGAGCTTCCGTATCCGGACCGGCATTCACTATCGGATAGGGGTAAACGCTAAATGGCTTGCTGATCGTATCACTTTCGCAGCCAAAACTGTTGGTCATATAAAATTCAACCTGGTAGGTTCCGGTATCTGCATAGGTATGCGTTGGATTTTGTGCATAGGCCAGACTATTATCTCCAAAATTCCAAGACCATTGCAAAGCAGTGCCATCCTGAGGATTGCTTAAGTCGTTAAAGCTTACTTGGTCGCCAATACAAACACTTGGCTTACCGAAATCAAAGGCTGCTATAGGTTGTGGATGAATGGTATTCACCTGTATCGTTGTATCATCAGTACAACCAAACGAACTCACTACGGTTAACCTGACATCAAATGGACCTTCGTCGTAGTACAAATGCGAAGGATTGACTGCCGTTGAAATATTAAGAGTACCGCTCGCAGGATGATCAAAATTCCACAAATACCTCAAACTGTTCAAAGTACCATCTGAAATAGTGGTAAGATTGTTAAATTGAATTACAGCGTTTGGCAAACAGGATGTATCCGTAAAACTGAAGTTAGCAATCGGTTCGGGGCTTACCAATACATTCTTAATTCTCACCAAACTCGAACATCCATCGTCGGTAGTAACCGTCAGCTTAACCGGATAATTGCCAGGTAACTGGAAGATGTGAGTAAATGGATTATTGTTATTGCGTATTAATACTGGTGAGCCATCGGCAAAATCCCATGTCCAGGTAGTAATGGCACCAACAGGTGCAAGACAACTGTCGCGGAAAGTAACGGCACGCGCTTGACATACCGGACTGGAGAATCCAAAATTAGCCAAAGGAGGTTGCAGGATCCTGATGGTTCGCTGCGCCGAATCGGTACATCCTGCATTTGATGTAAACAGGTACTTGATAGTATAAATACCCGGACCTACCAGTGATGGGCTGAAAACGCCGGTTGTACTTACCCCCGGCCCGGAAAAAACAAAACTGCCTGGCACTCCCCCAACTTCACTGGCCTGCACGATCTGGAATGGATCGATATATAAACAAGTATCAGGAATGGGGTTGAACTGAACATCCGGAGCAGCGTTAACTACAATATCCTGGAAGAAATCGTTCACACAGATATCCCCGGAATAAGCCCTGTACCTGATGCGGTAAGGCTGAGTTGGTGGACTTTGGAAATTAGGATAGCGATGGCGATAAATTTTGCCGGGGAATGGTAAATCGTCTGTTTCAAATACAGTGGGTGCGCCAAGATTATCCCAGTAAATATCAACTTTAATTACACTACCTACATTTACAGTAGACGCGTCTTGTATGGCAACAGAATCATTGGCACATAATCCGGTTGGATTTAAAAGCACCAAACCCGCTACCGGAATATCACCATTTACAAAAAAAGATTGAATGGTAGTGTCTTTACAACCGCTATTGCTGGTTACAATGAGTTTTACATTCTTTGTTCCGATTGTAGTGTAACTGTGTTGCGGATTTTGCAAAGTAGAGGTATTATTTGCTCCACTGATCGGGTCATCAAAATTCCACAACCAGGCTGTGATGGTTCCGGCCTGAACGGAACTGGTATCTAAGAATTGTGCATAAGTATCATCCAAACAAACCTCAGGGTTTATATATCCTGCTACAGGCTTTGTATTTACCTGAACCGCAATAGGGGTTGGTGCACTTACACAACCCTTCGTGGTTTTAACGGTTAGGGTTACCGTATATATGGCTGCACTGCTGAAAATATGTTGTGGATTTGCAATGGTAGCACTGTTAGCTGTGCCACTGATAGGATCGCCAAAATCCCAGGTCCATTCATTCACTACTCCAACATTTGCGATTGAAGTATTGGTAAAATTGATTACCCTGTTTTCACAACTAGGGTTGCTAAAACTGAAATTAGCTGTTGGTAAAGGATTTACCACAACGGTTTGTGGAATGGTATCACTAAAACAACCGTTGACCGTTCGAACCCAATGCCTGATAACATAAGTTCCCGCATTTGCATAGGTATGTGCAGTGGTTGCACCTGTTCCTATTGGGGTTGCATCACCAAAATCCCAGAACCAGTTAGTGATATTTGCCCCGCTTCCTGTACTGGTAGACGTTAGGTTGGTAATGGTGTTCAGGCAATTCTCCGGATCAACAGTGAAACTGGCCCTTGGTTGTGCGAAAATATTACTCACCGAACGGATACTGTCTTTTATGCAACCATCCGAACTGGTAGCAGTAAGTTGTACCGTGTATGTACCGGTAGCAGCATAAAAATGGCTTGGCGAAGTTAGTGTGGATGTATTTGCAGCACCTGAAGCAGGATCGCCAAAATTCCAAACATAACTCAAGATACTGCTATTGGAAATGCTGGTATTATTGGCGAATGAAACAGACTGATTCGGCAGGCAGGCCTGTGAATTGGTAAATGCAGTTAAAGGTTTAGGGTTTACGGTTATCACATTGCTGAAAACGGTACTTGTACAACCCTTATCTGTGGTAACGGTTAGGGTTACTGTTTTATTTCCTGAAGTGGCATAGGTATGCGTAAACGGATTTCCATTTGTAAAATTATTAACAGTGGCATCCCCCATCGACCATGCCCAGGTAACTATAGTGCCAGAATTGGCAACAGAACTGCTGCTGAAGTTTATGGCCTTGTTGCTGCAATACGGGCCAGTGCTGCTGAAAGAAGCAGTTGGCAACTGGTTTACAGTTACCTGATCGTAAGTGGTATCACTTGTACAACCGACAACAGTTTTAATCCAATGTTTGATATTCTTCACACCGGATGAAGTGTAGGTATGTGAAGGGTTCGCTCCGCTTCCTATGGGCGATCCATCTCCAAAATCCCAGAAATAATTACTCACTGCCTGACCACTACCGGTGCTGGTACTGGTAAAGCTCACTGATGTGTTTATACAGGCTTCAGGGGCAACATTAAATCCGGATAACGGTGCAGCATACACGTTACTCAAAGTACGGATGGTGTCATCCACACATCCGTTTTGAGATGTTATGGTTAACTTGATATTGTATGATCCTCCTGCTGTGTAATAATGTACCGGGTTCTTTATATTAGAAACATTATTTACTCCACTGCCTGGATCGCCGAAATTCCAGCTATAAATAAAACCTGCCTCAGTTCCGTCTGCAATGGTACTGGTGCTGAAGAACCTTGCAGAATCACCCGGCAAACAAATTCCTCCAGGCATAGTAAAGCTGGCTACAGGTTTGGGATTGACGGTTATGAAACTGGTATCAATCAAACTGGTACAACCACTATTGGTTTCCACGCGGAGGTTAGGCGTACGTGGGCCGAATACATTGTAGGTATGAGTGACATTAGGACTAGTTGGAGCTGTTATGACCTGAGTAGTGCCATCCCCAAAATCCCAAAACCATTTCTGCAGATTACCCGGTGGAGCGGCACTGGAAGTACTGGTAAAGCTTATCGAATTGCCTGTGCATAAAGGTGATGATGTATTAAAATTGGCAATGGGTACATTGGTAACAATGATGGTTTCAACTGCCGTATCACTGAAACAACCCACATTGCTGATCATTGCAAACTTGACGGTATAGGTTCCCGGTAACAGATATTTATGTCTTGGATAGCGAACACTATCTGTTGTTCCATCCCCGAAATTCCAGTACCATTTGTAAGAATAAGTACCGGCAAGGTAAGTGGTGGTATCGCGGAACCTCACCGTATCTGTAACACATCCGTTATTGAACCAGTCCATTTCCGCAACCGGAGGATCGTAAACGGCCAGTGTGAAATCTCTGTCTACCGTATTGCCACAACCGTCTGAACTGGTGGTTCCAGCAACTATATTAATCGGATATCCTGGAGTAACATTGGCTGGGGTGTATACAAAAGTGGTAGGGATCTTATAGCGCCAAACTTGTTTTGCGCCGATGAAATAGGTAGTATCAAATATGGCATTTACAGATGCCTGTGTAGGAAAAGATTGATTGGCTTGAAATCCTCCAAAATTAAAACTCAATGAAGTTGGAATAAAAGGAAAAGTAACCGTAAGAAAAAAAGGAGTTCCTGTACAGGCAACCGGATCTGGAACCAAACTGAATGGATTTTCCGGCTCTATAAAATTATACAGGTCTTTGATGTTAGTACCGGCATTATACCCATAAGATTCTGCCGTTCCAAAACCATAAGCGATTGCATTGAAACCTGAATCAGATTCAATTCGGTGTGCTCCTGATACAGACAATTGCCTGCTTAAATAAGAATAGCCGGCGTCCTGTGGATGTACAGTAAATAATGCAGGGTTAACGGTTACACCATCCAGTTTAAAAGAACTGATGGCAGTTCCCGTATTGGGAATAACTACATTGTAATAATGTTCGATGATATTGAAATTCGGCGTGGCATTCCAGAGCACTTTCGAAATATTCTGTTCAACGGGACTTATATAAATAACCTCAGGATCGCCGGGATTTGAACCTGAAGGCGGATTTCCGCATGAGCCCTGCGATGCGATATATTGAGCAAGGATGATAGGAAGGTTGGCTTCAATTTTTAAAGGCTGCGAAGTTTGGGCTAATTCGTAGTAGAAATTATTAATGAGCGGAGTAGCAATAGGAGCACCATTTACAGTAACCAATGTTGCCGGATCTGCTACACAAATACGGAAAATATTATTGTTCAAACTACTGGTAGGTGAAGTGAGGTATTTTTTTCCCCAGGCATCTTTAGGAAATGCCTGAACCATATAATTGTCAGATGAGGAAGAGTTGGCTGCACAAGTGATACTGATCCTGCCGCTTCCGGAATAAACCGCAATTTTCTTACAGTTACCCGTACCCGAAGAAATACTCCTGATTTTTGAACCCGTAAGATCTGAACCTGTAAACGGATTATTGGTACTGGTAAGTTCACCCATGACATTGTAAACCTGGCCCTGAGTAAGGTTAATGGTGAAAGGAACTCCTGCAGGATGGCCGATAGCATTAGCGCTTGGAGTGATTTCGACTGAAGTAGTACCTGTATCTACTGCAATCACATAAAACCAACAGTTGGCATCGTCGGTGTTTGAAATATTCTTATAATTGATAGAATAATATTCTTTCCCCAAAGTGTTAGTTGGAAAAAGGATGCTGGCACCGGATACATTTTGATTATATATATGTGCATAAGCAACCATTGGCTTATCTGAAGTAATATGAATGCCCTTGTTCTCCGGAGTAACAGAACCGTTGAGCAACCTGGCATCCTGGGCACCGACTTTTGGTATTGCTGCAGAAGTGAGTACAGTAGGTGCTGCACCACTTACTAAATTTTGCACATAGCCTGAACCGGGTATGCTGATGGTGATATTGGTAACCTGATCGGTGGCAAAATAAAGTACCATCTGTTGCCCGTTGCCATTGTTCATGATTTGATGATAACCATAAGCCACCCAAAAATCTTTCCCCTTATTGGAAAAACTTTGTGCATGGGATAAGCTGACAAGGAAAATGGCAATGATCAGGAGTAGATATTTCCTCATAAAATTATTTGTAACAATTTGCAATATACAGAAAAAGTTCCGGGATAAGGATGCCGGAGACCTAATAAATGCAGCCTAAAAAATAAAATAGATATACCCAAAAAACTCACCTTGATTTAAGTGATCATTTTTCGAATAAAATTAAAAAAAGCCGCATAGAAATGCAGCTTTTAGTAAGAATCTTACGATTCTGTAACCCCCAAAGAAAACGAGTTTTCAGCCTTCATAAGGGCCTTTGTTGAATATTATTTACGATTTCGAAACCATGTGGAGAACAAAGCTCCTGATAGTTACTGTTAGATTTATTTTCTGAAACCGGATTTAAGGGTATCAGTGCCCAGTAAGCAGGCATTGGCTGAAAGGATTTCCCCCTCCATGCATTTAGCAACCAAATAGTACAACGATTCCATTTTGAAAGTTGACTGTTGTGATTGTTTTTTGACGACTTCATCGGGAATAGCTTTATGTTTAATTTCAGAAAAAGTAAGGATGCAGCTACCAGCTTATTGGAACCGGTAGCTGCTTAAGCATTAGTGTTTAACCAATTTCTGGTTATCAACTACTACCCCATTGATGATCAAACTGGCCACATAAATCCCCGGAGCCAATTTCGATAAACCTGTCAACTGGAGATGGTTGCTTCCTTTACTTATTGCTGAATGTTTGGATACAATGGTTTTTCCATTCAAATTCACCAGTCTGATTTCTGCAATACCCGCTTCAATGCTCTGGTAACCAATCAAAATGGTTTCTGCAAACGGATTGGGAGATAACAGCATTTGCAAAATACCTGTTTCCTCTAATCGAACTGCAATTACTTTACTGTAACTATAACGACCGTCGAGGTCAACCTGCTTTAGCCGGTAGTAAGCCATGCTATTCGATTTTAATTCTATAGCTGCATCTTTTAATTCATATTTCATCCTGCCCATGCCTGCATCAAATCCGCCTAAAATAAGGGCTAAAGGTTTGAAATCCTGCTGGTTAAATGATCGTTCAACTTCAAAATGGTGATGATTCGCTTCCTCGCTGGTTACCCATTTCAGCATTATTAGATTATTGCAGAAATCCACATCAAAAGCATGGTATTTTACTGGCAAAGTATTGATGGCAGGGTAAACGCTATTCTTGAAGTATATGCTTTTCAAACAGCTGGTAGATGAATTGGCTGCACTGTATGCACCACAATGGTTGGAATTTGCTTCTGGTAAATCTTGCATTGCAACACAGGTGTAACCTACTTTCGTTACAATGGCATCTACTCCCACGCAAACATTGGTAAACAGGTACTGGGCACTCATATGATTAGCTGTTCCTGAAATAAGCGCTGGTGTACTATTGAAGATATGCTGCGATATGTTTTGAGATTTACCAACCAACGGCACTACAAAAATGGCAAGGGCGGATAATATCAATGATTGGGTATGGGTAGATTTTAAGTTCATTTCCTGGTGGTTTAAGTAATTCGAAAGGCTTGCCAGAGGAGTGACTTCTTCAGTCTGTTGGACTGGTAATTCGGGTGGAGTGGAGTAATGGGGAGGGAAATACAGAATAACCGAGGTAATGATCATTGCTGCTTTCTGGTACAAACATAGAAACTGGATTTTACAAATGCAAGCGTTTCTTCAGTAATTTTACTATTTTTTTTATTCATACCGTCAATCACCGATTCTCACGTAATATTTCCAGCCGTTCTATAAATAGAAAATCACAATCA
>JAPLEF010000104.1 GCA_026391525.1 Sphingobacteriales bacterium
AAATATACCTAATCGGTCTACCTGGTGAACTGAAGGAAGCGCATTGGCTTATTTCAGAAGGCGACTTTTCAAGCCTTGAAGACTACATAAGAGAAATGACACATTTATTTTATGGATACAGGCCCAAGCTTGAAAGCATAAAAAAAATCACCTGGTACTCTGATTTATGATTTTAATTCCAACTATAAAATTAGGTTTACACTATTCATTTTAAACTGGTTCAACTTTTGTTCTTTGTACATTTGATAACAACTCGTGGGTTGCGGAAAGCGACGAGTTAGCTGAAACCATAGATATAGCCTTATAATCTAATAAAAAAGTAGGAAACAATTTTTAATATAACATATAGCTTACACCTGGTATCGTTCTGATTACATTATCTGGACCTTTAACTTTTACATCGTCAAAGACAACAATAGATCCAGGTATGCAGCGCCCTTTTAGACTACTTATTGGTTTCAAACTATTGCTGGTAATAACAGCTTTTTCAACACCTCTAAAATTTGCTCC
The DNA here is from genome assembly GCA_026391525.1 of Sphingobacteriales bacterium. Taxonomy (GTDB): domain Bacteria; phylum Bacteroidota; class Bacteroidia; order Chitinophagales; family Chitinophagaceae; genus Ferruginibacter. Next base: position 511 of record JAPLEF010000104.1, read on the forward strand.
GGAAAAATAAACAGTAGCACTAACCACAATAAAACGAGCATCAAACTCAAAATCTTTTAATTCAGCACGACAATAATCTTGACTTTTAAATTCAATCGCAGACATTCTACCATATGCCGGTTCAGGCTGTAAATTAACTTTCACTTCTGCAGTAAGACTCTCCTTTGTGGTTGAAAGATTGTTATTTAATTGAACTGTAGGAATACTTAATAACGATAAAAGAATTAGTGCTTTCATTTTATAAATTTTAAGTGATGGAGGATTGTTTCATAAACTTAATAATTCAAAAGTGAATAAAATGTTAGCGTTTGCCGATAACAATAATAAAGGCTTCAGCTCACATTGCATTTGCCAATTAGGGTGAAAATGACACCTCAGCTTCAATTGTTTTTTCTTCTTCAGTTTTCGGCTTGGGGGTCATAACCTGCACGGGCATTTTTGCTATCCTCCCGTGGCGGAAAAGCGTTTCCATTCCCGTTGTTACATTTTGGTGGCTTCCAAAAGTTTCGTACATTTAATCATAGGCTGTCGGCAGACGGAACTCTGGTTCCCCATCTGCGTAAATTTTTGAATAAAACTTTCAAAAAATAAAGTTGCCTTATCGGACTACATTTGTATATTTGCATTGTGAGTGCAGCAAAAAAATATAGAACAATCATAACCTTTAAGGGTTACTTCGAGGAATTTCTAAAAAAGCAACGACAAAAAGTAAAAGAAAAGATCATTTGGACATTTTTGCTCATTGAAGAAGTTCAACAAGTTCCAGAAACTTACCTAAAACATCTAGAGGGTACAGACGGGCTTTACGAAATTCGCATTCAACTTGCGAGTGACATTTTTAGAATTTTCTGCTTCTTTGATGAGGGTAAATTAGTTGTATTAGCAAATGGTTTTCAGAAGAAAACACAGAAGACACCCAAACAGGAAATTGCAAAAGCATTAAAAATTAAGGAGGAATATTATGAAAGCAAAAAGTAACACAAAGACACTTGCCCAATTAATTGACGAACAATACGGAAAAAAGGGAACGCCAAAAAGAGATAAATTTGACAAAGGCTATGAAACTTTCAAATTAGGGGCAATGATACACGATGCAAGATTAGAAAAAGGTTTGACACAGCAACAACTTGCAGAAAAATGCGGTACAAATAAAGCATACATTTCTAAGGTTGAGAATGACATAAAAGATGTACGTATCTCAACTCTGCAAAAAATCATTGAGGTCGGACTTGGCGGACAGCTTAATTTATCTGTAACACTTTAGCACATCTCAGACTAAAACTGCCACCAGAGCATTTACGCAAATGGGTCTGATTGCGGCACTTCAGCTTCATCTCTTTTTGCTTCTTCAGTTATCGGCTTGAGGGTCATAGCCTGCACGGGCATTTTTGCTATCCTCCCGTGGCGGAAAAGCGTTTCCATTCCCGTTGTTACATTTTGGTGGCTTCCAAAAGTTTCGTACATTTAATCATAGGCTGTCGGCAGACGGAACTCTGGTTCCCCATCTGCGTAAATTATAATTCAAGCAAGAAAGATATCCATATTTTTGTACTGACAACGACAAAATATGAAACTTGACCGATACGAACTAAAAGCAGGAAGAAGTTTAACCACTTTTGAATTTTTAAGTGAGGGAAAAAAAGGAAAAATTGTAAAAATCATTCAGTTTCAGCAAATGAACATTGAAAATCTTTACAATCTTGCGTTTGGAGACAAAAATTTAAACACAGGCACTCTTGACGATCAAGTAATTACGGACAATGGAGACTCAGAGAAAGTACTTGCAACTGTAGTTTCTGCAATTTATGCTTTTGCAGACCGTTATCCAGAATGTTGGATTTACGCAACAGGCAGTAACGCAGCTAAAACCAAGGCTTTACAGAATGGGAATTAACAAATATTTTGAAATAGTAAAAGCAGACTTTGATATTATGGGAGAAAGTATAAACGAGTGGGAATGGTATGAATTTGGGAAAGATTATCAAGCTTTTGCTGTACGAAGAAAAAAATAGTAAATTTGAATTATGAAAACAATGCTTGAAATAAACAAAAACAAGGTTCCTGCTGTACGCATTGACTCTTCATTGGAAAAGTATGACAACGTTGTGCTATTTCCAGAAAAACTTGCTAAGGCAAATGAACAACTAAAAAAATCAGGCTTCCCTAAGTTTACAGACAAAAAGCACAGCCGCTAACATTGGTGGCGGTTGCACAACTATCTCCAAAAATTAATTATTTTGATTTTATAAAACCAAAATTTCTCTATTGAGCACAGAGCGTTTTTTGGGTTGGGTAACTGTTGTGTTGATACCGGAATTCTGGTAACCTGTTTAAACGGATTTAGTTGGCAGTAATTTAATTTAAGAA
>JAPLEF010000101.1 GCA_026391525.1 Sphingobacteriales bacterium
TTCGTAAAACGATCATCGCCATTATTTAAAATCGTTTTCGACCAAACAATCTGACGAAAATTATTCAGCTTAACGATGAGTAAATCGTTTCCGGTAAATCCATTTGTTTTATAACCAACATTAACTGTACTTCCATCAACAGCATTTACTTTGAGGTCATTAAAGTATTCTACATCAGAATTAGTCCCAATGCTGATTTGTGTAGTTTGAGCAGTAGCTTTTTGAAGAAACATTAAGAGTACAAAGAAAAATAGATATATACATTTCATATGTGTACGATTTGATAAATGAAATTATACAATTAACATCAATTGTAGCTGAAATAATGTGATTTTTTGGTTAGGAATATGGTGTTCAATAATTTTAATCCAACAACCCCGGCCTTCTTTCTTTAGTCCTGATAATCGACTGTTCATACCTCCATTCCTCAATCTTTTGATGATTGCCACTCATTAAGATATCGGGTACCTTCCATCCCCGGAATGTTTCCGGCCTTGTGTAAACGGGTGGTGCAAGCAGATTGTCTTGAAACGAATCGCTTAACGCCGAACTTTCATCATTGAGCACACCCGGGATGAGCCTGCCGATAGCATCTGTAATCACTGCTGCCGCCAATTCTCCGCCACTGAGTACATAATCGCCGATGGAAATTTCCCGGGTAATAAAATGATCCCTGAACCGCTGATCGATGCCCTTATAATGCCCGCAAATCATCAGTAAGTTTTTTTGCAATGAAAGCCGGTTGGCCATCCCCTGATTAAATAGTTCCCCATCAGGAGTAAGAAAAATCACTTCATCGTAGCAGGTTGTTTTTTGCAATGTTTCCAAAGCATTCACCAACGGCTCAATCATCAGTACCATGCCGGCACCACCGCCAAACGGGTAATCATCAACCTGGGTCCTGGCATAAGTGGTATATTCCCGAAGGTTGATCACATTTACCGTTAACAAACCTTTATCCCTCGCCCGTTTCATGATGGAATGCGAAAACGGACCGGAAAGTAAATCGGGAACAACCGAGATGATATCTATTTGCATATTTACAATGCTGGTTTAATTGAAGTGAAGAGAAAGTTATAGATCCCCGCTGCCACCCATGAAATCGTCCAGATCTCGTTTGTTTTTCTTGGTTGGCCTTCCCATCTTGCTCAATCTTTTTCCGGTATGAAAAACCGCCGCCTGAAATTGGATGCGCTCTATTTCTTCCGCCGGTGTTTGATCTTCATAATGCAGAATGGCTTCCATATAAGGAACCCTGTTGTGCAGCAAAGCAATCACTTTGATCACCCATTTTTTAGCCTCTGTTTTTACTTCATAAATATCTCCTGTGCTCACCAGCCGCGATGCTTTCACCGAAACCGCATTGAGCTTCACCCTTCCTTTATCACAGGCCTCAGCCGCTTGTGATCTTGTTTTGTAAAGCCTGATGCTCCACAGGTATTTATCGATCCGGGGTTTTTCTTTTTCCATGCTTTACCCGCTATTTTCTGCGAAATTAGGTTAGATTTTACAGCAATGGCAGGGTAAAACAATAGTATTTGCTTATTTTGCCCGTTCAAACATGATCAGATGAATATACGTATCAGAACCCTCGCCGTTTTTATTTTGCTTTTCAGTTGCAGTTTCCTTAAGGCACAGCGCCGCTCCATCAACTGGACTCCCGATGGAACCGGATTCACCCGTTACAAAGATGGAGCTATTGTAAGGGTAGATCCCAAAACGGAAGCAGAAACCGTATTGTTTTCAAAAGAAGTACTTACACCAGCCGGAAGTAGCCTACCATTAAGACCACAATCTTACAGTTATAGCAGCGATAACAATAAACTGCTGCTCTTTGTAAATACCGCAAAAGTGTGGCGTTACCAAACCCGCGGCGATTATTGGGTGTACGACCAAACTTCAAAAACCCTCCGCCAGTTGGGTAAAGATTTACCTTCACAATCGCTGATGTTTGCAAAAATTTCGCCCGATTCCAAACATGTGGCTTATGTGAGCGAGCATAATCTTTTTACAGAAGACCTGTCAACCGGCATCATCCGTAAACTAACTACCGACGGTACCCGAAAATTGATCAATGGTACTTTTGATTGGGTTTATGAAGAGGAATTCGGTTGCAGGGATGGTTTCCGCTGGTCGCCCGATAGCAGGCATATCGCTTTCTGGCAGGTGGATGCCACTAAAACAAGAGATTATTACATGCTCAATACCACCGATTCGGTTTATTCCCGGCCGATTCCGGTTGAATATCCTAAAGTTGGGGAAGCGCCTTCTCCGGTGAAAATCGGTGTAGTCGCTTTATCGAATGGTATGGTGAAGTGGATGAAGATAGATGGCGACCCAAGTCAGCATTATCTGCCACGTATGGAATGGAGCGGCAGCAATGAACTCATCGTGCAACAGCTCGACCGCAAACAGCAGGAAAGCAAACTGATTTACTGCAATACTTCAGATGCCAGCAGCCGTACCTTCTGGGCTGAAAATGATGAGGCCTGGGTAGACCTGAATGCAGATGATCCTTCCGGCTGGAACTGGATCAATAAGGGTCAGGATTTTCTTTGGATCAGCGAAAAAGACGGCTGGCGCCATATTTACCGGATCAGCCGCGATGGCAAAAATGTAACCTTGCTTACCAAAGGCAATTATGATATCGGACAACTGAAAGGGGTAGACGAAGTTAACAACTATGTGTATTTTACCGCATCGCCTTCAAATGCCACACAGCTTTATCTCTATCGGGTGAATATCAGCACAGCGGGAAAGTCTGCTAAGGACGAACCGGAACTGGTAAGCGGGAACCAACTGAAAGGAACCCATGAATATTCGATTTCACCCAACGCAAAAATCGCATTTCATTCCTTCAGTAATTTCAGCACGCCAAAGGTTTCTGAATGGATGAGCCTGCCCGACCATAAAGCACTAAATCCTGCAAAGAATATCGCCAAAACCATCAAGACTGAACCTACAAGCAGCATAGAATATTTCAAGATCACCACCGAAGACAATGTGGTGCTTGATGCCTGGATGAACAAGCCGGATAATTTCGACCCCTCAAAAAAATATCCATTGGTGATTTATGTTTATGGTGAACCAGCTTCTACCACTACCGATGACAGTTATGGCGGTCAAAATAACTTTTTATATGATGGCGATATGGGTAAGGACGGCTATATCCAGTTGGCACTCGATAACCGCGGTACGCCCGCTTTGAAAGGAGCAGCATGGCGGAAAGCCATTTACCGTAAAAACGGACAAATCAATATCCGTGATATGGCAATGGGTGTGAAGAAAGTAATCGAAAACAGCTTCATTGATAAAGACCGTGTAGCAGTTTGGGGCTGGAGTGGTGGAGGTTCATCTACCCTTCACCTCATGTTTCAATACCCGGAAATATTTAAAACCGGTATTGCCATTGCAGCAGTGACCAATTTGTTGTACTACGATAATATTTACACCGAAAGATACATGGGTCTGCCACAGGAGCATATGGAAGATTTTGTGAAAGGATCTGCCATCAACCATGTGAGCGGCCTCAAAGGAAACTTATTAGTGGTTCACGGTACCGGCGACGATAATGTGCATTACAGCAATGCGGAAGCTTTGATCAACGAACTGGTGAAGCAGAAAAAAACTTTTCAGTTCATGCCCTATCCCAATCGTACACACAGCATCAGTGAAGGAGCAGGAACATTTCCGCATTTATCGGCATTGTATTCTAATTTCCTCAGGGCGAATTGTGTACCGGGGGCGAAATAATTAGGAAAATGAAAACGGCTGCAAAATTTGCAGCCGTTTATATATCAAGTAGTATTAAATTCTTCCGGGATAAACTTCCAATGCTTTTTCCAAACAATCCATCGCTTTGTTGATGGCATCTACATTCAGCACATAGGCAAGTCGCACTTCATTTGTGCCAGAGCCGGCTGTACTGTAAAAACCGGTTGCGGGAGCCAGCATCACGGTTGCGCCTTCATGAGAAAATGATTCCAGCAACCACTGACAGAATCTGTCGCAATCATCAATGGGTAAACTTGCCATGGCGTAGAATGCGCCACCGGGATTTGGACAAAAAACTCCCGGAATAGCATTGAGCCGTTTTACAATCGTATCGCGACGAAGTTTATATTCCGCTTTGGTATCATCAAAATAATTATCGGGCAAATCAACTGCGGCTTCGCCTAAGAGTTGTGCATAATAAGGCGGGCTTAGCCGGGCTTGTGCAAATTTCATCGCTGCGTCAAGCACTTCCGTATTTTTAGTTACGAATGCACCGATTCTTCCACCGCAGGCGCTGTATCTCTTGCTGATGGTATCCATCAATACCACATGCTGTTCGGCTCCTTTCAGGTGCATGGCGCTGGTATGTTTCCCTTCATAACAAAACTCACGGTAAGCCTCATCCGCAAATAAAAAGAGGTTGTGACGGATCATAATTTCTTTCAGCGTTTCCATTTCTGCAGCACTGTACAGATAACCGGTGGGGTTATTCGGATTGCAAACCACGATCGCTTTGGTTTTCGGCGTGATGGCTTTTTCGAAATCTTCAATCGGTGGAAGGGCAAAACCCGTTTCAATCTTACTGGCGATGGGAACCACAGAAACATCCGCCATGATGGCGAAACCGTTATAATTGGCATAGAAAGGTTCAGGCACAATCACTTCATCTCCTACGTCGAGGCAGGCCATAAAACCGAAGAGGATGGCTTCACTTCCACCTGTGGTTACGATGATTTCGTTTTCGGTAACCTCAATATTATTCTTGGCATAATACTGCACCAGTTTTTTACGATAGCTTTCATTACCGGCACTATGGCTGTAAGCAAGTACTTTCAGGTTGGCGTTCCGCACTGCATCCAGACAAGATTCCGGGGTTTCAATATCCGGTTGTCCGATATTGAGGTGGTAAACTTTCGTGCCTCTTTTTTTTGCTGCTTCTGCATAAGGAACCAGCTTACGAATAGGTGATGCCGGCATTTCGTGCCCGCGCTTGCTGATAGATAACATGCAGCAAAGATAAGGGGTTGCCCGATTGGTTCACCGGCAGTAGATTCAAATCATCTCATGAAAAATTTCAGCATTATTTTTCGGATAGCTATACTTCATAATAAGTAACGCCATGCTGTTTTAAAAAAGCTTTGATGGTTTCTGCATGGATGCATTGCCCGAGATGGATGAAAGAGTAATCGTTTATTTTTTTCAGCTGGTTATTGATCATGATCTCTTTGTCTTCCAGATCGAAACCCAGGTGCAGGTGTTTGGTGCTGAATTGCATGCCGTATACGGTACCTTTATCGTCGAATAGCGGTCCACCGCTTTGTCCACGTAAACCCGGCGTACTCATCTCAATACCATAAAGGCCATGCTGCGGATCTGCGAGAAATCGGGTAACCATTCCTTCAAGCGGAAAGCGGGGGGAGACATTCATGCCGGTTTGCGTCCACTCGATATCATCAGTGCTTTGGTTGTAAGTATAGTTGTTGAATTCAGGGAAAGGAAATCCCAGGCGGCAAAGGAATTTTCCCTGTTTGAGTTCGGCGGATAAAGGAGCAAATTTTGCACAATCCGTATATCTGATCTGATCGAACCCCATGAACTGTACAATGGCCAAATCGAGTGTGGGATGGGTATGTATGTTAAACCCGCTGAGCTTATCTACACAATCCACAAAATTATTCTTCAGTTGAACCGTGCTGTTGGGTTGGTAATGATATTTAAGCTCCAGGCCTTTGAGCAAAGCCTTGTACTTGGGTTGATTCAATATAGTTTGTCTTTCCTGTTTGAATTTCATAAAATGCTGATTGATCTGATCGGCCTGGATCAGCATATCGGCCACATGTTTACAGGTTACGGCAAATCCATTTTCATTTACAAAAAACAGGGTTGCGGCTCCGGGTAATAATTGCTGTCCGCCATAACTGCGCATGATGGTATGGATAGGGCGGGTAAAACGGGATACAGCTTCAATGGCATCTATGAACATGGTGAGGTTTTAAGGTAAAAGTAAAGCTTTCGGCTCATGGTAAGCAAAACAAAACCCTGCTTTGGGCAGGGTTTCATGAATTATTAAAAAGTTAACTGCTTAGGCAGGTTTCTTAACGGTAGTGGTTGTTTTTGTAGTGGTTGTTTTTTTAGCCGGAGTAGACGACGGTGCAGCTTTCACTTTGTTATCGCTAGTGATGATCTTATCGTCTTTGGTTTCAGCAGCAGGAGCAATTTTAGCGTAATCTTCAGCGTTTAATACTTCTCCTTTGATAGTGATGCTTTTTACATCGGTAACACCTGCAAATTTTACGGTTAGATGTTTTTCAAACGCATTAAGGTTTTTAGCATTGTAAGTAGCCTTGATGAAACCAGTTTTACCCGGAGCGATAGGCTCTTTGGTGTAATCGCCGATAGTACAGCCGCAGGTAGGGTTGGCTTCATCGATGATCAGTGGTTCCGAACCGATATTGGTTACTTCAAAGATGGCTGTAGCAGGGATGTCCTGCTTGATCTTACCCATTTCAATGGTTTCCGATTTGAATTTGGCGATTTCATCAGCCTTCTTCTGAGCAAATAAACCCGTAGTTAAGGTTAACGCTGCGATTGAAAATAATAACTTTTTCATGTTTAAATTGATTTTAAGCTTTGATGATAGGATTAAATTAGTCTTTGATTTCACTTACTGCCGGATTAGCGGGAGCACTTGCAGCCGGTGTTTTCCAAACTTCCCCTTTGATGGTGATCAGCTTGGTTTGGTTATCGTTATAAGTGATGGTGATGGTTTTGGTGAATGGGCCTTCGGCAGCTGCATTGTATCCAACTTTGATCGTGCTGCTTGCGCCTGTGGCCACTTCTTTGTCTTTATCCCACTCCGGAGTGGTACATCCGCAACTGGCTTGAACATTTTGTAATTTAAGGGGTGTTTTTCCAATATTCTGGAATTCGAAGTTGTGATGAACGGGTTTGCCCTGTGGAATCTTGCCGAAATCGTAAACTTCTTCTTTTAAAAGGATAGTAGGTATAGGTTGATTAACCGGAACCGGTGCTGCAACCGTTGCATTTACATCCTGTTTTGCAGCAGCCTCATGATTGTGGCCTTCGTGCTGGGCAAAGAGGTTTAAGGATAGCATACTTAAAGAACCGAATAGTAAAACTTTTTTCATTGTTGATGTTTTTGAGACGTTAAAGATACAATTTCGTTTTATTTAAAGGCATTTTACAGATCCGTTTACACTTTTTTAACAAAGCCCGCTTAAAGTGCTATTTTTGTGCTCATTTTTTTATATCATGGAATCTATGCATAATGAAGCTTCAACAGCCGACCAACTGAGTTTTGAAAATTTTCGCAATGAGGTGTTGAAAGACTACCGCATCTGTTGCGAAAGCAGGGAAACCAGTTTGCTGGGGAGAAGGGAAGTGCTTACCGGCAAAGCCAAATTCGGCATTTTTGGAGATGGTAAGGAAGTGGCACAGGTGGCCATGGCTAAATTCTTCAAAGAGGGTGATTTCCGGTCGGGTTATTATCGCGACCAGACCTTTATGTTTTCGGCCGGACTTGCAACGATTGATCAGTTTTTTTCTCAATTATATGCGGATACCGATTTGCGCCATGATCCTTTCAGTGCGGGCCGTCAGATGAATGCCCATTTTGCCACGCCATTTGTAAATACTGCAGGAGATTGGCTGCCGCTGGCTTCTTTGAAAAATGTATCCAGCGATATTGCACCCACCGCAGGCCAGATGCCACGTGCATTGGGGCTGGCATTCGCTTCCACATTGTTCCGGAAATTGCCCGGCCTGGCAGATTTTCCTGAACTCAGCCAGAATGGAAATGAAGTTTGCTTCTGTACCATTGGAGATGCATCTACCAGCGAAGGCCATTTCTGGGAAACCATGAATGCAGCAGGAGTTTTGCAAGTGCCTCTGGCGGTTTTTGTTTGGGATGATGGATATGGTATTTCTGTTCCTAAAAAATTCCAAACTACCAAAGGCTCGATATCCGAAGCCCTGAGCGGGATGCAAAAGAACGACGACAGCAACGGTATCGATATCTATAAACTGAAGGGATGGGATTATGCAGGGATGTGTGAGATCCTCGAACCTGCCATCCAGAAAATAAGGGATACTCATACCCCGGCATTGTTTCATATAGAAGAACTTACGCAGCCACAGGGGCATTCCACTTCGGGTAGTCATGAACGTTATAAGAACAGCGATCGGTTGACCTGGGAGAAAGAATGGGATTGCTTAAGCCAGTTCAGGAACTGGTTGATTCAAAATGCGCTGGCCAGCAACGAAGAACTTACGGCCATAGAAGAACATGCCGTTCGCTACACCAAAGAATGTAAGCAACTGGCCTGGGAGCGATATCTTCGCCCGATGCAGCAACTCGTGTCTGATGCAGCCGGGGTGATGGATCATGCTGCCGGTTTACATCCGGATATAGCAGGTTTAGCAGCATCCTTACGTGCCGTTCAGGAACCGATGCGCAGGGATGTGCTGAAAAGTCTGGCACTAGCTGGCAGTCTTTTACCCGAAACCGGTGCAGCTTCAGCAGCTATACATAATTTCTACCGCGAGTTGAAATTAAACAGCGAGCATCTGCACGATAGTCATTTGTATCATGAGGGACCTAAATCGGCTTTGAAAGTACCGGTTGTAGCAGCGGCATTTGAAGATGAAGCCCCGATGGTAAACGGATATGAAGTATTGAACCGTTATTTTGATGCCTTGTTCAGCAGCAATCCTAAAGTGGCTGCGTTCGGGGAAGACCTGGGTTATATCGGAGATGTGAACCAGGGTTTCAGTGGCTTGCAGGAAAAATACGGATCAGATCGCATATTCGACACCGGTATCCGCGAGCTCACCATCATGGGGCAGGGCATTGGTCTGGCATTACGCGGACTACGCCCCATTGCCGAAATTCAGTACCTCGATTACCTGCTTTATGGATTACAGCCCCTCAGTGATGATGTGGCCACTACCCATTACCGTACGGCAGGTCAGCAAAGTGTGCCATTGATTGTGCGCACCCGCGGTCACCGTTTGGAGGGCATCTGGCATAGCGGCTCTCCCATGGGCATGGTGATCAACGCCTTAAGGGGCATGTATGTTTGCGTACCCCGCAATATGACCCAGGCTGCAGGTATGTATAATACACTGTTGCAGGGAAATGATCCCGGACTGGTGATCGAATGCCTCAACGGTTATCGCCTCAAAGAAAAATTACCTTCCAACTTGCTCGAATATACGGTACCGTTAGGTGTTCCGGAAATCATCAAAGCCGGCACAGATATCACTATTGTAAGTTATGGTTCTACACTGCGCATCGTGATGGAAGCTGCTGACAGACTTGCCTTACAGGGGATATCCTGTGAAGTGGTGGATGTGCAGACTTTATTGCCGTTTGATATTCATCATCAGATAAAAGCTTCTCTGGAAAAAACCAGTCGGATACTTTTTGTAGATGAGGATGTGCCGGGAGGAGCAGCAGGCTACATGTATAATAAAGTGATGGAAGATCAGGGTGGTTATCGTTTACTGGATGCTAAGCCCCGAACTTTAACGGCAAAAGCCCACCGCCCCGGTTATGGCAGCGATGGCGATTATTTTGCCAAGCCCAATACAGAAGATGTGGTGCGGGTGGTAAAAGAGATGATGGCGGAATAAAGCGACCTTTATTTCAGGTTGTGGTAAACTTTCTGAACATCATCATCCTGTTCGAGATGATCAACCATCTTAAGTACTTCATTGGCATCATCTTCAGATAATTCAACGGTGGTGGTAGGTATGCGGGTAAGTTCCGCGCTGGTCACTTCTATCTTCTTTTCTTCCAAAGCCTTTGCCATATTGCCGAATTCGGTATAGGCCGTGCGGATGATGATATTGCCTTCGGTATCTTCCCCGATTTCTTCCAATCCATAATCAATCAGTTCAAGTTCCAGGTCTTCCAGCAACTGACCGCTGTTTTTGATCTTGAACTCACCCATACGGTTAAACGTAAATGCAACGGATCCGCTGGTGCCCAATGCGCCATGTCCTTTGGTAAAATGCATCCTTACATTGGCAACCGTTCGGGTAGAATTATCGGTGGCGGTTTCCACCATTACGGCAACGCCATGCGGGGCATAACCTTCATAAACGATCTCTTCATAATTACTGGTGTCTTTACCCATCGCCCTTTTGATGGCGGCTTCAACACGGTCTTTCGGCATATTACAGGCCTTGGCATTGAGGTAGCAACGGCGGAGGGCAGGGTTATTGTCAGGGTCGGGGCCACCGGCTTTTACAGCGATGGCGATTTCCTTTCCGATACGGGTAAAATTTTTAGCCATCTTATCCCAGCGGGCAAACATGGCACTCTTGCGTACTTCAAATATCCTTCCCATAGTAGGTATGATGATTTAGGTGGACAAAGGTAAGAAATTGATTTTTTCGGCAAACAGGATTCTTGAATGGAGGCTTGGCGGTTGTTTTATTACCTTCGTTAGATGTACAAAATTTATCGTTTAGAAGCGTTACAAAAATTTGCAGAGGCTATTTTTAAAGCCATCGGTTGTTCAGCAACAGATGCACAAACAGCGGCATCTTCATTGTTGAGTGCCGACTTAAGGGGAGTTGACAGCCATGGCATAGCCCGGCTCGTAGGTTATGTAAGGCTTCAGGAAGCCGGGAGGGTTAATGTACAGGCAGAACCTAAGATGATTCATGAAACCCCGAGTACCGGAGTGCTGGATGGAGATGCGGGATTGGGTTTGGTAGTGGCTCCTTATGCCATGCAAAAAGCAATCGAAAAAGCTAAGGCGGTGGGCAGTGGTTGGATCAGTGTACAGAACAGCAATCATTTCGGTATAGCGGGCCATCATGCGATGATGGCATTGCCCCATGATATGATCGGCATTGCGATGACCAATGCTTCTGCGCTGGTGGCGCCTGCTTTGGCGAAAGAGCGGATGTTGGGTACCAATCCCATTGCCGTGGCCATACCTGCAGGTAAAGAAACGCCATTCGTTGCCGATTTTGCCACTACAACCACTGCCAATGGCAAGTTAGAGATATTGCAGCGCAAAAACCTGCCTGCGCCAACGGGCTGGGTACAAACCAAAGAAGGGGCTTCCAGTACAGATGCCCATGCGTTGAAAAACGGAGGCTCTTTATTGCCATTGGGCGGCGATCTGGAACATGGCTCGCATAAAGGCTATATGCTGGGCTCGATTGCAGATATTTTTTCGGGGGTGTTGAGCGGGGCGAATTTCGGTCCCTGGGTACCGCCCTTTCCGGCTTATCTGCCGATGCCGGAAAATATGCCCGGAAAAGGGATTGGCCATTTTTTTGGGGCGATGCGGATAGATGCATTCAGAACGGCTGAGTCTTTTAAAAAAGATATGGACCAATGGATCCGTCGTTTTCGGTCTACCATACCAATTGATCCCCAACATCCCGTATTGATTCCCGGCGACCCGGAGCGGGAGATGGAAAAAGAACGGCTGCAGCATGGTATCCCGATCATGGCTTCTGTAGAAGAAGAGTTAAGGGCTTTGGGGTTGAGGTTGGGGGTGGAGTGGGGAGGGGAGTGATGGTAATGGTTCCGGAGGTTGAAAAGATATGATGATTTCTTAGCGACGCCTCACCTTGCGAACATTGCGTCCTTTGCGTTAAATATTGACTTCCCAGCAACGCTCCGGAACGGGACCTTGCGTTTGTACTTCTTATCAACGCCTCACCTTGCGTACCTTGCGTCCCTTGCGTTAAAATATTGAGTTCCTAGCATCGTCTCCGGAACGGGACCTTGCGTTTGTACTTCTTATCAACGCCTCATCTTGCGTACCTTGCGCACCTTGCGTTAAACATATTTCTTCTTAGCGACGTCTCTGCTTGCGTACCTTGCGTCCCTCGCGTTAATAATATTTCTTCTTAACAACAATCTCAGGAACGGGATGTTGCGTCTGTACTTCTTAGCGACGCCTCGGCTTGCGTACCTTGCGCACCTTGCGTTAAATATATTTCTTCTTAGCGACGTCCCAGCCTCCTGACCTTGCGTTCTCATTTCTTAACATCGTCTCAGAAAGGGGATGTTGATGAGAAAGGAAAAAGGCAAATTAAAAATTAAATACGGGTAGTTATTTTTCTGTATTGGAATCATTCTTTGAACCCTATTACCAGGTAAATTCTTATTGCGCCAATCCAACCAAATTAGGCTGTATTGGCGCAATAAAGTACATTAGTGTTGTGTGAAATAACGAGTTAGCGGAAATGCCAAAAAACTCTTCATATCCAATGCGAAATTACTAAATTTACAATATGAATTGGAAAGACTATATTATTTCAGATAAGGAAGTATTACTTGGGAAGCCCACAGTGAAAGGTACTCGTATATCCGTTGAACACATTATTGGCTTACTTGCACAAGGTTGGAACGAATCGCAAATTCTTGAAAATTTCCCTAGACTTACAAAGGAATCACTTCAGGCTGTATTCTCGTACATACAGGAATGTATTCATGATGGACTCTTATTTTCTCCTGTTAAGAA
>JAPLEF010000078.1 GCA_026391525.1 Sphingobacteriales bacterium
AGGCTACCCTTTTGAGACAGCCTCTTTTAATTCTTTTATGCTATTGCTTGATAAACCTGACACTTGAAAACTGGCCATCCGGTTCAGTATATCTGATCAGGTAAACACCTGATGGCAGTGCGCTGATATTGATATTGCTTACTGTTCTGCCGGTTTGAACATTGATGGTTTGCTGCATCACTTTCGATCCCTTACTATCGAAGAACTGAAGCAACATCTTGCTGTTCACAGCGCTTGTAACCGCCACGTTTAACTGGTCGCTGGCAGGATTAGGATAAAGGATAATCAGGTTTCCAGTTCCATCAAAATTTACAGCTGCCGTGTTGCTATAGTTTCTGGTATTATCCTGATCTACCTGTTCAATACGGTAATAATTCCATCCTTTAACCGGTTGTTGATCAAGGAAAGCATAATCGCGGGTTGTATTGCTCGTACCCGCAGCGTCTACCCTTCCCAGTGAGCCTGAAAAATCAGCTCCATTTGCAGAACGCTGGATACTGAAGAATGCACTGTTCTGTTCGGAAGTGGTTTTCCAGTATAATTGCACCTTGCTTCCCGATTTTCGTGCCGTGAGGCCAAGAAAGCTAACCGGAACCGGACTTGATGTGATATTAACCGTTACGATATTTTTGCTCAGGTTTGCACAGAACCCTGTTGGATTTCCGAAAATACTGTTGAGCAAGTTCTGGAAAGCTCCATTTACAAAACTGTTCAGATTGAGAATAGCATTCGAATAGGATAAACCATAAACGCTGTAAGTGCCTGCAGGGTAAGTTGCCGCATTGGTAAGATTAGCGGTTGCACTGATGCCTCTGATAATTCCTGTAGCATTATTCACAATCACATAAGCATAATTGAAACTGCCACCCGGATTGAGATAAATGCCGCTACCGCCGAAAATATTCCCGCCTGCCGGAGCACTGCTCACAGCAACTGAATAAGCAGCAGGTAATGTAGGTTGGGTAATGCTGAAGGTTCCGATTACCAATACATAAGTATTGCCTGCAGTAAGGGCACGTGTAATAGTGGTACCCACTGCAACACTACTTGGTGCCGTAAAATTGGTATTCGAGGCTAAGAAATTGGTGCAGGAAGCAGAGCCTGAAAAACTACCGTTATACAAATTCATTATAGTTGGAAAAACTCCTGTTAACGTAAAGGTATAAGTTGCAGAAGTGCTTGCTGTAAATACATAACTGTCGTATTTCATTTGGTTGCTGAAATTCACACATACATTCCCTGCCGTATTGTTTACAGCCAAACTGGAAGCAGGATCTGTTGTGGCAAGGGTTCCCGCTATGGTTAGTGGGGCACTGAACTGAGGCGATAACCCCAGATTGAGTGCTGCATTGCCGGCAACTGCAGTTACCGTATTAGCTGGTGCAACCACCGCTCCTTCTGCTCCGCAAGTGGAAGCGATGGTGATATTACCTAAATTGATATCAAAGAAAATGTTACCTCTTGATTTTACCATCACTCTTCCTTTAGTGGTATTTGCTGAAGGGATGATGATGGTTTCGGTGCCGTCGTTGGCGGTATTGCTTACCAGGGTATAAGGATAAGTAAATCCACCATCCACTGAAAGAAGGATATCTACATTCGAAACATTAAAGGGGGCAGCAGTTGTTCCGGCTACCGTCCAGGTGATGATAGCTGTATTCGAACCATTGGCCGTCCAGGTTACTGCGGAAGGTTGAGAGGTTACATTAAACGCTGTTGATCCTGCGGTTGTAACCGCAATCTCATCATAACAAATACCGGCAGCTCCAGCTCGGTTATCCCTTGCCGTTAGCCTGAAAGCCATCGTACGTACATAAGAAGGCAGAATTTCGCCTATAGTGGTCACGTTATTGATGATATCAGTAATTTTTGGAAAGATTCTTACTCCGGTAGCTACCGGAGCAAAAGACCGGAAAATGGGTGCGTTACCGCTTGGAAGGTTCCATGTAGTGAATGGACCGCCAACATTTACTTGCTCCCAACTATAAGTAAGCGCATCACCGTTAACATCTGTTGCCGATCCTGTGAGCATGAATGGGGTTGAAATGGGAATGGTAAAATCTGCTCCCGCTGCTACAGTTGGAGCGGTATTTCCGGTAGCGATTGCTGTGCCGCAGATAGAACCGGAGCCAGTGCGGGAAAATGTGCCAATCTGGTCGAAACTGATGGCATGAAATTGAGGATCGCTATTTCCCTGCAGATCGTTGGTAGAGGTGCAAATACCGGCATATCCCATGATGGTACTTCCACTACCCGGTTCGGCATTGGCGGTAGTAGAACCATTGCCTGAACAGCTTCCGCTTGCAGCATTAAAAGTATGTTGTCCGCCGAACTGATGGCCTACTTCATGTGCTACAAAATCTATATCATAACCATCACCAACCGGATTTGGCAAACCGGTAATTCCTCTTGCTTTATTGGTGGTGCAAACACAACCCAGCTGTGCCAGGCCCCCTCCGCCGGTACTGAAGGTATGCCCGACATCATAATTGGCTGCACCGATATTGGCGTTAATCACCGATTGGCTTTCGTTGATGAGCACGTTGGGATTATCATTTCCTGTAAAAGGATCTCCAGCAGGGGTAAGGTATTCAATAACACTATTATTGGCAATGAGCACCAACCGTACGGTAACTTCCTGTTCATAAACGCCATTGACCCTGTTTACTGTTGTTACAATGGCGCTTCGCAAAAGAGCAGGAGTTGTTCCGCCCACAGCAACAGCATATTCTCCGGTGCAGGCAACCGCCAGACGATAAGAACGGAGCGTTGGGCCTAAACATGGTCCGCCTGCTACAATGCCATCCAGTCCACCCTTTCCCTCTTCGGCGGGTAGAACATCTGTTTCCTGAAAATATTTCGGACTAAGATCTTTTTTGTAGTAGGAAATATAATATTCCTTTTCGCCTCTGGCAAACGGATCAATCCACACCGATTCTGAGGTTGGAGAAAGAATCATCACATGCAAGCCAAATGATGTCCAGTCCATTTTTAATGTAGCTGTAGGATCTTCTATACCTTGTCCGCTGTAGGTTCGTATATCAGGAAATTCATTGGCCAGTGCGGGTTCCATCATGCTATAACTGGTGATGGAAAAATGTTTTTGCTCACCATTGGGCATGGGAAGGGAGATTACCAAAGGATTTAATCGGGCTGCAGTTGAAAATTCTTCAGGGGCCTGCCTCAAAGCATCTAGCAGCGCAGTTGTATCTAATTTAAATGTGAGATAATGCTTCGGAATGGTGACCCTTTTTAGGTTGGTATTGGTTGCTTCCGCATCGGTGGATGCAGTCCAGAATTTGTTTTGAGCAATAGACGAAAAGCTAATCGCAGAAAAAAAGCTGATAAAAAGAAGTCGTAAAAATTTATTCATGTCTGTATTTTGAG
The DNA here is from genome assembly GCA_026391525.1 of Sphingobacteriales bacterium. Taxonomy (GTDB): domain Bacteria; phylum Bacteroidota; class Bacteroidia; order Chitinophagales; family Chitinophagaceae; genus Ferruginibacter. Next base: position 3,388 of record JAPLEF010000078.1, read on the forward strand.
TTAAAGTTCTTCAAAAATACAGGTATTACAAAATAAAATTAAGTTAGGTATAAATCGATATGCCAACTCTAGCTTTATTACTTTACCAATTGATTTGGAGCAAAATATGAGGTTAGCCTGAAAAAGCTTATCATATAAAAAATGAAGTGTCCCCTTTCATCGGTGTATAGAAAACAATAAACCCGGGCATTACAGACGTAAACCCGGGTTTAGATTGATGCAATTAAAAAAAACACACTAAATAATAAACCTTAAAACTAATTTTTAGACATGTACTGGTCTTGATTATAAATCGAAGCCGTTACCTGTAATTTTTTAAATAAGTCTTTCTCTTTCAAATTATTAAAGTATTGCAGGGCCTGATTATTATCGGCCAGCATTTGCCTGAACCTATCTACATTGTATTTTACAATTTCGCCCTGCTCACCGGCCTGGATATAGAATTCATCTACTGCGGCCCGCCCATTATAAAATTTTTTCGAATACACATTGATTTTACCCTGTACCACCCTGATGGCAAATCCCGGAAGGGCATCTACTGCAACATAGCTCTTACGTGCATTTGGGATTATAGTTTGAGATACAGCATATCCAGCATCTGTTTGATAAGCTTTTACAGACTGAGTGGCAATTTTGATATGGCCGTCTGCTAACAAATGTGGACTTGTAAACACACCGGTTACCAGTTTCAAGCTTTGATAACGGTTAATGGTGCCATCATTGAGCACTACATAGGTTTCCGTTGCCTTATTGGCGTTTGCCGGTAAAATTGCAGTGTTTTCTTCCTGGTATACCTTGCTGATATTGTTCTGTACAGTACAGGAATTCAGCAATACTGCTGCAAAAACAATCATGGAATATTGGGGTAAGTGTTTTTTCATCGTACAGGATTTTATCAAGAACGTACCAATCATAAAAAAATTGTATCTGATTATAGATACTATTCTATTTTTTTTGAAAAAGAACGGATGGACAATCTGGAAACTGTTTAGGTAGATTACCGCTGTTAGAGAAGGCATAAACCAGATTATTTATGGGCTAAATAGGCTGAATACCCATTTCCCTTTTCAAAAATTACTACTATTGCAAAGGCATTATTTTCTAAAATCGCATATTTATGTCTGCTAAAAAGCTTTCCCGTAAAGAAAAAATTGCTGTAAACAGGCAAACGGCTGTTAAACTTCCAGTAGTTGAACCGGTAAAAACGATCTCCGACAGATGGGGCTATCTATTGGCCCTTATTGCCTTTGTGTTATATGCCGGAACCTTAAGTTATCAGTATACTCTCGACGATTATTCGGTGATTATCGAAAACAACAGCACCCGGAAAGGAGCAGGTGCCATTGCAGAATTTTTCAGTACCAGTTACCGTTATGGATACATTTTCGCCAGCGATGAATTGTACAGGCCATTATCTAAATTCGTTCTTGCCTTACAATGGAGTATTTCACCGGAAAACCCGATGATCGGCCACCTTTTCAATGTAGTATTGTATAGCCTTACTGCTTTGATAGGCTACTGTTTTCTAAAAGAAATTTCGAAGGGGAAAATTTGGTTCGCTTTCTTCACAACGCTATTGTTTATAGTACATCCGCTTCATACAGAAGTGGTAGCCAGTATTAAAAGTATTGACGAAATACTCGGTTTCCTATTCGGCATCTTATCGATGCAAATGGCTTTACGTTATTGTAGTTCTCAAAAGACGAAACAGTTGGTTTTGTCATCCCTATATTTTTTACTGGCTTTGTTTTCAAAAGAATCATCCATCACTTTTATCTTGCTTATTCCATTGATGATTTATTTTTTCACTGCCGAAACTGGCTCCAAAAAATGGCTTCCTGTTGCAGGTAGTTTGATTGTCACCCTGATTTTTTTGGGAATGAGGACTAAAGCCTTAGGTTCCGGAGTGGTATCGCTGGCGCCAAGTTTTATTGATAATATGCTGGTGAATGCCCCTGGCGCGCTGGAACGTTTTTCAACTGCAGTTTTTATCATAGGCTTGTATCTGTATAAGATTTTTGTCCCCTACCCTTTATCATTCGACAATTCTTTTCCGCAAATACCTTATCAGGGCATATCACACTGGGGCTTTTGGGTTTCATTCCTTTCCCTGGCGGGAATGCTTGCTTATGCAATATGGAATTTCAAGAAAAAATCTATACTGGTATTCGGCTTATTGTTTTTCTTCATCAGTTTTTCCATCTCCAGCAATATTTTCATCACCATCGGAACCCATTACGGAGAACGATTGTTTTATACAGCTTCCTTTGGATGTATCATTGCCCTAATGGCACTAATCGATTCTTATCTGCAACGAAAGTGGGAATGGAAGGTTGAAAAAATGAATTTCACCAAACTACCCGCTTTGATTTGCATAGCTGTAGCACTGGTATTTTCCATCATAACGGTAACCCGTAACGGTGTTTGGTACAACAATACCAGTTTATATGAATCTGGATTGGTTTCAGCGCCAAAAAGCACCCGGGTTCAATTTTATATGGGCAACCATATGATGAAAGATGAATACCTGAAAGATTTTCCGGTAAACGAACAGGACAAGATACTGGATGATGGAATTGCTTATCTTAAAAAAGCTACAACCCTTACGCCATCGTATGCAGACGCCTGGAACAAACTTGGCATTGTTTATCTGAAAAAGAAAAATTATGAGGAAGCCATAAAAATGTTTGAAAAAGCGATTTCTAATAATGATACCGACCCTGTATTTTATAACAACCTGGGCACTGCCTATTTCAATACCCAGCAATTTGATATCGGGTTCAAACAATTCCAAAAGGCTGTAGCGTTGAATCCCCGTTATGTAGATGCATTAATGAACATCGGCAGTTATTATGGAACCTTGCGAAAGAGTGATGAGGCTATCCGCTATTTCAATGAAGCCATAAAATACGATCCCGCAAATGCAAGAGCGCATTATTTCCTGGGTCTCGCCTATCAGGATAAAGGCGATCTCAGGCAATCAAAAGAATATCTCGACAAAGCTTATGAATTAGATCCCGGCTTGAAAAAATAGTCAATTGGTTTGAGTTTTGGAAAAGCGTATTGCTTTTAACTATCCAGCAGCCAGTAATCATCAGCAGTAAAGCGGATGAAAGCCGCATCGCCTTTTTTATAGATGTCCGGACTGCTATAAAAAAACAAGGTTTCATTGTTCTTTGTTACAGATCCTTCAATCAGGCTCTGGTTTCCTTCATAGCGGATATCAGTTACTGTTATCTGTTGGGAACCTGAGGAATCATCAGTAACTGCTAAATTCCCTGGCCTTATAAAGTGTTTCTTCTCATGGTTTGTTTCCTGATCAATAAAAACAGAAGTAGTTACCAAACTAAACGGCCCCAGTAATCCGGCTGCATAGCTGTTGACCGGCCTATGAAATAAATCTGCAGGTTTGCCATCCTGGATGAAACTTCCCTTATGCATAAAAATCAAACGGTCGGCCCAGGAGAGTATTTCAGCCGGCTCATGCGACACCATAATCATAGTTAAATGCAATGCTGCTTTGATATCAGCGATAACTTTCCGTACGATAGATTTGTGCTTCCAGTCGAGGTTAGAAAATGGTTCATCTAATAGTAAAAGTTTGGGCTTTTTGATCAGTAGATGAGCAAGGGCGATTCGTTGCCGTTCTCCACCCGACAATTGATCCGTTCTTCTTTCCAGTAGATGGTCGATCCGGCAAAGTGCATATAGATGTGCAGATTCTGGTTCACTCAGTTCGTTCTGAAAAGCCAATATCTCATTTACCCGGTAATGATTTCTCAATTCAAAATGCTGGCTGAGGTAGGCAATTCCCGGATGGCCGGGTAATAGTTTTTCATCTGCACCACGAACCCGATATCCATCAAATGCAATATTACCGGCATCCGGCTGAGCTATTCCTGCAATCATATGCAATAAACTGGTTTTACCCGATCCTGTTTCACCGGCGATGGCCAGTTTTTCACCGGCTTCCAATGAAAATGAAATTTGTTCCAGTAAAGTACCTTCCCTGCTGCTCTTATGTAATCCATTTACCGATAGTATGGTCATCGTTTTTATTGTTGTTCTGGCCTTCTACATTAATCTTACGCTCAGCGCTATTTCGGCAGATTACAGATAAAATAATTTTATAGCCTTGTATTCAAAATTGCGAATCATTTATCCTCCGAAAAATAGTTATCAGCATGAAAAAATGTTTTGAATTTTTAGATTCAGGAAATTAATCAATAGAATATAAATGGAAGGTTGTTTCAAAAAATGCGAAGCAAACGGTCATTTTTAATTCCGGTAGTAATCTAAAGCAACTGCCCATTCCTGCACAAAGTAGCCCATTCATAGATTTGCCTGTTGAAAAATTATGGCCTTTTTAAACTTACATTCCGGCATTATCTGCAGTGGGTCCATAAACACCAGGCAGAGGCACATTCAGCAGCCTTAAATAAACGGTGAGCTGTCCGCGATGATGATACCAATGATTGAGGCACCAGGTACGAACAACCACTTGTTTTGGCATTGTAAAAAAGATGGTTTCATCATGGCGCATCGTCCATTCTTTAGCAAATGCCTCATCGGGTGCTTCGTTGAGTATCTGTTCAGCTTTAATGAGCAATTCATCGTACCTCATCAGCAATTCTTCCACCGAGTCGCAAGATATTCCGGGGCCGCCACTTTTTGCGAAATCTAATTCATCCATAACCAGGCATTCTTTCCACCATCCTATAATTTCAACTACATGGTTGGAGAGGCGTCTTAACGTCATCGATTTTTCGTGAGGCTTAAAATCAGCCTGATCAAAAGGAACAAGAGCAAGGAGTTTGCGGGTATTAACGGCTTCAGATTTTAGTTCTGAAAGAAACTGTTGGGCGATAGACATGATGATGATTTTAATGGAAAGAATGTTGCTAAAATAGAAAATAAAATTAAAAAAGACCCTTCGATCCCTTAAATAATTATTTGGCAACAATAAGCACTTAGTATTGATTTCAAGAAATATAAATTCGAATTTTTATCAAGCCATCTACTTTTTAATTTCTTTAGTTATCCTTTATGCTTACCGCGATTGAAAAGGATTAGCAGTTGTATCCAACAAGTGGAGATGAATGCAACCAGTAAACTTTTCAGCAATAGGTTCAATGGCAATTGTTCCAGAGAAAATAGTGATCGTAGAAACGGCACATACAACATGGCGATGATTAGCAACAAGGTAATGCCAATCACAATCGGCACCAGTTTATTCTTATAAAAAATGGTTTTTGAAATCGGATATTGAAACGACCGGTTTACCAGGGTGAGAAAAATATTGCTGAAAAGCAGGCAAGTGAAAACCATGCTGCGCACTACCGTTTCAGGGTAACCCGCCTGTAAGTGAAAGTAGCCCAGGGCTAAGCAACCCGTTGTGATGAGTATACCCTGAACAAAACTGATGATTAATTGCTTTCCAGAAAAAAAAGTAGTACTCATTTTTCTTGGCGGTCGTTGCATCGTTCCGGGTTCCATAGGTTCATTCTCAAAAACGATAGAACAAGTAGGGCCCATAATCAACTCGAGAAAAATCACATGTACCGGTGTAAAAAGCGATGTAAAATCCCATCCTAACAATAAAGGTATCAACACGATCCCGATAATGGGTATATGAATGGAAACGATATACCGGATGGCTTTTTTAAGGTTGTCATAAATCTGCCTGCCAATGGCAACTGCATCTGTCATGTGGGCCAGGTCGTCATCTACTAAAATCAATGCGGCAGATTCCCGGGCTACTTCACTCCCTCTTTTTCCCATTGCAATACCGATATGTGCTGCTTTAAGAGCAGGAGCATCATTCACCCCATCCCCTGTCATGGCAACTATCTCGCCATTTCTTTTCAATGCTTCAATCACTCTAAGTTTAGCTTCCGGAAACATTCTTGCAAACAGGTTACTATCCTTTACCAGTAACTGCAAATCGGTATCATTTGAGTTCATAACATCAGCACCGGTTACCACATGCTGCGATTCATCTAGCTTGATTTGTTTGGCAATTGCTATTGCGGTTTGAGGATGATCGCCGGTAATCATTTTTACACCGATACCAGCAGTTTTAAATGAGGCCAATGTACCGATGATATTATCTTTGGGAGGATCTTGAAATACCACTAAACCCAATACATTAAACTTGAAACTATCCTGGGTAGCCGGCCATGCATCGCCAGAAAAAATACCTTCAGCAACGGCAAGTACCCTTAATCCCTGCCGTGCATAAATATCGCCTTGAACTACCAGTTGCATTCTTTCTGCTTCATTCAAAGTTGAGCATTTCAAAATGGCTTCCAGGGCACCTTTGGCAGCAATGATGTTTTCTCCTTTAGCATTGGAAAAAATATGTGTCATCATCGGAGGCTTTCCGCTGATGGGATATTCATGAACTTGTTTATAATCTGAACGCTGATCGTGAGTTTCTGATTTTTCATACAATTGGTGAATGGCAATTTCCATCGGGTCGAAAGGAGTTGTTTCTGAAGCCCACATGGCATATGAAATCAGTTTCTGCGGAATTACAGTTCCAGCTTCTGCTACAATAGCTTGGGAAGAGGCCACATCATATAAATCGCATACAGCCATTTTATTCTGGGTAAGAGTACCGGTTTTATCGGCACAAATAACAGTTGCGGCTCCCAGGGTCTCTACCTGACGGGGTTCTTTAACGATGATTCCCTTCTTTATGAGGCGGTAAGCGCCTAAAGCCTGGAAACTGCTGAATGCAACAGGTATTTCTTCCGGCAAGATACTCATGGCTAAAGTAAGTCCCTGTATCAATGCAGCTCCAAACTGATAATCTTTGAAATAATGTATGGCTACCACAGCAATAAATGCAGCAGTTCCAATCCATACCATCCGCATAACAAAATGATGCACCTGAATTTCAAGCGGCGTTTTTACCGCTTTGATAGTTTCGATCGATTTCCCAATTTTTCCTATACTGGTTTGCAAACCAACGGCAGTTACCTGCATGATGGCCGATCCACTGATTATCAGGGTACCCCTGAAGAGATTTGTATCCTCTAAAGATGTTTTGAAAACGGGCAGCGATTCACCGGTAAGCACTGATTCGTTTACCGAAAAATCATTGCTTGAAAGTAGCTTGCCATCTGCTGCAATCAATTCGCCTTCCTCTAGAAACAGGATATCATCAACCACGATTTCTTCAATAGCGATGAGGAAATTTTTGCCATTACGCCTAACCGATACTTTAGCATCTGAAAATTTCTTTAACGCTTCAACAGCATGTTTGCTTCTGTAAGATTGGAATATCGATATGCCTGCAACGAGAAAAATAGCTATCGTCATGATCAAACCTTCCTGAAATGATCCGGCAATGAAATAAAAGATAGCGGCTGTAAGCAGGAGCAAAAACATAGGCTCCAGCACTACAGCTTTTAGTTGGAGAAGAAGCAGGTTGTCTTTTGTAAAATCTAAACCGTTGGCCCCGTGTGCAATGCGCTGTGCAGTTACCTGTTCATCGTTAAGCCCATTGGGTAGATCATTTTCGAGCATGGCCTAAGATTTTAAAGTTGTGTAATACCGATTGGACAAACAATATAGTCCAATATCGGCTATCACCTCATTGTACTATTTGTTTGATACCATCGGCATTTATACCGATTGGACAAACAATATAGTCCAATATCGGCTATCGCCTCATTGTATTATTTGTTTGATACCATCGGCATTTACCGCTATAAGATTTATAAAATATTAGCATATTATATAAATCACATTGGTATAATCTGTTGGAAATTAAAAAGCAAAACCTTATCGGCTTTGCTTTCCTGAAATCAATTCTTTGATTAAAATCCTGATCAGAACCACTTTGCCAGAAAGCGGTTGAAGTGGTGCCGAATTTCATTGATGATTCTTTCCAGATTCAACAAGGATTCTTCAATCACATGGTGTTCAACTACTTTGTGCTCCTCAACGCGGCCAACATGTTTTTGCATGTCGATCATCACTTCATGTGCATGGGCATTGATGCGTTGACGCAATTCGATAATGTTATTGCGTTGGATGATGAACTGGTTTTGAAAATGTTCTACTTCTGCCCTTGATTCAAATGCCGTGTTCTTTTGATTCACTTCAGCGAGTCTTTTTTCTAGTATGTGGATATCGATCTCATAAAACTCGAGTATCTTTAGCCATTCCTGATGGGCTGTTCCAAGATGGAGTGCATTCGTGTAACTCATGGTTGTTTATTTCTGATTTGAATAACATCAAAATTGAAAGAAAAACCATTAACACTTCATGATTAGAATCAAAGCAAGGAATGACATTGCTCAGGTTATCGGTTAAAAAAGAAAATCAGCCTTGAATACCTGACTTAACAATGAGTAAAACCTAGCAGAAAAAACCTTGTTATTTCAACCGGGTAAAATCTGTACCGCTGAATAATTTAGCTAACCCGATATCCTTGGTCTTATTCCATTCTGCCAGTTTCGATTCATGTACGATGCGCCAGAAATTCTTAGCCTTCAGCGATTCATAATCATTTCCCTGAACGAATAAGCCATTGATGGAGTTACGTTGCTTAAAAAAGATACTCACCGGTTCGCCGATGGCTTTTTTGGTTTCGATATATTTTTCGATTAATTCAGCTGTCATAAATGTTTATTTTAAAATGAAAGCCGGAACATCATCTGCACCGGCTTATAATCAATTACCATCCACCAGAAAAACTCCTGTTGCGTGGTTTGTCTTCTTTTGGTTTTGCCTCAACTACACGGATTGTGCGGTTATCGGCAACTGAACCATCGAGTTCAGCAATAGCTTTTGAAGCAGCAGCATCATCTGCCATTTCTACAAATCCGAAACCGCGGCTACGCCCGGTTGCTTTATCGGTGATTACTTTGGCAGAAGAAATTTCGCCATACTCAGAAAAAAAACCATGTAAGTCTTCATCTTGTACGTTGAAGCTTAAATTTGAAACGTAAATGTTCATAGAAAAATTTATGAAATAAAAAAAATTGAGAAGTAAGCATTGGTAAAGATGACTATAACAGTAGCAGAAGAATCCGTAGCAGAAAAATAGTTGGCCTACAAATGGCGATACACTCAAATATCGATGCAAATGTAAGAGTTATTTTCCATATAGGTCAATTTATTTAAAAAAGCTTTCACCTCCTACCTTGAAATCAGCTTCCTTGCTTTGTTAAATTAATTTTATGCTTTTGCTGATAAAGTGCTGAATTTCATCAATCGCCTGATATAACGTATCTTCACATGAAAGGGCAAACAAAATTTCTTCCTTATATTACATCAGGCCCTAAATCATCATTCAATTCGATCACCACATTATGGCAGAAAGCTGGAACAAGAAAGAAAGAGAAAAGAAAAAGCAGCAACAGAAAAAAGAGAAAGCTGAAAAAAAGCTGGAAAGAAAAGACAGCAACCAGTCGGGTAATAACCTCGACAGCATGATGGCGTATATCGATGAAAATGGGAATATAAGTTCAGTTCCCCCAGACCCCTCCAGAAAAAGAGAGATTAAAGCAGAAGATATTGAAATTGGTGTGCCCAGGCATGAAGATCAAGACCCGGAAGATTTAGTAAGGAGAGGTACAATCAGTTTTTTCAACCACGAAAAAGGTTATGGCTTTATTAAGGATGCCGACACCCAGGAAAGTATTTTTGTACATATCAATGCGGTAGACGGACCAGTGCAGGAACAAACCAAAGTAACTTATCTCCGGGAACACGGACCCAAAGGAGCCAATGCCGTTAATGTCAAAATACAGAAGGCATAAACTTTTTTCCTATCAGTTTAAAAGATTTCCTGCTCCATTTGTTCCGTTGTGCTTATTTCATTTTACAATAAAGTTGTAGCTGTCTTTCCATGCAATTGGTAACCTTTTCTTTTGATGCATTTCAGGAATGGCATGGGTTTACCAAAAACAAAAAACCTCTACAGATCTGCATGATGCGAAATGCTGTGGAAGTCTTTTAAAGTTTTTCATCCAGCAAACCGGATTTTAAGAAGTTATTCTTTCTTTTGGGTGCCATTATGGCTGAAATAAGTTGCTCCTGTGGTTTTGGTTTTAGCCATCATCGCCGGGTAAGCGGCATAGGCATTTTTAGGATTTGGGTTTCGGCTTTCGCTGAGCTATTGGATTTGTTTTGGTTTTTCGCCATCATCGCTTGATAAGGCAGAGGCTGGGGGTTTTTAGTAGGAATTTGGGTTTGGCTTTCTTAGGATATAGTTAGTTTTCAAAGGGATATTCAATTGGTTATTCAAAAAAAGTAGAAGTTGACTGATACTGGATTTCGGTTTTTTGGTTGGATATTGGCAGAATTTTAGTTCTTCTGGATTCTTGGATAATGATTGATACTTTTTAATTCCTATCAATCAACTTCTGGTACAAAGATGCGGCGGTTTTTATGCCTGTGCAAGAGCGTTCTTGCTCATTTTTCGCCTTGATGGATTTACCGTGTGGTTCGTAAATCGACGATGGTTTGGACTCGTAGAACTACGTATCAGCATTTATGAAATGCTGTATATTCTACGAATGGTTATACTAAATCTTTATTTATTGTGGTTTTCAGCTGTTATACCGATTGGACAAACAATATAGTCCAATAACGGCTATCGCCTCATTGTACTATTTGTTTGATACCATCGGCATTTAAGATTTATAAAATATTGGCATATTATATAAATCACATTGGTATTATTACCTTAATGGTTCTGCACACTCCTGATCAGTTTCCAGGTGCTGCTATCCGAATCAAAAATACTGTACAAACCCTGCTCTTCCATGGGGGGATCACCGATATACTCATCTCCGGGTTTCCACATCAGTTGACTTTTTATGGGACGGCCTAAACCGGCAAATGCCCATACATTGAAACCGGCTAACGACTTTCCGGCTTTACGGCTTTGCTCGTATACTTTCAACAGACTTGTAAACATCTTATCACGGTAATGCGTAGTGGCAGTTGGTGAAAAAGAATTGACATCTCTTGGAAAGCCGAACTCTTCCAGCACCAGGGGTTTATTTAATTCCGAAGCAAATTGCATGTGGGTATCCAAATAACTTGTTACTTTTTCCATCATACCTGCAAACCCGGAATCCATCGCATTGGTATTGATCCAGCCCCAGTTTTTGGGCCAGATATGTATGGTGAGGTGATCGATATCTTTCAAAGCATGGATTTCTTTGTACAAACTGGTATCAAAGGCGGTACCCACTACCCCTTCATGGCCGACACATAACAGATGATTGGGGTCTGCCTGTTTAATTAGTGCTGCTGTTGATCTGATCCAGGATAAATAAGCCTTATGTGCTTCGGGCCTCATTGGCCGGGGTTCATTGGCCAGTTCCCAACTCATGATGGTGGGATCGTTCTTATACACTATCCCATTCACTGTATTAGTATGTGAAAGGATTTTCTTTACCTGTAGATGATAATTTCTGATGCATTCAGTACAACTGTAGAACTGGCTGGTATAATCGCGCATTTCATCCCAATCCAGCTTACGGGCGAATACGCTATCCGGTATCAACCGCTCCCATTGCAGGTATTGTAAAAATCCCCCACTCCACTCCCAATTGTTGCTGAGAAAAAGAACCGCTTTCATTTGCCGTTTATCCATTTCCGAAAGCAAGAGGTCTAGTCCTTCTAAATAAGACTCATCAAAAACACCTGCTGTGGTTTGGAATGCCGGTGCGATTCTTTGTACTCCGGTGATATTGCCCGATCCCTCAACCGCTGCAATGATCCTTAAATTGCTGATACCTTGTGTTTGGAGGAAATCGAGTTCTGCAATTAAGCGGCGTTTGCCTTTTTCCTTGTTTTTTCCGGTAGCTAATAAACCTCCATACCAGTAGTTGACTCCCGTAAAATAAACAGACTTATTATTGAGTATGAATTGCTGGCCATTGACTGTTACAAATGAATTGCTGGTTTGCGCAGATGTTGATGAAATGAGGTTACCTGTCAAAAAGTAAAACAGGAATAGAAAGGCTTGTTTCATCCTTCAAAATAAAACAATTACCGGATAATCTTAGCTTGGATATTAAGTTAACGTTCTTAAATTAAATACAATTTATTTTAACTCGCTTTTCCCAATGCGATAAAGATTTGTGGATCTTCATTTTTCTCCTTCGCCCATCTATACAACAATTCACTTTTAATGGGCTCGTAAATATCTCTTTTAAGCGGGTCGGTAGGCAATTCTTTCATGGGTACTAATAAAAGGAAATAGGGCTCTACATAATCGTAATGATTATCAAGAGTAAGTCCCTTCACCTGAACATATTGATAACCTGCGGTTTGAAGTTCATCCAGTGCAGCCACACTAAACGGAGAAGTGCCGAATTTGATATCTGATAGGGTTTTGCGCATGTTGTTAAGTTTAATGTATAACAACATTTGATATTATTAGTTTAAATTTTATAGAAAGAAAAGTTTGTTCTTTTTACTGTTTAAGAATTGGCGGCTCTTTCATTTCAGATCTTCAGCATGGAATTTTTTGTTGAAAATTGATCAACTTTACGAATAACCTGCCTCCACAGATAAGCTAATTTTTATTCAATGATTTTTTATAGAAATAAATCTTGCAGTAGAGCTTACAACAATCTCAACATACTCATTAAAATTAACATCAGTTTATGATTTCTTTTTCAAGTATCATGAATTCGAGTTGGCGCAGGTGTTTGCCAGAAACCCCATCTTCTTCAAAAGGTATACGAGCCCCGTTATCCTTATATCCATGCCGTTTGTACCAATCAATCAATTCGGATCGAACTGTTATCACCGACATATATAGGAAAGAACAACCTAAATATTTCGCCCATTCATCTGCAGCAAATAAAAGCGATTTACCAATCCCGGTATTTTGCATTGCAGGATGTACACTGAACATGCCCAGATAGAGTTTGTTCTCCTTTTTTTGCAGATTGAGCGTACCCACAATTTCACTTGCTTCATTCCGGTAAATAAGTACCTTACTTTCCGCTTGCAATAAGATATGGGTTAACCCTTCCTCATCAATACGTTGCTCACCTGAAATAAGATCCGCTTCTGTCGTCCAACCCTGCCTCGATACCTCTCCCCGATAGGCACTATTTACCAATACCAGCAAATCTGCTAAATCGCCTGTAACGGCGAATCCGATAGCAGGATGGCTGAATGAAAACTCCTTATCATTTGCAAACATGGCTATGGCAGTAATTTGAAATAACTCACTAAAAACCGATTATCCACTATTTTTCCCTGAACCACGGCCTTTCTGGTTGATTCACAAAATCCATCTGCTGCATGGGCATCTCCATGGTCGTTAATGCCGGTTCCATCTACAAAATAGGCCTTCCCATCTATCTTAACGGCCAGATCGCAGCCGCTTTTTTGCAATCCAAAACGGCACTGTCCGCAACCTGCTTCTACCTTTAGTAAAGGTTTGGTACTGTCGGCCACTAATACTTTTTGCCTTGCCTCCTGGGCAAAAGCCCCTGAACTTAAAAAAACAAAGCTCATTCCCAATAAATAACGCATGTAGCTAATTTAGCTGCAAAACTAATTCTTCAGGTTAAAAAAAAGAACATCCCCTATTAATACCTATTTTTTGAGAGCGTAGTTTCATCTCGGAATATTGGCTAATTTTGCGCAAAATCAAATTTCAAACATGAAAAAATCGTTTTTTAGTCTATTATTCTTAGCCTTGGCTACAACAGGTTTTGCACAACCCGCAAAAACAACAAAGCCGGCCGCCAAACCTTTACCTGTTTTAAAGAACCAGATGGATTCTGTTAGTTACGCAGTAGGTATGAGTGTGGCCAATTATTACAAAAAAGAAGGCATCAAAACACTCAATGCAACGATTGTGGCAAAAGGCATCAATGATATGCTGGGTGGTAAAACAATGCTACTTGATGATCAGACTGCAAATAGTGTAATGAATAATTACCTCACGATGGTGAAGGGCGAAAAATCTAAACCGAATATTGAAGCCGGACAAAAATGCCTTGCCGAAAATAAATCAAAACCAGGCATCACCACCACAGCAAGCGGATTGCAATACCAGGTGATGCGTGAAGGAGATGGAGATAAACCAACGCTGCAGGATAGTGTTACTTGTCACTACCGTGGATATTTCCTGGATGGTAAAGACTTCGATAATTCGTATTCCCGCGGCGAGCCCATCACTTTTGCTTTGAATGGGGTGATTCCGGGCTGGACTGAAGGATTGCAACTGATGAAAAAAGGCAGTAAATACAAATTCTGGATTCCTTACAATCTGGCATACGGTCCATCAGATTATTCTTCAATCCCGGGAGGATCACTCCTGATTTTTGAAGTAGAGCTATTGGAAGTGAGGAAGAAAAGTTAAGCTTTAGCACAAAGAAATTTAATCCCTGGCCATTGCCGGGGATTTTTTTTATTGGATACTTTCCGCAGACTAACCGCAATCATATCTATAACCTTCCATGATCATTCCCATTTCAGATGTGCTAAACTACCTTGTTAAGGTAAAAAGTAAAATCTAGAAAAATGAAAGCATTTATCACCGCTCTTTTAGCCATGTTCATCTTGCAAGCCGATGCGCAGAAATGGGAAAAAAATTACGACTATGTAGATAATTGTATCTGTGGTTTATCGATGGTAAAGAAAGATGGAAAGGTTGGCTATGTGAATAAAGAAGGAGTAGTGATGATTCCCTTGAAATTTGATGAAGGGCTTACTTTTAATGAAGGTTATGCAGCTGTGAAGCAATCGGGTAAATGGCGATACCTGGACAGTACAGGTAAGTTCATTACAGATGCGGTTTATGATGATGCCTATAGTTTCAGTAATGGAATGGCACCTGTAGCCAAACAGGAAAAATACGGATACATCGATACAACAGGCAGTTTGGTGATTCCTTTGAACTTCAATAATGCCAGAAGTTTCAGTGAAGGCCTTGCTCCTGCGTCTAATCAGAAGAGCTTTTGGGGGTATATAGACCGGAGTGGAAATTGGGTGATTAAACCGGCGTATGATTTTGCAGACAGTTTCGAAAACGGCAAAGCTAGAGTGATGAAAGGAAGTGCAGTAAGTTATATTGATAAATCGAATCATACGGTAAGTGAATAAATCTATTCATCTAAAAATAAAACAACATGCCCGAATCTAAAAAAAGAAAAACACATCCGCATCATCACAGTGATTTTATACCTCATGTGAAGAAGAAGAAATCGGTTACACCCTATACCATGTTGTTCTTTGCACTGTTTGCAGCCGGTATAGCCTTTTTTGCAATGGGAAGCAATGCCTATTGGTTGATTGGGTTATCTGTACTCATCGGTTTAGGAGTTGGTTATTACGCAGGCTTACAGGTTGATAAAGCCATTGCAGAACGTGGAAACCGATAGGTATTCCGTTTCATGAATTATAGTATGAGCTATTCGGATACATCCCGTATTGCTTATACTATTTTATTATCAACCTGTTAGTTTCAATTTCCCTCCTGTTTTAACTGCTTTACAAAATATATCCACGCGGCGAGAAGCTGAATATTCATTTCTGCCTTATTATGCAAGGCCTATTGATAAATGAGTTCCCTACCCATAAAATCAATATTAATAATACTTTTGCCTTCTGACATAACTAATGATGGAAGTATTTCTGGAACCCATTACGTGGCATCCGGAATATACACAGCAAATTATGACAG
>JAPLEF010000149.1 GCA_026391525.1 Sphingobacteriales bacterium
CGGCAAAAGTAAACCTGCATGAAGAAGGAAACAAATATTTCATTGAAATTGTAACGCATCCTTATTCTGTTCCAATTTCTGTAAGAGGCAGGTATTATTACCGAAGTGGCAGTACAAAACAAGAATTAACAGGTGCGGCACTCAATGAATTCCTGTTGAAGAAATCGGGTAAAACATGGGATGATGTAATTGAAGTAAGAGCAACATTTGCGGACATTGATGAAAAGACGGTTAAAATATTTCTTGCCGCTTCTCAAAATACCGGTCGCCTTCCGGAAAATGACGGGCTTGATTTGCCTGAATTATTTGAAAAATTACGTCTTACTGAAAACGGACAATTAAAAAGAGCAGCCATTATTTTATTCGGCAAAGACCCCGGGAAATTTTATCCTAGCATTTATGTAAAGATTGGCAGGTTTGGAAAAGATGACACAGACATTATTTTTCAGGAAACAGAGGAAGGAAATTTAATAATGTTACTGCAGGCCGTTTTAAATCAACTCAACCATAAATTTCTGATACGGTCAATTGGATTTGAAGGAATGCACCGCATTGAAAAAGGCGAATATCCTTTAGCTGCCATCCGTGAAATGTTATTGAACGCTTTGGTGCATCGCAATTATATGGGAGCACCCATTCAAATCCGTGTGTATGACGACAAGATAAGTATCTGGAATGAAGGTTCTTTACCGGCAGGCTTAACATTGGCTGCGTTGAAACGTTCGCATTCTTCAAGACCAAGAAACCCAATTATTGCCGATGTAAGTTTTAAAGGTGGGTACATTGATGCCTGGGGTCGTGGCACTATTAAAATTTTTGACACTTGCAAAGAAGCGGAATTACCTGAACCAGAAATGCAGGAGCAAGACGGCGGTTTTAGCATTACACTTTTCAAGAATAATTTGACACAGGAACACTTAGCAAAGCTGGGGCTTAATGACCGGCAAGTGAAGGCTGTACTCTTTGTTAAAGAGAAAGGGAAAATTTCAAACGCAGATTATCAGGAACTGTTTAGTGTTTCGAAAGCTACTGCAACCCGTGACTTGACTGAATTGCTTGACAAATTTGCCCTATTAGAAAAGGTAGGGCAAACAGGTGCCGGAACAACTTATATTATAAAAATATAATGGGCTCATAATGGGCTCAATGGGCTCACGATGGGCTCATAATGGGTTCAAAGGAAAATGAGCGGCCAGTATTGATTCAACTAAAAACTATGAATGAGAGTCTCTCTAACCAAATACAAATTTTCAAATCTGTTTTCAAAGGCAGGGAAGATGTGTTTGCGGTTCGATGGGAGAAAGAGAATAAAAGTGGCTATATGCCTGCCTATTTCTATGACCCATATATGTATAGGGCACATAAAATAAAAGGTGGAACCTTCCAAAATTATAAAGACAAAACGTATTTAAAACTATAGGATTAGGTATTTGAATCTCGAAGATATAATAAATAGTTGTACAAATCTAATATATTTAGTATTTTAGTGCTAAATATATTAGTTATGTTTAAAGGTATAAATGCAATTGAGTTTTCTAAGCGTTTCCAGACCAATGAGGATTGTTACCGATATCTCATGAATCTCAAA
>JAPLEF010000017.1:0-16255 GCA_026391525.1 Sphingobacteriales bacterium
TAATGATATCATACATTGTCTGGCAGATATAAAAATCAGGTAATACTCAGCTTCTTTGAAGGAAATTCAGTTCCCTATAAAAATTTTTTTTAAATCTGCTTTGCGAAAAACAACAGAACTTTACCTTACATTCCATTATTGTTTCATGGACCAAAGCTCAAGCTCCACCAATTTCGCTTATAGAAGCCAGTATGAAGTACTTTTTTATCATGCTTCAACCGGCATTGTTATTGTAAATGATTCCGGTGTTATACTTTCTGTGAACCCTTTCCTGTTGAACATGTTTGGCTATGAGGGAAATGAACTTTCCGGTAAAACCATTGAAACTTTAATACCGCATCGTTACCACCATAAACATGTGGGAGATAGAACGGTCTATGCCAAAAATCCATCGAGCCGCCCAATGGGAACTGGTATAGATTTATATGGCGTAAAAAAAGATGGAACAGAATTTCCGGTTGAAGTGAGCCTCGGCCACTACCAGGAAAACAATGAAAGCTTTGTAATAGCATTTGTAAATGATATTACTATTCGAAAAAATGCCGAAGCAGAAATCATCAACCTTAATGATCATCTTGAAGAAACAGTGGCTCAAAGAACAAGGGAACTTTCTAACACCCTCGACCAACTGGCCCTGTCGAATGAACGCCTTGAAATAGCTATGGCTTTTCAAAAAGCAATTCTTGACAATGCAGGTGTAATGCTCATTGTAACCGACAATGAAGGGGTCATCCGGCTGTTTAACCCGGCTGCTAGCCAAAATACAGGCTATAGTGAAGCAGAAGTTGTTCATAAATCAACTCCTCTTTTATTTCATGCCAGGGGCGATATCGAAAGAAAACGTGAGGAACTATATTCCGAATTCGGATTAAGGCCCAAAACTGATTTCGAAGTGTTAATCGAAAAAGCCCGACGAAACCTGCATGTTGAAGAAGAATACAGCTATACCAGAAAGGATGGAACGGTATTTCCGGTTTCACTAACAGTAACCACTATACGCGATAATCAACAGCAGATTACCGGTTATATGGGTGTGGCAGTTGATATTTCTGCACGTAAAAAAGCGGAATCCGATTTGATGGAATCGCTGCAGAAGGAAAAAGAACTCAGCGAATTGAAAAGCCGGTTTGTTTCCATGGCATCGCACGAATTCCGCACACCGCTGAGCACTGTATTTTCTTCCGCTTACCTGGTTGAAAAGTACAACACCACGGAGGAGCAACCTAAAAGGGAAAAGCATTTGCAAAGGATTGTTTCTGCAGTGAACATGCTCACCGATATCCTTAACGATTTTCTGAGTGTAGGTAAAATTGAAGAAGGAAAAATACAAGTGAGGCCAACGGAGTTCAATATCCGACAACTAGTAAATGACGTGATCCAGGAAATGCAATCTATCGCAAAGCCACAACAGGAATTAGTATATGAGCATGTTGGTGATGAGCATCTGGTTTTAGACCCCTCTTTACTCAAGCATATCGTGATGAACCTGGTATCCAATGCTATCAAGTTTTCACCAGAGAGAAAGTCTATTCAAATCAATACCTTAGTTGACAAAGATTTCTGCCGCTTGATTGTATCAGATTCCGGTATAGGTATTTCAATAGAAGATCAGCAACATCTGATGGAACGCTTTTTTCGGGGTGCCAATGCCAGCAATATCCAGGGTACTGGTTTAGGGCTGCATATCGTAGCCAAGTATGCAGAGCTCATGAATGGAAAAGTTGAATGTTTTAGTGAATTGGAAAGTGGAACTCGCTTTGTGGTTACATTTAAAACAATAACTTTACGCTCATGAAAACCCTGTTATTGATTGAAGATAATGATGAAATCCGGGAAAATACTGCTGAAATCCTGGAACTCGCCCGGTACAAGGTTTTTACAGCTGCCAATGGAAAAATCGGCGTGGAACTCGCTCTTGAAAAAAAACCCGATCTTATCATTTGTGATATCATGATGCCGGTATTGGATGGCTATGGGGTTCTTCATGCCATTCACCGCAATGAAGAAATTAAGAATACGCCTTTTATATTTCTCTCGGCAAAAACAGAAAGAGGCGATTTGCGAAAGGGGATGGAACTCGGTGCCGATGATTATATCACCAAACCATTCGACGCAACTGAATTGCTGAATGCAGTTGATAGCCGTTTGAAAAGGGTTGAACTCTTAAAAAAACAACTCAGTCCAAATTTGGATGGGCTCAATCAATTGCAAACTGAAAGTTCGAATGCAAATGTACTGGCCCATCTGGTAGAGCAACGAAGCGTGAATATCTATAAGAAAAAGCAGGTGATCTATTCAGAGGGTAATCATCCTCTCCAGTTGTATTATGTCATCAACGGTAAAGTGAAAACTTTTAAAACCAATGATGATGGAAAGGATTTAGTTACTGAATTGTATTCACCCGGAGATTTTTTAGGCCATGTCGCCCTGCTACAATCCGGCGTTTATAAAGAAACCGCAGAAGCGATGGACGATACAAAACTCGCTGTTATTCCTAAAAAAGAATTTGAAAACCTGCTGAACAGCAATTGGGAAGTTGCTCATAAATTCATTAGCCTGCTGGCCAAAAATGTGGCAGACAAAGAAGCTCAATTGCTGAATATGGCTTATAATTCGTTAAGAAAAAAAGTGGCCGATGCTCTGGTTACATTAAAACTTAAATACCATAAGCCGGGAAATGAACTTTTCAGTATAGATATAAGCCGGGAAAATCTTGCCACTATAGCCGGAACAGCCACTGAATCGCTGATCCGTACCTTAAGCGATTTCAAATCGGAAAAGCTTATAGAAATCCGCGATGGTCATATCAGCATCCTTAATGAGAAAAAACTAGTCGGACTAATCAACTGATCCTTGCTGAGCTATTAATTTTTCAGAGAAATAATGGTTAAAAGCGAACTTCAGGCTGTTGAATTTCTGCTCAGCAATTTCAATTTCTTTGCGAAGTTTTTTCTGAATCTCGCTGATTTCACTGGTCAGCAGCCGATCGGGCAGGTACTCTTTCTTCAAACGCTTCTCCTGTTTGGAAACATCATTCCGTAACATCGATATGGTATCGTCTTCAGCAAGTAATTCATTCTGATATTGTTCAATTTCTTCTAAAAATTTATTTTGACGATCTGCTTTGGTGATCTGTGCCAGCCTGTTTTTCAGATACACGTTTTCGGTCTGAATGAATTCCAATATCCGCTTCCAGGTTTCATTCTCATGCAAATATTGTGTCTGATTAAACTCCTCCATCCTAATTTTATTTGAAAAAATCATAAACCCTACCCGTGTTTTTTTAAAAGCGATAGATTGTAATACCGATTGGACAAACAATATAGTCCAATATCGGCTATCGCCTCATTGTACTATTTGTTTGATACCATCACATTGGTATAAAATTAATGCGAGTATCCTTTCCTGTTTAGGATAAATGTCAGTTTAGTAAATGATTTTAGTCAGCAAGCGGGCGAAGTAAGTTTTAAACAGCTGTACGTTCACTCAGTTCGAGCCAGCGCATTTCCTTTTCATCCAATTCGGCGATGATAGTGGCAATCCGGTCGGTTACATCCTTCAACTCGCTATATGGTAATGAAGTACTCATTTTGGTTTCCAGATTTTCTTTCTCTTTTTGTAGGGCTGGTAATTCTTTGTCGAGTGTTTCCAACTCAAACTTTTCTTTGAAACTCAGTTTTTTCAGTACAAGTGTTTCCGCTATATTTTTTGTAGGATTAGCTTTGGGAACCACTGCAGTTTCTTCTATGCTGTTCATGATCTGACCAGGATTTTTTTCGAGTAAACCTTTGGCTTGTGCTTCCCTGTATTGAGAATAGTTACCGGGAAAATCTCGGATAACACCCTCTCCTTCAAATGCAAAAAGATGATCTACCATCCGGTCCATAAAATAACGGTCGTGACTCACAATCAGGATACAACCCGGATAATCGAGCAGGAATTCTTCAAGTGTTCGAAGGGTTTGCAAATCAAGGTCGTTGGTAGGTTCATCCAACACCAGAAAATTTGGATTTAAAAAAAGGACACTCAATAAATGCAATCTTCTTTTTTCACCACCGCTTAGTTTGCTCAGCAAAGTATATTGCTGTTCGCCACTAAAACCGAATTTTTCCATGAACTGACTGGCAGAGATCTTGCTTCCATCTGCAAGCGGAAAAAATTCGGCCATAGTTTTTACATATTCTATCGCACGTTTGTCTTCTTTATATTGTAATCCTTCCTGGCTGAAATTCCCAAATACAACGGTTTCGCCGTGATTGATCTTACCGCTATCCGGCTGTTCAAGCTGTAAGGCAATTTTTAAAAAGGTAGATTTACCAACCCCATTTTTTCCCACCACACCGATGCGTTCTCCTCTCTTAAATGTATAATCAAAGCCTTTCATGATGGTAAGCGGGCCGAACGCTTTATTTACTTTTTTCAATTCCAAAATCTTGCCCCCAAGACGGGTCATTTTAACTTGAAGGCTCACTTCATTGGTTTCTTTCTGCTGTTTAACCCGGTCTTCAATTTCTGTAAACGCATCCTGGCGGCTTTTGCTTTTGGTGGTTCGAGCCTTGGGCTGTTTACGCATCCATTCCAATTCCTTGCGGAAAATATTTTTATCTTTTTGCAATTCACTTTGCTGTACATCGAACCTTAAACTTTTCTGTTCCAGAAAGTAATCGTAGTTGCCCTTGTAAACGAATACCTTCCCTTCATCGATTTCAACAATTTCATTACAAACGGCATCAAGGAAGTAACGGTCGTGTGTAACCAGTAAAAGGGTGATCTTTTGGGCACCTAAAAATTCTTCCAGCCATTCGATCATCGAAACATCGAGGTGGTTGGTAGGTTCATCAAGAATCAGCAAACAACGTCCTTCATGCAATTGGGCTTCGATAAGAGATTGAGCTAATGCTACCCGTTTCTTTTGTCCACCGCTTAAATTTCCTACCTTTTCATTGAGATGATGCAGGTTAAGCTTACCGAGAATTTGTTTAAGATCGCTTTCGAACGACCATGCATTGAGGTCATCTAATTTGGCCATGAGTTCGCCAAGTACTTCGTGATTATCGGAACCATTTTCCAGAAATTCTTCATAAGCCTTTACTACTTTAACAACCGGGTTATCCAGCCGGAGTACATTATCCCAGATGGTTTTATCGGGATTGAAATCATGATCCTGCTGCAACATCACCGTCTTGATATCCTTATGTACCCATACAATGCCTGAATCAGGAGTATCTAGTCCGGCAATGATTTTCATAAGCGTGCTCTTTCCACTTCCATTTCTGGCTACCAGGGCAATTTTATCCCCTTCTTCAATATTTAAACTGATTTGGCTGAATAAGGTCCTTATTCCAAACGACTTACTGATATTCTCTACAGACGCATAATGCATAGCCGCAAAGATAAATTGGAATAGCGGAAATGCAGTTATTATCCTTACTCAGGCATCGAATGAACATTTCCTGTTATGTATTTCATATTTACATTCAATATGTATTATTTTTACGGCATCCGCCGGTATTTTTATTTACCGGGTTACTTTATTCAAACAGCTATTCCAATCTGGCATAATGAAACCGATCTGTACAGGCATTTTAGGATTTAAGCGGACTGCTATTTTTGGGCTGCTGGTTATTATTGGTATTTTGCCGCTTGATTCCATTGCACAAAGGGTTTCCCCAATAAAGATAACCGCTGCCAATGCGAATGCCTATCGAGACTCCTTGAATTTGAAAATTTTTGGTACAACTGCATTTCCCTATACGATCCTGCCGGATTCTGTTTACAGCGGAGTGAACAGTATCGATCATCTCACCAATTTCCCTTACGCATCTATCACTTATCCAAACGGCAACTTGCTGTCTATCGACAAATACGTAGTGAGTTACGATCCTGCGAGTAATAATTTCCCAAATAAGGCAAAAGTGTATGTTTTCAGGCCTAGAAATTCGAACGGGAAGCTGTTCATTTATCATTCGGGGCATTGCGCCGGCACTGCCATTGCGGAAGATGTTTTCGCCAATAACAATGGGGTAAGGCCAGGCTTAGTGATACCTGCATTGATTGAAAGAGGGTTCACTGTTTTGGCCGTTCCAATGCCGCATTATCAGCAGTGGATACCCAGCAATTTTGTTTGTGGATTCAACGGGCATGATCAGTTGTTTCAAGACAGTCTTTATAACTACCCGTTTGCGTTATTTTTCAAG
The DNA here is from genome assembly GCA_026391525.1 of Sphingobacteriales bacterium. GTDB lineage: Bacteria > Bacteroidota > Bacteroidia > Chitinophagales > Chitinophagaceae > Ferruginibacter. The sequence continues at coordinate 6,198 of JAPLEF010000017.1, forward strand.
CCTTTGATAGCTTCACTCAATCAACTGGGCAGGAGCAATTACAGTGGTATATATATGACAGGATTATCTGGCGGAGGCTGGGCTACATCTATTTATCCTGCTATCGATTCTTCTATACAAATATCGGTTCCGGTAGCAGGTTCATGGCCGATGGCTTTAAGGGCAGCTCTTTATTCTGAAGGGGATGCAGAACAATATTTTCCTCCTATTTTTTCTGGTTTCCTTGATTATCATGATTTATATACCCTTTCCTGCCTGGCTCCGGCAAGAAAAATGCTTCAGATCAATAACCGGTACGACAACTGTTGTTTCAACGGTGCAGCTACACATATTTTTTATGTAGATTCTGTTGCAAAGGTACTTCAGGGAACCGGCGGCGAATTTAAATATTACCTCGATGAAACGGGTACCAATCATGCCATTACTCAAAGGGCTGTGCAGGTGATGCTTGCCTATATTAATGGGGAACAGGCGCAACTGATTAATCCTCCTCCCGATTCCATTTATTCGGGCATGAACTACAATTACAATATCCGAAATAATTTTTCAGTGAATATTAATCCGGTTAACAGCCTCAGTTTTTCCCTGCTCAAAGCACCTGAATGGATGAATATCAATTTGGCTACTGGAGTGATCAGTGGGCAGGTACTTCCCGGTGCCATCATCCCGATTCCTGATAGTGCCAGTTTTAAAGTTGAAGATGAGCTGGGCCGTTTTGTAGTATATAATTTTAATTTCATCAAGAAACGTTCAGATCCTTTTCTCTTCACCATGCAACCTGATAGCCAGACTGTTTTCTTAGTGCCATTTTATTCACAATCTTTAACTTCAATCGATTTGCAAAGCAGAGGGGCTTTCTTTTTCAACAACCCTTTGTTACAAGTAACAGAATTATCCTTACATAACAATTCTATCATCAACCTGAAGTTAAATATGCCATTATCTGCTTCTGATTCTATTGGATATAATGGATTTGGAGGGGCATTTCCTGTTCGCTATGCCAATGGACTGCGGATGGAGGATTTCAGTGTGAAACCCATCAGGTTCAATGCAGTCAATAATAATTATGCCCGGGGTGGTATGATCCGTTTCAATACCGACACCCGGAAATTTGAATACTATAATGGTGTTTCCTGGGTGAATATGCATTAAGCATTTTTCTTCCCGGGTTAGCCAATAAAAATTGTTGTTATGAAAAAGAAAATGTTCCTGTTCTTTACTTTTATCAGTAGTAGCTTTTTGGTAGCTGCTCAGATGAAAATCGGTGATAATCCGGGTTCCATTTCTGCGGGTTCTATTTTGGAGCTGGAAAGTACTTCAAAAGCGCTTACACTTCCCCGTATGACAACCGTTCAGATGCAGGCGATACCCGATCCGTTGAAAGGTATGATCATTTTCAATACTGATAGTAATTGCATCTACCTGTATAAGAATAATAATGTTTGGGCAAGCATCAATACCGGTTCATCGTCAGGGCCCGGCGCAACCTGGCCTTATCATTCCAACAATCAATCTGTGGGTACTAACGGAAATGGACAGGGGATTATTTCCCTGACGGGAATCGGATTAACGGCAAGTGGCAATTATAGCCATGCTGAGGGCAAAAATGCGGTGGCGTATGGCGATTATTCCTGGAGTGCCGGATTTGCAGATACCGCAATCAACGAAGCAGCGGTGGCATTGGGTTATCAGAATAAAGTAGCCGGGATTTATGGTTTCTCAGCCGGCAAGCAGAATGTGGTGGCTTACCAATCGGGTGTAGCCATGGGCCAGGAAAACAGGGATACCGGGTGGTCGTCGCTGGCTATGGGGCTCCAAAATAAAATCAACAATGGCGTATCCTATAGCAATACCCTGGGATACAATAACAGTATCAGGTCTGGCTCTTCGCATAATGCATTAGGTGAAAGCAATATTATAAACAGTGGTAAAGGGAATATGGTTGCAGGTGAGGGCAATACTACCGTAGGCAACTATAATACTTTGTTTGGAAAAAGTAATATTGTTCAGGCTGGGGATCAACATTTTTTAGCCGGTGACAATAACAACGTAACATCAGGTTTAACCAATAGCTTACTGGGTTTTGGTAACCGTGCTGAAGGAAATTATCTGGGTGCCATTGGCAAGGAGAACAAGGTATATTTTCAGTCTGCCGTAGCTTTAGGTCAGGGAAATTTGGATAGTGGTTACGCTTCTATTGCAGGTGGATTGACTAACGTTATCAATAAGGATGTGCAATACAGTACGGTATTCGGACAAAATAACCGCGCCTCACGCAATTTGGCTTTGCAATCAACGTTGCCGGGAGCAGGAACATTTACCGCAGGTATTGAGAATACCAATACCGGATATGCATCTATTGCTTTGGGATCGAACAACCGTTCTTTGAGTTTGAACAGTTTGGCTGCCAATTTCAATACCATCTCCAATGGATTTGCCATGACGGCATTAGGCCATTACAACGATACCGCATACGCAGCGCCAAGGCTCAGTTTTGAACCTGCCGAAATATTGATGGCCATCGGGAATGGCTTTGGAGATAACAGCAGGAGAAACAGTTTCACGATGTTACGCAATGGGTTCACCAGTATCAATACCACTGCTTCCAACGGGCCTTCAATACCTCGTGCGGAATTAGACATTAAAGGCACCGGAGCATTAATTGTACCCGTGGGCACTACCTCACAGCGTCCACAAACACCTGTTGCCGGCATGATCAGGTTTTGTACCGATTGCCCCGGCGGCCCCGTTTTACAGGGATATGATGGCACCAATTGGGTAAACCTTTAGTAGCTAACTGCCGGAAATGCTTATTTTCGTTGTCAACTGATTTAAATGCCCGAACACAGGAAAAGAATCATCCATAATTTCATCTCGCTGTCTTTTGTACAGGCCTTGTCGATTCTCTTTCCGCTGATCACATTTCCCTATTTGTTAAGGGTACTGGGTGTAGAAGGATTTGGTTTATTCACTCTTATTCAAACCGTATTGATGTATGCCGATCTGCTGGTATCATTTGGTTTCGGGTTAACAGCAACCCAGCATATCGCCCGTAACCTCAGTAATGAAGAAAGAACACAAAATGTTATTTCAGCCGTATTCATCATTAAAGGGATACTGTTTGCCATCAGTATGATTGGCTTCTTTTTAATGGCGATTTTTATCCCTTTTCTGAGGGAAAATATTTGGTATATTTTAATGGCCTCTTTGTACGTGATGGGTAATATCTTTTTCCCCGATTGGTATTTTCAGGGCGTACAGAAAATGCGAAGCATGACAGTTGTTGCTTTGCTCTCAAAGATTATCAGCTTACTGCTCATCCTGATATTGGTGCATTCAAAAAATGATATCCTTTTCGCCATCTTTGCCCTTGCAGCAGGCAACTTCATTGCAGGGCTTGTTGGTTTTTATTTGCTTTCGAGAACTGTCACCCTGAAGTTGAAAAATCCGGGTAAGCGTTTTTTGTACAGCATATTCCGGGAAAGTGCGGTGGTGTTTACGAGTATCATGCTGGTGCCTTTGTATTCTTCTGTGAATTTATTCATCCTCAGGGCCTTTTCCAATCCATTGATGGTGGGTTATTATGCTATCGCAGAAAAAATTTACAGTGCACTTGCCATGCTTACCAATATTGCCAATCGAACATTTTATCCTCATCTATCCCAATTGTACGCCAAATCGAAAGATGCGTACCGCAAAAATGTCCGATCGATTGTCGGGATATTTCTCGCAGGCTTTAGTATCCTTTCCGTAATCATTTTCTTCACAGCACCCTGGATCGTTCAATTGGTAAGCGGACTACATCAGGATAGCGAAATCGCTTATGCCATACAGTTACTTTCCATCATGTGTATAGGATTGTTTTTCTCCCCTTACGTATCCTTCTTTTTTCAATTGCTCGTGATACAAGGCCAGCGAAAATCGGCATTTAAAAACATAGCCGCGGTAGTTGTGGTGAACCTGGTTTGCGGCACCCTGCTTACTTATCTTTTTAGCGGTAAGGGAATGGCTGTAAACCTTTGTATCAATACTTTTTTGCTTGCATTGATCAATTATATTTCGTTTAGCCGGAAACATCCTGAATTGGAACACAGGCCGGCATAAGATATGGAGGGGGCTGTATATAAGAAAATTAGGCTCAAACGGCAACCTTAATCAAAATGCGGCTAATTTTGCCAAACATCAATCAAGCTACTTCTTTTGTTTGTTGAAACCCTGAAGAAAATGGATCAATCATGAGTAATGAGTACAAGCCGCATATGTTGGAATGGACCGATGAAAAAGTGGCCCGTTTCTGGAATTTCCGCAATAATTATCCCGCTTACAATGATACCTGGTTTACCCATCAGGTTGGCAAAGCCCTGCTTTCTTTTGTAAATAAAAAAATACCTGTAAAAGGAAAAGTGCTTGATTATGGTACCGGAAAAGGATTCCTGGTATCTTATCTCTTAGATCATTATTCTAAAGCAGCAGTGTATGCCTGCGATTTTACCGATAGCCTGGTAACAGAAACCCAACAACGATTTGAACCCAGGCAAAATTTTAAGGGAGCAGCTAAGCTGGAGCACCTTCCTTCAGCATATGCAGAGAATTTCTTTGATCTGGTTTTTCTCATCGAAACCATTGAGCACCTCACGGATGATTATTTAACAAGCACGCTTGCGGAAATCAATAGGATATTGGTTCCCGGAGGCACGGTGATCATCACCACCCCAAATGAAGAGCAACTGGAAAAAACGCATGTACATTGTGCCGACTGCGGAGCAACTTTCCACCATATGCAACACTTACGTAGCTGGAACAGTCAAAGTCTTGCTGCTCATGCCAGCCGTTTCGGTTTTGCCACTGTTTTTTGTAAGGGTATCAATATCCAGTGGCATCAGAAAGCCGGAATGTTGCATTTTCTATCTGATCAGGTTAAATCTGTTTTTGCCAGGCCCAAAAAACCTAACCTGATTTATATCGGAAAAAAGAAAAAATAGTCAGCTGGTTTTGATTATAAATCACATCCAGCTTCTAAATTATAATAGTTGCCGATCCCTGTAAAAATAACACTGATGATTGTGGTGCCTTCGCTGGAATGCGGAGGACTGGAACGCAACGTATCTCTGATCGCCAACAATATTGACACGCATGTTTTTGAGGTAACTTTACTGGTTGTTGATAATCGAAATCCCTTTTACCAGATCAGCAATCCCGAAGTGAAGCTGATTGATCTCGGATTGCAAAGAGTATCTTCCGCAATTCGTCCCATATTGCATCTCATTCGAAAACAAAAGCCCCGGATCGTACTTTCAACTGCTAATCACCTCAACCTGTTAATGGCCATGTTGAAACCTTTTTTTCCAAAAGGAACAATGTTAGTGGCGAGAGAGTCGAGTATCGTTTCGATCAATAGTAAGAGAGCCAAATTTGCACCGATATACAACGGGCTTCAGAAAATATTTTACCGAAGGGTAGATGCTGTGATCTGTCAGTCGGTTTTTATGCAGGATGACCTGATAGCCTATTATGGTTTTTCAGCAGCAAAAACCGTGATCATTCGCAATGCCGTTTCGCAACCTGTTTCACCAGAAGAAAAATCGCAACAACAAACCATTGCGCAGTTGATAAGCGTATCGAGATTATCACCCGAAAAAGGAATCGACAGGGTCATCCGTGCTCTTCGATACCTTTCTGTTCCTTTTCATTTTACCCTAATTGGTGATGGACCGGAGCGCGAATCGTTGAAAAACCTTGTAAATAGCCTTCACCTGAACGACCGTATCACATTTCTCGGAATCAGTGCAACCCCTTTTGCAATGATAGCCAGCCCGGATCTTTTTTTAATGGGCTCACATTATGAAGGGTTTCCCAATGTACTCATTGAAGCCAATAGTATTGGTATTCCGGTTATTGCTTTTGATGCACCGGGTGGTATCGCAGAAGTAATCCAACCGGGCCAAAACGGATGGCTGGTGAAGGATGGCGATGAGAGTGCTTTTGCCTCTGCAATAGAAATGGCATTGAAAACGCCATTAAACCGCGATGCTATACAAATAGATACGCTGAAGCGTTATGACCCTCAGACGATCATTCAGCAATGGGAAACCTTTTTCAAAAAGAGTATTGCTTAACAGATGGTAATACCTCAATACTAACCATCACAAGGGCAGGCAAACCATTACCTTTGTACACTTTATGAAGCCAAAACTGCTCATCTTCATCAATTCGCTAAAATTAGGTGGTGCCGAAAGGGTAGTATCCCATCTGCTACATCACCTCAATGACGATTTCGAATTGCATCTTGCCCTTTATCGAAAAGAGATTGATTACGATATACCTCCTAACATTCCGGTATTCGACCTGCAACAATCGCTTGATGAACAACCTTATGCTGTTTTTTTGAAAATACCCTGGTTATCGTACAGGCTAAGTCGTTATTGTAAGAAGAACAAGATCCATACTTCCGTTGCATTTTTAAACAGGCCCTGCTATATCAATGCGCTGATGCGTACTTTATGGCGTTTCAAAGGTTCGATCATCATGTGCGAACGTACTCATCAAACCACTATTCTGGGATCCAATTCCTGGTTGTTCCGCAACGTATCTACTCCATTGGTTTCCTTTTCTTATAAGCATGCCAGCCTGGTACTGGTAAATTCTTATGCCTCCAAGCAGGACCTTATTGAAAACTTTCATGTAAAAACACCGATGCAGGTGATTTATAATCCCATCGACCTCGAAAAAATCAAAACGCAGGCCGCAATGCCTTGTGCAATTGAATTTGAAGAAGGTAAGTTTCATTTCATCGCAGTGGGTGGGTTCCGCAAGGAAAAGAATCTGCAATTGTTGTTGGAAGCTTTTTTCATCATCAAGAATCTTCCGGTTAAACTGATCATTGTAGGTTCCGGTGTTCAAAAGAAAGATTTGGAAAAAAAAGTTCAGGATCTTGGATTACAAACTCAGGTTATTTTTACTGGATTCGATAATAACCCTTTCAAGTATGTAAAAAGAAGTGATTGTTTTGTGTTGAGTTCTTATGTGGAAGGATTTCCCAATGTACTCCTCGAGGCACTAGCCTGTGGTAAGCCCATCATCTCAACCGATTGCAAATCGGGCCCGCGTGAATTATTGTCGCCAGGTACCGATCTTCATCATCAGGCGCTTACCAGTTACGAAGTTGCGGAGTTTGGCATCCTCACTCCTGTGAATGATGTTACCAATTTAGCTTCCAGTATGAAAAAGATGTATGAGGATAAGCAACTTCGCGAAAGTTATGAAACGAAGGCTTATTCCCGTGCCGAGAAATTTGATGTGAGTGAAATCATCCAGTACTTTCATGTAGCTTTTTCGGGACATTGATTTTTGCATGGTACCAGATACCAAAAATACCCGCAAAGTAAAAGGGTATGATCGGGATCCGATAACGGCCCAGCGTTCCAAAATTGGAAGTTGACAGTCCTACTAAAGACGCAAATATCAAAGCAAAAAATATACAAAGGAAAATAAAGCGGTTGGAAAAAATCGTTCTGAAAAACCTGAAAATACCGGTTTTGAACATTACGAATATGGTAATCCCAAAAATCACCAGGCTTTCGAGTGCGGAAAACAACATCAGTAAATTTCCCGCTTCCCACAGAAATGGTCTATACAAGGTAGCCGTTATACCCGCGGGAATTTTATTAACGAAGCTGCTCATTGTTGGTTCGATGGTACCGAGATCAAAACCAGAACCTGCATCTGCAACATCAGCACCGAAATAAGATTGTTGTTGTTCCTTTACCGTATCGAAGAGTTTGCTAATGGCATAATTTCCCAGTAAGTTGTCAATTTTTGTGGCATTGATTACATATAACACCACCACCGTTCCAAGTAACACCGGTAAGAAAACCCAACGTAGAAAACGGTTCTTCACTTTACTGATCAGCCCAAAGATAACGTACAAGATATAAGGGATGAGAAAAGCTGTAATCACATAGGCTTTCACCAGATAAATAAGGAAAATACAAAGGAGAAAGATAAGCAGGTATTTAAAGTTGATGCGTTTGTTGTTGAAAAGATGTTGGCTGCTGTATATTAACCAACCCATGGCAGATATACAAAGTGTATCTTTTAAAATTCCGGAGCCATAGATGCTTAGCGTAGGAAAAAATAAAACTGCAAAAGCCAGTTTTTTATGCCATCCCGGCATGATTTCATTAAAGACTTCAAACATCTTAAACATGCCCGAGTAGGCCAATGTGGCGAAAAGCATACTGCAGATAATGAATCTTGAAAACGAAACATACGACAGCATAATAGCGATACGTTCTACAAGCCAGCCGCTTTCATTACTGGTACCGGTAGCATTGTAAGTATCTTTCAGGTAATCGGCATTTTGAAAGAAGATGCTGAAGTTTTCTGAACCTTCCCGTATCAACTGCCTAACGTAGAGTGCATTCTTAAAATAATTGATGCTATCGCCCATACCCCAATAATAATATATCAGCAAGCAATACAAAATGGTGCAGGCAATTTTGAAAACAAAACCTTTGATCAGGTATTTTTGGTAAAGGATATTGTTTTTGTGTTTCTTACGGATATAAAGCATAACCAGATACAAGCCAATAAAATAGATAGGCACCAACAGCAAATCGATCCAGCTTATATAATCTTTATACATAATTGTAATATCCCAATTCGGCAGACAAGATACTCAAAATAAGCTTTTTGCAATAGCATACAGGCCGTTCATCAGCTAATATGCCGGTATATAACGGTATTGAGGTAGAAACGAAGCTTTTTTCCTTTCTTTGCAAGGCTATTTTAATCAATACAGTTTCTCATGTTGAATTTGCATCGCATACTCATTACCGGAGGCGCCGGATTTATCGGATCGCAGCTAACCAGGTTCATGGTGACAAAGTATCCACAGTATCAGTTTGTAAATCTTGATGCATTAACCTATGCCGGTAACCTCGAAAACCTTCGTGAAATAGAAAAGACTGCCAATTATGAATTTATAAAAGGAGATATTACCGATGCCGTGTTGCTGAATGAATTGTTCAGTAAGTATGATTTTACCGCTGTATTGCATTGTGCAGCGGAAAGCCATGTAGACAGGTCGATTTCAGACCCGCTAGCTTTTGTGAGAACGAATGTATTGGGTACGGTTAATTTATTGCAAGCCGCCAAAACGCATTGGTGGGGTAAGATGGACGACAAGATATTTTATCACATTTCAACAGATGAAGTGTATGGAAGTTTAGGTGCTGAAGGTTTATTCACCGAATCTACCGCATACGACCCACGCAGCCCATACGCAGCTTCAAAAGCATCTTCCGATCATTTTGTAAGGGCTTATCATCATACATATGGTTTACCGGTAAAGTTGTCGAACTGTTCTAATAACTATGGTCCCTATCATTTTCCCGAAAAGCTGATCCCTTTATGTATCCACAATATCATCAACCGGAAGCCATTGCCCATTTATGGTAAAGGGGAGAATGTTCGGGATTGGTTGTATGTAGAAGACCATGTTCGTGCCATTGATGTGATTTTTCATCAGGGTAAAATCGGGGAAACCTATAATATTGGCGGGCACAATGAATGGACGAACATCGCCCTGGTTAAAGAATTGTGCCGGCAGATGGATACCAAGCTGGGCCGGCAACCCGGAGAAAGCGAACAGCTCATCACATTTGTAAAAGACCGAGCCGGCCACGATTTACGATATGCGATAGATGCCTCTAAGCTTTACCGTGAATTAGGCTGGAAACCTTCCTTGCAGTTTGAAGAAGGCTTGAGCAGAACGATAGACTGGTACCTGTCTAATCCGGAATGGCTGGAACATGTTACGAGTGGGGCGTATAAGGGGTATTATGATAAGATGTATGGAGACGGTTAATTCGTTTAAGGCGTTTAAATCGTTTAAGGCGTTTAAATTGTTTAAGTCGTTTAAATTGTTTAAGTCGTTTAAATTGTTTAAGGCGTTTAAATCGTTTAAGTCGTTTAAATCGTTTAAGGTTTAAATCGTTTAAGGTTTAAATCGTTTAAGAATTAAGCCGTTTAAGGTTTGCCGTTATCGTTATTTTGTT
>JAPLEF010000017.1:16264-25594 GCA_026391525.1 Sphingobacteriales bacterium
GTCAATTATCAATTATCAATTATCAATTATCATATGTCAATTTTCCCTTTTCCCATTTTAACTAGGTTATTGTAAAAAGAATCATATTCCGTTTTTCCCCATTTACGGTTTTCCCATTTAAAAGTATAAGCCAGGTAAGGAAGGGTATTTAGCTCATCTGCATTTTCCGGCATACACGCAAAATGCAATTCCAGTACATCGCCTTCCTGTTGATTCAAGTCTACATCAAAACAATTTCCTTCATTCAATAAATGTAAGAGCATTTTTTCATTGCTTTCATTTTGGCTGATGTAAAAATTGGCTGGTAATTTGGTCATGCCAACCAGCACATTATTCCCGCCATCCGGCCGGTAAAGCACCCAGTAGTCTTTTAAATTTTCGAGATCTGTTATGGCACAGGTACATAACCTGAGTTGATCGGATATTTCGCACATCATTTAATAATTTTGCTTATATAAATATACAACATCATACCAGCACCTATTGGTGTACGACAAAAAGAAGCTTGATTTTTTTGAACTAAATGTTCAGCATCGAAACCTATCCCTTTACAAATAAATGTTTTTATCTACTTCAACATTCAATATTCCTTGCTCAAAATTCAGCATTCAACATTTCTTGTTCAATATTCCACATTTACTTCCTGTCTTCGCGCCTTCGTGGCCATCATTCATCATTCAACATTTCTTGTTCAATATTCCACATTTACTTCCTGTCTTCGCGCCTTCGTGGCCATCATTCATCATTCAAAATTCCTTGTTCATCATTCCTTGTTCCACATTCCTTATCTTCGATAATGTAAATTGCATCAGCAAATAAGCGCATTTATAATTTTTTTTCATGAAAGGAATCATCCTCGCCGGCGGGTCCGGTACCAGGCTTTACCCCATTACCATAGGCATCAGCAAGCAATTGATGCCGATTTATGATAAGCCCATGATTTATTACCCGCTCAGTACCCTCATGCTGGCCGGTATTAAAGAGATATTGGTGATTACCACTCCTGAAGACCAATCCCAATTTCAACGTTTACTTGGCGATGGCAGCCAGTGGGGTTGCGAAATTTCCTATGCAGTACAGGAAAAGCCAAATGGACTTGCACAGGCATTTGTTATAGGCGTTTCGTTTATTGGCAACGATTCGGTTGCATTGGTTTTAGGCGATAATATTTTTTATGGCAGCGGATTCAGCCAAATGCTGCAGGAAGCTACAGATCCGGAAGGTGCTGTAATTTTTGCTTACCCGGTGAGTGATCCTGAACGTTATGGTGTGGTGGAATTTGATGCCCAATTCAATGCCATCAGTATCGAAGAAAAACCAGCAAAGCCTAAAAGCAGCTATGCCGTTCCGGGTTTATACTTTTACAATAATGAAGTGGTGAAAATTGCTTCAGAAATCGCCCCCAGTGCCCGGGGTGAATATGAAATCACTGATGTGAACCGGGTGTATATGGAGCAGAAAAGATTAAAAGTAGTTACCCTCAACCGGGGTTTTGCCTGGCTGGATACCGGCACCTTCGATTCGCTTCATGATGCCGGTGAATATGTAAGGGTCATCGAAAAACGTCAGGCACTGAAAATTGGTTGTCCGGAAGAAATTGCCTGGCGTATGGGTTTTATCAGCAAAGAGCAATTGCAATCACTGGCAGGGAAACTGCAAAAAAGTGGTTACGGTGAATATCTTCATAAAATAGTAAACAGTTAAGCATGTCCTATTTTGCCCATCCATCAGTGTTGATTGACGAAGGTTGTACCATTGGAGAAGGAACTAAAATCTGGCATTTTTCTCATATCATGCCGGGGGCAGTTATCGGCAAAAACTGCAACCTTGGCCAGAATGTGGTAGTTGGAAGAGGGGTAATTTTAGGCAATAATGTTCGGATACAGAACAATGTAAGCGTTTATGAAGGCGTTACCTGCGAAGATGATGTGTTTCTTGGTCCCGGTATTGTATTAACCAATGTAATCAATCCCCGAAGTGCAATCAGCAGAAAGCATGAATTCAAATCTACCATCATACGCAAAGGGGCAACATTAGGTGCCAATGCAACCATCTTATGTGGAATTGAAATTGGCTGTTATGCTTTTATTGGTGCCGGAGCAGTAGTTACCAAAAATGTACCGCCTTATGCTTTGGTGGTGGGAAACCCGGCGAGGCAGAGCGGGTGGATGAGTGAGTACGGACAAAAATTGCGATTTGATCAGCATCAAAGGGCTATTTGCAGCGAAAGTGGACAAACCTATCAACTGGATAATAATGAGGTTAGCCGTTTGTATTGAGGAAACAACTTTCTGTTAAAACAAGATACCTGAATGTGCTACGGCGATTAATTACAACAATGAACCGATTTGTACCCCTTTTATCTATTGAGCTCGATGATAAAAACCTCCCTGAGCAAGGCGCTTCGGCGACACTGTTACTTACCTTTTTACAAGAGCTTGGTTATACCGGTAAACTTGTACCAGTTAAGGTAAACTCGAGTTACGCCAATCAATACAAAGATTATCATTTTGATATCATCTGCAATAAAGTACCGCATTAAAAACAAAATCATGATGCGGTTCATCAAAAGTTTATTTCAACAACTCCGGCATCCTTCCATAAGGCAGATTGGTATTTATACCGGAACTAATTTTTTAGCCAAGGGTGCATCTTTCTTACTCTTATTCATTTTTACGAATCCATATTATATTACGCCCTCCGAAAATGGTTTGCTGAGTCTATTCAGTACCAGTATCCTTTTTCTTATGCCATTTGTTTCAATGGGAATTATCCATTCAACCGGTGCAGATTTTTTCAAATTGCCAAAAGAACAGTTCCGCGATTTATTCACTACCGGATTTGCCATGTCGATGATGGTAAGTTTGATTGCCATGATGGCATTGTATTTTTTCAGGCATACCTTGATTGACCGTTACGGTTTCCCGGAGCCTTTTATTTGGTTGATTCCTTTCATCACCTTCCTTACATTTTGCCATGAACAGTTTTTCGGACTCGTACGCAACAACCAGAAGCCGGGTATCTATTTCAGGGCAAACCTGTTGAAAATCATGTTGGAACTGGGCCTTTCCGTTCTCCTGGTAGTGGTTTTTGCGCTGCGATGGCAGGGTCGTTTAAGCGGGATAATATTCGCTTACGCTGTAATCAGTTTCTACGGTTTCGTGTATATGTACAAACAGGGCTATTTGTTTGGAAAAGTGAGAAAGAGTTTTATCCGTAACGAATTGATCTATGCTTTGCCCATTATGCTGATGCAGGTAAGTATCTTTTGCATGGGCTCATCTGATAAATTTTTCCTTTCTGCCCACACCTCCGATAACAATGAAACAGTTGGAATCTATAGTATTGCTACAACATTCGGCTCAATCATAATTGTTCTTTCTTCCGCATTGCTGCAATATGTGTTTCCAAGAATTTATCAGCAACTCTCTGCTCCGGAAGCTGATTATCAATTGATCAAAAAATTATTTCGGTTATATATCGGCGTAATGATAATGGGTACTTTACTGGTGATTATTTTTATGCCACTGGCGTATCATTATTTTATCAATGAAAAGTATCATTCCGCCCTTCAATATGCTTTCTTGCTTTGTATAGGTTATTTTGTTTGGACGATCGCCTATTTCTTTTATTCCTTTCTGCTTTACTATAAAGAAAAAAAGAAGATTCTTACCTTATCGGTAATTTGTATAGCGTGCAGCTTATTGTTCAATTATTTTTTCATCAGCAGTTTTGGGGCAATAGGAGCAGCCGTTGCCAATTTGTGCTCTTATATGGTAGTATTGTTATGTGCTTTGGGGCTATCCGGTAAATACTGGCGTAATTTTTTTATTACAGATAAATTGAAGATGCATGCATGAAGGTGATTGAACAAAACCACGATGAATTGAAAATTGCATTTTTAACCCCCGATCTATCAACTGGTAAAGCGGAAAGGGGAATCATCGATAGGGCATGTTATACCAATGTGATTTATATAATATGCCAATATTTTATAAATCTTATATGCCGATGGTATCAAACAACTAGTACAATGAGGCGATAGCCGATATTGGGCTATATTGTTTGTCCAATCGGTATTAGTAAGCCACAAATACTTATTCCTTAATTTAGCAGTTCTAAAAATAATATTTCATGTGCGGCATTGCCGGATTTATCGACTATCAACACAGTTCCTCTCCCGAAATCTTAAAGCAATGCACCGATATCCTTGCACACCGGGGGCCTGATGGCAGTGGTTATGCTTTTGAGCGTTTGCCGGATTGCGATCTGGGTATCGGGCATCGCCGGCTTTCTATTATCGACCTAAGTGCAGCTGCATCACAACCGATGTGGTATAAAGAATTTGCGATTATTTTCAATGGTGAAATTTATAATTTCCGTGAAGTAAAAGAATTATTACTGCAGGAAGGCCACCAATTCCATACCCAATCGGATACCGAAGTGATCCTTCATGCCTGGGAAGCCTGGGGCGAAAAGATGATGGAACATTTTATTGGCATGTTCGCTTTTGTGATCTATGACAAACAACAGGAAGCCATTTTTTGTTTTCGCGACCGTGCCGGTGTAAAGCCATTTTATTATTACTGGCACGAAGGACTTTTCCTTTTTGCATCCGAATTAAAAAGTTTTCATCAGCATCCCCGTTTCAAGAAAGCCATCAACCAACAAGCATTGCATCAGTTTTTGCAATATGGTTATATCATGGCGCCATTATCTATTTTCAACCACAGCCACAAATTACTACCTGGCCACCTGTTGCATTTCTCCTTACTCAACCGCTCTTTCGAAATCAGACCTTACTGGGATGTGTATCATTTTTATAATCAACCCAAAATTGACATTTCAGAAGCAGAAGCCCAACAAAGCCTTGAAAAACTATTAATCTCTGCTTGTAAATACCGCATGGTGGCTGATGTGCCGGTTGGTGTTTTTCTCAGTGGTGGTTACGACAGCACTGCCGTAACTGCTTTATTGCAAGCCAATCAAACGGAAAAACTAAAAACATTCACTATAGGCTTTCATGAAGAGGACCACAATGAAGCGATTTATGCAGCCAAAGTGGCGAGTCATTTAGGAACCGATCATACGGAGCATTATTGCACCACCAAAGAAGCGCAGGATATCATTCCGGATATCCCGTTCTATTGCGATGAACCGTTTGGCGATTCATCCATCATACCCACCACACTGGTAAGCAAACTGGCCCGCCAACAGGTTACCGTTGCTTTAAGTGCTGATGCCGGGGATGAGATTTTTGCCGGCTACAATAAGTACCCGCTTGCCCTTGATTTTTATAACAAGATAAAACAATTTCCCACCTTCATCCGTAATCCGGCTGGCAGCCTGCTTCGTTACATTCCTAACGATTGGCTCATTAAGATAACCGGTAATAAAGCGGTACCCATTAAAAAGGCTCGTTTTTCAAAACTGTTGAAGGAAGATAAACTCACGGTTACGAATATACTCGATCAGTTGTTGTCGCAGGTATATACCGATGAACAGATGGTTGATTTGCTTAAACAACCAACTGCACATCCGGATTCATTTTTCAATTCTGCTCACCTGTTGCGGAAAGATCTCGGCACACTCGATCAGTTGCTGGCAGTAGATTATAAAACTTACCTGCCTGATGATATCCTGGTTAAAGTAGATCGCGCCGGAATGAGTATTTCCCTCGAAGGAAGGGAGCCGCTACTTGATCATCGCATCATTGAGTTTGCTGCCCAACTGCCTGAATCGCTAAAAATGAAAGCCGGTAATAAAAAGTATTTATTAAAAAACATCGTACATGATTATGTGCCCAGAGAAATCATGGAAAGGCCTAAGATGGGTTTTGGGGTTCCGGTATTCGATTGGTTGCGCAATGATTTAAAGTACTATGCAGATGAATTTATGAGTGATGCCGCATTTGCAAAACATGGGTTGTTCAACCAAACTGCAGTACATCATATCATGCAACAGTTTTTCAAAGGCGACAGGAATTTTAATAGCTTATTCTGGTATCTTTTGATGTTTCAGCTATGGTATAAAAAATGGATGGGTTCATGATTCAACTAACGGATAGGTATACCCTGTTCATTTCTTTTGATGGGCTCACCGGCGCATTTGAGCGGGGCAAAATCGTTCCATACATGAAAGGTATCGCCCAGCATGGCTAATAAGGTACCCATTAGAGCTGCGATATGCGGTTGCTTATCAATCAAACCATGCATATGATGAAAGATTAATTCAACATTGCCTGATAACACAGAATGCTGTACCCTATCATAATTTTCCACAGGTTTTATCACCGGTGGATCATTACCTTGCTTTGAAGAGGAAATTGAGGAGCGTATTTCAGAGCAGCAGTTCACCCATAAATTTCACCGATGCTGGAAAGCAAAGGGGCCTCTTTTAGTTTTTTCAAATACCGATACAACCACGTAATATTACGAGGCAGATTTACGAATATCAGCTGCCACTTTCAATCCATCTAAAATACAATTTGTAATTAGTACAATAAGCCACAATGGGCAGCGTTAAAGGGGTAGCATAATCCTATAAAAAATCTAAACCTACCCTATGGAGAAAGTGATTGCACTGGTTGTTTCGCATAATCACCAGCAACTGCTTCAGGAATGTATACATGCACTACATGTGCAAACCCGAAAGCCAGATGCTATTCTTGTAGTGAATAATGGCAGTACTGATAATACTGCAGTATGGCTCGATAGCCAACCAGACCTCTTTCATATCATCCAGCAAAATGTAGGACCTGCAGGTGGTTTCCATATCGGAATCAACTGGGCATACAAAAATGATTTTGCCTGGATCTGGTGTATGAACGACGACGGATACCCGGCTCCGGATGCCTTGGAAATGCTCCTCAAACACGAAGGCCATGAACGGACATTACTGAATTGTGCAGTGATTGATAAACAAGACCGGAAATCGTTTGTTTGGAATACAAGGAATTATTCAAGCATCGATGAGGTGAAGGAAGAGGTAATTGAAGGCATCGGCCATCCTTTCAACGGAACACTGATTCACCGAACCATTATTGCAAAAGTAGGTACACCGAATGCACAGCTTTATTTATGGGGAGATGAAACCGAGTACTATTACCGGATTGTAAAACGTTATCAGATTCCGGTGAAGACAATCACCCGAAGTGTGCATTATCAGCCCGCATCAGGATATACCTACAAACATGATTGGGATTGTAAAAGTTCGTGGAAGATGTATTATTATGTAAGGAACCGGTTTCAGATTTTACAATCAAAGTGTGCAAACAAACCACTTGCACTGGCTCATTATTTCGCCTTCATTATTGCATTTTCCGGATTGGTAGTGTTGTTCCAGAAAACGGATAAGCTGCGTAAACTCAATTTCATCATTTGGCCCATGGTTGATGCCCTCAAAGGCAATTATAAGGCAACACCACAAACCATATTGACGAAGATGCAGGCACAACAGGCTCTTTCTTTTTCTGCCCTTTTTCTTGCACCTATCAAAACTTTATATTACAACATTTTTTTTCCACGTATGGATAACGGCTCTAAAACAGCTACCGCATAATTTTTATCATAAGTACCCTCAAACCACAAATTGCCCGGCTATCATGCCGGGCTTATTTTTTAGCTTGTTGTTGAAATATAGAATGAAGAACATGCCGTTGATAAAAAATGGAAGTATAGGAATTTTGTGAACTAGAATCCCTGCAGATGATGTTTCCTGAGCAGCGGGTCGTTGTATTTTTTCCTCCACCATGCAAACAGTAGATATAAGATGATGATATAAATTACAAAAACGACATAATCAAAAAAATTCATCAGTAGTTAATATGGTTTATCCGGGAAGTATGGCAAACAAATTTGTCCTAAATAATCATACTGCATTCAACAATATGAACTTATTTTGCCTCATCTAATTTATCATAAGATGTGTGGTATTGCCGGTGCCGTAAATTTCAAGCTCAATTACAACGTGCTTCGTGAGGTGATGCTTCATCGCGGACCCGATGAACAAAATAGTTTTTCCGATGACAGGGTAGATTTTTATCACCTCCGTTTATCGATTCTTGATATTGGTGGGGGGAAACAACCCATGCAGCTCCGCGATAGGTATACCATCATTTTCAACGGAGAAATTTATAATCATCAGGAAATCCGTATTTCACTTGGATTAATTGGTAATTCCTATTCCGATACGGAAACTCTTTTGTTGCTTTACGAAAAAATGGGCGCCGAAATGCTCCATTTACTGGATGGCATGTTTGCTTTCGCTATTTACGACAGCCAATTGAAAACCCTCTTTTTGGCAAGAGACAGGGCAGGAAAAAAACCACTTTACCTTTATCAGGATTCAGAAAAAATTGTTTTTGCCAGTGAACTCAACGGCTTAAAAAGTCAGTTGCCGTTGGAAATGGAAACAGCAAATTTTTACCATTACCTGCGGCTTGGGGTTTTTTACAGAAACCTTACCCCTTACCGCAATGTAAAAGAATTGGCTGCCGGAACCTATCTCAACATCAATTGCCATACTCTTGAAGTTAAGGAACACAGGTGGTGGAACATCCATGATCAGTATGTAAAACAAAACCCGGATAGCTTTGAAGAAAGTATTGAAAAAACCGACTTCTTGCTTAACCAGGCAGTAAAGCGCAGACTTGAATCGAGTGATCTGGAAGTAGGCTGCTTCCTGAGCGGTGGAATTGATAGCGGACTAGCCACTGCCATTGCAAGTAAGTACAAAAGCAATTTGAAAACCTTCACCGTTTCCTTTGCTGGTGAATATGATGAAGCTCCCCTTGCAAAATTGGTTGCTGAAAAATATCATACTCATCATACTGAAATAAAAATTTCTTTCTTAAATCTCAAGAACGATGTTGAAAAGATATTGTGCAATTATGGAGAACCCTTTTTCGACAGTTCTGCCATTCCTTCTAAGTAAGGAAGCGAAAAAACATGTTACTGTAATTCTGAATGGCGATGGCGCTGATGAATTATTTGGCGGGTACCGTCGGTATGTACCCTTTTCGAAGTACGATTTTTTCATTAAAAATAGGCTGATAAATAAGTCTGCCGGTTTGATAAGGAGTTTCCTGCCAATGCAGGTAAATAAAAAATCGAAGTATAATTATTTATATCGACTTGCTTCATTTGCTTCAAAATCGAGTTTGGAAATTTATTTATCTGCCGGGTTGGATATTTTCGAAGATTATGAAAAATACATTAACACTCCATCATTTGATTATCTGCAACAAATGCGTTCTAACTTCAACGTTATTGCTGATTCTCCTATGAGCGGATTGAAAAAGATCATGAATATGGATTTTGATACCAATCT
>JAPLEF010000143.1 GCA_026391525.1 Sphingobacteriales bacterium
AGTTAAGTTATCCAACCTTATTTGTGCACTGGAAACTATAGTAAAGACAAAATGGATTTGTATGTCAAGAGCCGTATGAAGGGAGACCTTCACGTACGGTTCTGTGAGAGCCTTCTGTTGAAATACGGGGGGCTACTTGACTCCGAAAACGTAAGCTGCATAGCGCATGTTCAATTGTCGGTTTTGTTTCGACAATCCACTGCAGCTAACATCGATTGGCGCAATTAAAAGCGATGCATTTGACTGCAGCAATCGCTGCATTGTACGCAACTTTATGAAGACATTACTATTTATTATTATTTTATTGTTGGGACACAACGTATTTGGACAATTTCAAATTGACCCAAAGGTTCGGCATGAATTTGACAGCCTTTTTAATCAGCAACCAAATGACATTCAGAAAAAAAGATACATCAAAAGCTTTGATGATGGTTTTGCATTGCTTTTAAGTTTCAAAGAAGACACTTTGAACATTCAAGATTTCAAGTACATAGTTCTTGACACCTCAATAAAAATTGTTGCGATTGACGAAAACGGAAACGAATTACCTTACACACCAAAGGACACAACCAAATACAATCAATGGCTTTCATGTAAAGCAACCTTTATAAAAGACACTTTAGAAATTGGCACATTCTTCGGACTGTTTTCAGGGCTCGGCTTTTCAGTAAAAATTATTAGCGACAAAACCATAGGTGACTTTTTTGAATATGTACGAAGGGACAGTATTTATCGCTACAAATTGACAGACTCTAAATCAAGTGAAATTCAAGTTAAGGCAAGGACAGAAAATATTGTTTTAAGTGATATGCCTAAAAAGCTGGGTGACATCTTTTATGGCAAAGCTACACTTGTGACTGAACCTTTCTATCGTGACGATGACCAGTTTAAAAACGGCTATATTCAAAATAAGTACATCATTACTTATTTATTCACTTGTAAAGTGACTGACCGTGAAGAAAAGTAGCGTACATTGGTATTGCCAATAGTGGGGCTTGAAATTGCAGCAATCAGCAGCGGTAATTCTGTTGTACTGTAGTTCGGGGCTTGACGAATAAAGCCCAGCTTTGGTACTAACTATTTAACTTTATCAAAAAGCCAGGCAGCAGTTCCGGGCATAACGAGCAATGAATTCCCCGCCTGAAGCAATACCTGAACGTTGTGCTAAACTTTAAATGGAGCGCTATATTAATTTATAGATGATTTGAATTAAAACCAATAGCATGAAGTATACAATTATTTTACTTTTACTTTCCTTGTTTTCTTTAAAGGCAACAGCTCAGGTTAGTTATTCCATAGAATATAAAGACAAAGGCTCTTCAAGGGTAAAAGTAACCATTCGCCCGACCCAAAAAATTAAAACAACTTCCGCTTTTATCATGCCCCGCTCCGTACCTGGTGCCTACAGTATTATTAATTACGACAGTTTTATTGAAGGGCTTACCGTCATCAGCAGCGACGGAGAAAAAATGGCCATGCCTAAAAACCGAAACGATGCCCCTCGTTGGACATGTACTGACACCTCCAAAATCCTTCACCATATTGAATATGAAATAGATCTGGAAAAAATGGAGAGGCGTCTGGTTTCCGCCGATGCTTCCATTGTCCGCCCGGGTTTTGTTGGGATACTTAACTATTCCATTTTAGGATGGATAGAAGGAACTGAGGAGCAATCTGCTACATGCAGTGTTACTACAATTGACCAATGGCCCATCTTTACCACCAATGAGCCAAGGGTTCAAATGGCTAAAGGAACACTAACGTTTCATGCCAAAAACTATTATGAACTGGCAGATGGGCAATTGTTTATAGGCACCCAGTTACATGTAAAAGAATTCAAAGGGCTAGTTCCCTTATTTATTGCTTCCTATTGCCAAACCGGTGATGAATACCTGGATGATTATGGAAAACAGGGAACCATGAGCCTTGAAATACTGAATGAATATTTTGGTGAGCTCCCTTTTAAACAGTACTCCATCCTGTTAAGGAAGGCGCTGCCATTGGAACCTGGAACAGTTCCTGCACTTGGTATGGAACATTTGCAAAGTTCCACTTTTATGGGTGATACCTCAGAATTCAGACCACGAGCCATGAGCCAACAAGATTTAATTGAAACGATGCCCACCTACCTTCACCACATGGGCCATGCCTTTATTCCCTTGCGTTGTTATGGAGATGCTTACCGGCCTTATGTAAAAGAGATTCCTCCTATCATCAATAATATCTGGTTTAACGAAGGTTTTATGTGGTTTTTACCCTATGAAGCGCTTCCGTCAGACGATTGGAAAAAAATATTTTACAGGAATACTTTTGAAGCTAACCCGCAAATAAGAAAGATGCGTTTGCAGGAATTGTCTCAGGAAGCGTCCTTGATGTATGGTAGCGATTTTCGTTTAGGCAAGGCTGTATTTTCAAGAGGTGCCAGCATGGCCATTGAAATGAATAATTACCTGAAAGAAAAAACTGGTGGCAATAAGTCGATGAGAGATGTGATACGCTTTCTTTATTACTGGTCAAAAGAAAATAAACGACCTTTCACAATGGAGGAATTCCCGCTGCTGATCAATAAAGCCTGTGGTGTTAACTTGACTGATATTTACAATAAATGGCAGTTATCGATTGAATAACCACTAGTATGCTAACATCACAAACTAATATAAAAACGTTCGCACAGGTTTGGCAAAAGTGGCGGTTCAGCGCTCCCTGCCCGTTCCGATTCAGGCGGGGGCAGAAACATTTCCCGCTAAGGCGGGACAGTTAGTGGTTAATCAAAGTTTGGTTCAGACACGAAATCCGGGGCGGTGGTGTAGTTTTTCTGTTTCGTGAGGACACGAACCCAAGGCGGAGAAAGGATGTACAGACATCGTCTGAATTAGCAAAAACTCCAGCATCGGCAACCTAAAACCTTACCATAAAATAACCTAGGATTAGTATGGCTAATATCATGATAATGGCGATGATCAGGATAGGCTGTTCTTTGAGTTTACGTTTCTCTTTGCGTAATTTCTTTTTATTAAGTTGCTGATTGAGGTTTAGCCGGAGATCATTTAGCAGTAATGGAATCTGATCCGGTTGATTGATTGCTTGCAGCCCTTCTACCGCATCTTCCAAAAAAGGGTCGCCTTCCATAGATGCTTCAAATGACTGTTGTTCCTCGTTAGGAATTTGGTTGCCGAGATAGCGCAATACTACATCCTCATCAGGGATTCCGTTGGGCGATGGCGGTATGTTTTTATTTTCAGTCATGGGGTTTGAGCCTTTCCAGATGGTTTTTCAAATTGCGTTTCCCATTTTGAATATGGCTTTTCACTTGCAGCAAACTAAAACCAGTACTGGCAGTAATTTGCTGATAGCTTTGTTTTTGTAGGTAGAATAAAGTTATGCAAACTCTTTGTGGTTCCTGAAGTTCGGCCAATGCTTTTTTCATGTTTTCGAGTTGCCGATCTTTCTCCCAAAGTTGGTTGAAATCTATGTGTTCGCTTTCTGCAACTGCATACTGTTCATTCAAAACAACTGTCTGCTTGTTTTTATCGCGCAGTTTCATCAAACAGTAATTTCTGGCAATGGTATAGATCCAACTCTTAAAATAATCAACTTTATAACGTGGTAATTCTATAATTACTTTCATGAAAACATGTTGCACGGCATCTCTCGCCTCCGTTTCATTTTTCAGGTATTTCATACAGGTACCCAGCAAGAGCAAGGTATATCGTTGTAACAATAAGCCCAGCCATTCGGCATCCTGGCTCTCGTAATAAAGGTCCAGTAACTCCTGGTCGGTTTTAGGGGATGAATGCTTTAGGCTCAAAACTTATTCTCCATTTTTCTTAGGATGCTATTGATCGTTTTTTCCATAAAGCGGGAAAGATTTTATTTAGCTATGGCTTTAGTTTCCAACTTTTTTTCGTTGGAGGAAGGCTTATCGAAAAAAAGCATTTTTACTGCGATAAAAATCATCAGGAATGCAAAAATCTTTTTTACCGTTTCTACCGGTATGCTCATACTGATCTTACTGCCCAGGAAGCTGCCCAGAATAAAGCCTACTCCCAATATAGCTACGATCCTGAAATCTACATGCCCTTGTTTGTAATATTGTAAAACCCCCAGTATGCCAACCGGGAACATGATCATCGCTAAGGAATTGCCTTGTGCAGAAAGTTGCGACAATCCTAAAAAATACACCAGCGCCGGAACGATGATGATACCGCCACCAATGCCTACCAATCCGCCCAGTGTTCCTGCCGCCAGGCCGATGAGCACCAGAATGATGATGGTTTGTGTATCCATATGCTTAAATTTTGGTTTCATCTTTCTTAAAGTGTTTTTTATAAAACGCTATCGATTGTTCAATCACCTGATAAGCCGTATCATGGTTCTGGAATTCATCAATTTCCACCAACTTGTTTTCCAGTACTTTGTATTGCTCAAAAAAATTACGCAATACACTTAAAAAATGGGCAGGCAATTCTTTTACACTTTGGATATGATTAAAAGAAGGGTCTTTGGCAGCAACAGAAATGATCTTATCGTCTTTCTCTCCATTGTCGATCATCTGCATATTGCCGATAACGCGGGCTTCTACCAGGCAAAGCGGTTGTATGCTTTCACTGCACATCACCAGTATATCTAAAGGATCACCATCTTCTCCCAAAGTCTGCGGAATGAACCCATAATTTACCGGGTAATGGAATGAAGAATAAATTACACGGTCGAGTTTCAACAACCCCGTTTCCTTGTCAATTTCATATTTGCACCTGCTTCCTTGAGGTATTTCAATAAGGGCATTCACCAGTTTTGGCGATTTGGAACCTGTTTTGGCGCCATGCCAGGGGTGCAAGGTATACATGAAAGGATATTTATTTTAGATAAGAAGTTCAGCTAAGGTAATAACTTTCAATAAAGATTCAGACAATACATTTATATCCTAACCAGGTTGCCAGTATGCTTAACATAAAACTAGCAGTAATGTAGATGATGGCTTGCAGATATTTTCCGTCATTCAGGTAATGCATGTTCTCTAAACTAAAAGCAGAGAAAGTGGTGAAGCCGCCACAAATTCCCGTGATTAAAAAAGTGTTCATGTTGGTGCCGATAGTTTGTTGAGATCCTAGCGCCACAAAGCAACCTATCAAAAAACTGCCTAAAATGTTCACCAGTAAAGTGGGGTAGGGCAGAAATCCGGTGCGTACGAAAAAATTTGCAGCAACCCTGAGCATAGCGCCAATAGCGCCACCAAGGCCTGACAAGAGGAATACTTTCATCATCAGTTGATAGGTAGATTGCCCGAAAAAGTATATTTGAAATCTATCAGCCAAACCCCGGCATTGCGGACTACTTTTATTTCCATGGGTTTTTTCATGTAACTATTAGAATAGTTGATGATAGTGGTAGAATCATTGATATCTGTATATTTATTGATTTCGTAGGAGGATTCTTTATATTCTTTTTTGTGTACTTCCGGCATGCGGTTGTAATATTGTTCGTATGCGGTAAACTCCTGAGCGTTTTCATCATCTTTCAGGAGGAATGATCCGGCCGTTTTGAAATCACCATCCAAACTGGCACGTATAAACGCTCTTCCGGTATCAAGAGCTGTAACGGGTTTTGTTTTTTCATCAGACTTACAGGAAAGAAAAGTGATTCCTATTAACAGCATAAGCAGTTTGTACATGATCGGTTGTATTTACTTAATAAAGTTAATCATCTTTATAGTACGGGTACAAAAAAAGCACGTAAACGTGCTCTTTCATAAAAAGGATTGGGGGTTATCAATATTTCGAAGCAGAGTCGAGCATTTTCATGCCTTCTTCCATGCCAGCTTTTAATGAATCGGTATTCATGTTTTTGATATCATCCATAGCCTTGTTCAAACTATCAACCGGGTTCATGCCTTTTTCTTTCATTTTCTCCATGCCCATGTTCATCATCGATGCTTTATCAAAGGCAACTTTCCATGTACCTTTTTCCTTTTTCATGGTAAAGTTCATAGTTTCTCCGCTCCCTTTTTCTTTAACTGCGATGGTAGCCTTATCACCATCGATTTTGGCATCACCGAATTCCATTTTAGATTTATCGTATTTATCGTTGTCTTTAGAAGACTTGTCCATATTCATACCCATTTCCATCATATCGAGCATAGATTTACTTTCTTCAGTGGCAAATTTCCGTGCTGTGGCAATATCTTTTTTGGAGAGTGCATCAAAGAAATTGGAAAGATTTGTTTTGGGGTCGCCTCCGGTATTACCGCAACTCATGATCCATGCTGAAGAAAAGAGTAATGCGGTGAAAATGATTTTTTTCATATTAATTTTTTTATTTGGCCAAAAGTAATGGTTTATCTTTTAAAGCATGAACTAGCGGTAAGTAATTTCTTTGAGTTTTATGCACAGTTGGTGAAGAAAAAGATCATCCACACCGATGAATTCAAATTGGCCGATATGGCTATGTGGAATCTTCACATTAAGCCGGCTTCCCAACTCCACACATCGGGCTACCAATTCTGCACAATAAAGCCTGTCGCTTGTGCTAAGGTCGAAATCCATATCAAAGGGTGTCTTTTTCAAATAGGCAGCATGTACTTCTGCTGCAATCTGATGTTGATCAATTTTCTCGATCCGGTAACGGAAGATGCCCAGCTTTTTGTTATTGAAAGGATCTGCAAAATAGGCCAATGGATCTCTGCGTACGTGCTGATCCGGATTCCATTCCCCACCCAATGCATGGTAAACAAAAACGGAGTCGTTTTCTATTCGGGCAATGCCACAATGAGAATAGGTTTTGTTGCGTTGATTGAGCGAGCGGAGGCTTTCACTGGTGAAATCGCGGCCGGTGCGGAGGATGAGGTCGCCGTTTTGAATCTGGGGCTCAAACGCATTAATGGAATCAAGACCACGTTGTGCTATTGCTAACAATGCGATACTGTCTGCTTTTACTGTGGTGATCGTGTTGAGTGCAGTTTGGTTTTTGCAGGAAATAAAAAAACCGGCCATGCAGCAAAGCCACCAGGCCGGTTTGAGGAATAATTTAGTGGTATGGAACAATTAAGCTTTCTTTTCCTGTTCTTTCATGTGTTTTTCATCGTCTTTGTTGTAAGCCTTGATGATGGCTTTTACCAGTCGGTGCCTTACCACATCTTCCTCATCGAGTTCGATGTAAGAGATACCATCAATATTTTTCAGTAGCCGGGTGGCTTTGAACAAACCGCTTTGCTGGTTTTTCGGTAAGTCGATCTGTGTGGGGTCGCCGGTGATGATGGCTTTGGCATTCGGCCCGATACGGGTGAGGAACATCTTGATCTGTAAATCGTTCGTGTTTTGAGCTTCATCGAGGATGATGAAAGCGTTGTCGAGTGTGCGGCCACGCATATACGCAAGCGGTGCGATCTCGATCGTGCGTGTGCTCATGTAATAACCCAGTTTATCTGCAGGGATCATATCGTCCAATGCATCATAAAGCGGGCGCAGATAGGGGTCTATCTTTTCTTTCAAATCGCCGGGAAGGAAACCGAGGCTCTCACCTGCTTCAACGGCTGGGCGGGTTAGGATGATTTTCTTAACCAGCTTGTTTTTCAATGCTCTTACCGCAAGCGCTACAGCAGTGTAAGTTTTACCTGTACCTGCAGGTCCGATGGCAAAAACGATATCGTTCTTATCGCATGCCTGCACCATCAATTTTTGATTGGCAGTGCGTGCCCTAACGGTTTTTCCATTGGGACCAAATACCAATACATCATTCGGGTTCCGGTCGATGAAATGGTCTACAGTTTTTTCATCGTCGCCACCGAGGATTTGCTCAAGATAATTCTCACTCATGTGGCCGTTGCGTTCGAGGTATTGAATAAGCAAGTCGATTTTTTCTTTTGCTTCTTCAATTTGTTCGGGTGCGCCGCTGAGTTTGATTTGAGTGCCCCTGCTGAGGATTTTAAGTAAGGGGAATTTTTTCTTGAGGACGTCTAATTTACCGTTGTTTACACCGAAGAATTCAATGGGGTTAACGGTTTCGAGGTTGATGATCGTGTCTGTCAAAGTTTTTCAGTTTTAATGTGCATGTGTTTTTCAACATACACAGTTTGGGGTAAAATGAAAATGGTTACGCGATGTACTTTTCAAATTAAA
Organism: Sphingobacteriales bacterium; assembly: GCA_026391525.1. Lineage (GTDB taxonomy): Bacteria > Bacteroidota > Bacteroidia > Chitinophagales > Chitinophagaceae > Ferruginibacter. Next base: position 8,115 of record JAPLEF010000143.1, read on the forward strand.
TCAATACCGATGAAAAAGATGGTTTTTAATTATTCACAAGTTTTTAAATCTGGTGGAAAAGTTGCAATTGATATCAGCGCTCATCCGATTCAAAAAACGTTTAGCCTATTGTTTATGCCTGTTGTAAAGTTACTATCGCATTCGGTGATGCCTTGTTGTTTGAATGTTAAATTATTGGTTCAAAACCTGGCCACTACTTTAAAGTTGATCAGCCTGGGGGTAAGGCTATTGGGAATGGCATAGCTGTTGTTGGCAAAATCTTTGATCAGTTGATAAGAGATGGTATTGGTTTTGTTGATCAGGTTGAATATTTCTAAACTGGCCCAGATGTTTTCAATACCTCTGAATGGGCTGTGGCTTCGTCTGGTATTTTTTTCTCCAAGCAGGAGTGCACTGAAACCGATATCTACCCTGATATAGGGATCGATGATCAGGGCGTTGCGGTATTTTGCACTGTTGGGGATATTGAAAGGCATATTGCTTCCATAAATCATGTTCAGGTGTACCTTGAAATTTTTATTCGTAGCCAGATAATCCTGTAAAAACAATCCAACCGTAATGAGCCTGTCGGTTGGCCGGCGCAGGTACCCGATATTATTTTTGATACTATCGGCTACCACCTGGTCGTTGCTGTTGCCATTGATCACTTCACCGGCAGCATTCAGGTAATCGTAATAATAATCATTGTTGAGATCTTCTCTGGTGCGCATGAAACCGATAGTCAGCCAGCTTTCCGCATCTTTTACCAGTTCACTGAACAAACGGAATTCGAAACCTGTGGCATAAGCTTTGGCTTCGTTATTGCCGAAATAACGGATGCGCACATTATCTACATCGTAAGCATTCACTGCGGTCATGTTTTTATAATAGGCTTCCACACTTATTCTGAAGGGTAAATTATCAAATGCCTTAAACTGGTAATCCATGCCGGCTACGAACTGGGTGCTTCTTTGCGCCAGCACCTGTGTATTCAGTTTGCCATCATATTTTCGCAATTCACGATAGAAGGGTGGCTGATGATATAAACCTGCTGCTGCCCTAAATACGATATCTGTTTTCCATGCGGGTTTCCAACTGGCCTGCATTCGCGGGCTCAACAAGAATTCTTTGTTCAGGTTGTTGTAAAAGTAACGGGCACCTACCTGTATGCTGATATCATTTTTGGCAGATTTAAAATGGATATTGTCTTGCAGAAAACCACTGTACTTCATGATATCCAAATTGGCACTGCTGTTGATGGCGCTGAAAAGGGTAAGGCTTCCGGGTTGGTAGGGCAGGGAATATCCTGCAGAATCCTGGTATTCAAACTGCCGAAGCTTGTCGCTGATCTTCGTCTGTTCGATACTGTTACCCCATTGAAAAAAATGCTTACCTGTTTCAAAACTTGCCCGCAAAGTAGCGTTCCAGATTTCGATGTCTAGTTTGTTTCGTGCATATTGCTGATAAAATCCTGCCCCAAGCGGATTTACAATCTGTCCGAATGTGCTGCTACTGTTATCAAAATCACGATCGCCAAAAAGGTAAGCGCCGCTGATGTCGTAATTTTCCTCTTCATCATCTTTAAACCTGCTGATCATGCCTTTCAACTTCAACTTTTTATTTGGAGTGTAAACCACACTTGCTCCCAATAGACTGGTGGAGTATCGGTCTTTTTCCTGGCCTTCAAAATAAGTATCCAAACCCAGATTAGCAGAAAACAATGGGGAGAATACCGAGGATGTTTTTTTTACCGATTCGGGATAATAACTGAAACGTGTGGCCGACCAGATTCCCAAAAATTCCATCTGCCATTTGCTACCCGGCCGGTATTGAATGGATGCCTGTAAATCGTTGGAAGCAGGAATATAAGATCCCGTAGTAGGCTGGCTGCTGAGCAAACTGCGGTTGTTGCGGTTGCGGGCTCCGATCAGATAGCTTACGGTTCCTTTTGCCGCTATTCCTTCCAGGTTCAGGCCTTGTTCGAGCAGACTGATGTACGCAGTACCACCAAATTTTGCAGGCTTCTTATACTGGATATCAAGTACGCTGCTCATCTTATCGCCATAACGAGCCTGAAAACCACCGGTGTAAAAAGATACATTACGTACCAGTTCCGGATTGATGAAGCTCAACCCTTCCTGCTGGCCATTACTTACGAGGTATGGCCTATACACTTCAAAATCATTTACATAAATCATGTTCTCATCATAATTGCCACCCCTAACCGCATATTGCGATGTAAGTTCATTGTTGCTTCCTACAAGGGTTTTGATCAATGCTTCAATACCACCTGTTGTACTGGGTAGCAGTATCGCATTTTTTGGATTGATCTTGATCAGACTGTTTTCCTTACGGTCACGCTCATCCGAAATGATAACCGTTTCAAGGGTTTTTCCCGATCGGATCAGGCGGATGACGATTTTTTCGTTCTCGCCGTTGCTAAGGAGGAAATTTTTCTGTTGACTGATATAGCCGGTATAACTGAATACCAATGCAAAAGCTTTTCCGGATGGGGCTTTAATTTCAAAGCGTCCACTGTCGTTGGAATAAACACCCGTGTTTTTGCCGAGGATACTAATACTCACCTGACTAAGCGGGCGGTCTTCTTCATCAATAACATAACCGGAAACAGAGCTGTTGTTTTGTGCTTTAGCTGCAACAACCGGAATAAGTAAGCATAAGCAGATTAGCCATCTCATGTGATGAAGATAAATGATTTTTAAAGCGTGAAAAAGATAAACTGCTTTTAGATGCTCTTTAAACTGGCAATCGTGCCTATTGGGTCGGGAGATGCGAACACCGTATTGCCGGCAACCAGCACATCAGCTCCTGCAGCGATTATGGCAGCAGCATTGCTAGTTGTAACGCCACCATCTATTTCAATAAGCACATTTCGGTTTTGATCGTTGATCATAGCGCGGAGTTGTTTGATTTTATCGATGGTGCCAGGAATGAAGGATTGTCCACCGAACCCCGGATTTACACTCATCATACAAACCAGGTCGATATCCGGAAGGATGCTTTCAAGAGCCGCAACAGGAGTATGGGGGTTGATGGCTACACCCGCTTTCATACCCAGGTTTTTGATCTGCTGGATGTTGCGATGCAGATGCCGGCATGCTTCAATATGAACAGAAAGGATATCCGCTCCCGCTTTTTTAAATGCTTCCGCAAACCGTTCAGGTTGTTCAATCATCAGGTGTACGTCGCAGGTTTTGGTAGTGGCCTTTCTAAAAAATTCAACCAGCATTGGCCCGAAGCTGATATTAGGAACAAAATTCCCATCCATTACATCCAGGTGATACCAATCGGCTAAACTTTGGTTGAGCATGTCGCAATCTTTTTGGAGATTGAGGAAATTGGCTGATAATAAGGATGGGGCAATGATGGCCATAGGTGAAATTTTGTGCAAGATACGGAGATGCGTTTATCTCCCCTAAATGCTTTAAAGGTTAACAGCGCACTTTAATTTTTTACTCCAAGTTTTGCTAAAGCATCGCTGGCTTCTATATAAGATGGATCGTATAAGAGTGCCGTTTGGTAGGCTTCTATGGCTTCCTGTTTGCGGTTGAGTTTTTCCAAACAGCGGCCCATGTAATAAAAACCCTCATCAAAATTGTTCTGCAGGGTAGTAGCACGTTGCAGGGTGGATAAAGCCGCTTCATAATTTCCCAAATCGTATTGGGCGATAGCTTTTTCACGGTAGGCTTCCATGAAGGTAAAATTCAATTGGATACATTCATCAAAAAAACCGATTGACTTTTTCTTTTGATTGGTAAAGCTGAAATAGAGGCCTTTGATAAATAAGGCTTCTTTTGCGGCATCTGCTTTTTTATCAGCCAGAAGCCTATCAGCAAAATCAAGTGCTTTGCTATTGCCTGTTTGGGCATACAAAGTTCCCAATGAAATCTGATCGGCATAATTGGGTGAAAGCGTCAAGGCTTTTTCAAAAGCCCGGATTGCCATCAGGGTATCCGCATTTTCAAAATGGAGGATGGCCTTAATTTCCCAGAAGCGTAGTTTATTACTGTCTTGTTCCAGCACTTTGTTTACCGTGCTAAGTGCTCTGTCGTAACTGCCATTGTCGCGGTAATACTGAATAAGATTTTCAGCCAGAACTGTTGAATCGGGATGTTGGGCTAAGGCTGTTTTCAATTTTTCTTCCGCAGATGACTCGGGTAAAACTTTGGTTGGTTTTTTTGAGTCCCCTGTACATGAGCTCACTATCAATAGTCCGGATAAAAACAATAAACTCAGGGTGGATGGTTGCATAAGCTGATGTTTGTAATTTACAAATTTCTGACAATTAACCATCTAAACAAAGTTAGCTTTGCAGCTTCCATAAAGTAGATGCGATGAATATTAGGAAGTTAAGTTTTACTTTTTTATTAAGCAGTTTTTTTCTTTGCGTAAATGCTCAGCCTCCTGCTAACGATACGGTTCATTTTGAGGGAGAAACTCATTTCAAAAATGTACGGCAGTTAACATTTGGTGGCGATAATGCCGAAGCCTATTTCAGTTTTGATGGGCGATATCTGGTTTATCAGCGAACAGAAGTGAAAAAAGGTATTCCCTGCGATCAGATCTGGATGGGAAAGATTCCTACATCGGCCAACGAAAAATTTGAACCCAAGCTGATCAGTACCGGAACCGGCCGCACCACCTGTGCCTATTTCTATCCTGATAATAAACGTATCATTTATGCCTCAACACATCTTGGCAGTGCAGAATGCCCGCCGGTACCCGACCGCAGCAAGCATGGTAATAAATATATCTGGCCTGTTTATACGGATTTCGATTTGTTCATTGCCGATACATCAGGTAAAATCATTGAAAGGTTAACAGATAATCCGGGCTACGATGCCGAAGCCACTTTATCACCCAAAGGCGACAGGATGGTATTTACGTCTATGCGTGATGGTGACCTTGAACTGTATACCATGAACCTTAAAGGGAAGCAGATAAAACGTATTACCAATAGCCTGGGTTATGATGGTGGGGCATGGTTTAGTCCGGATGGGAAAAAAATTCTATGGAGGGCTTCAAGGCCCCAAACAGCGGAAGAAATTGCTGAATACAAATCGCTGTTATCGCAGAACCTGGTTGCACCTACCCATATGGAAGTTTGGATAGCCAATGCAGATGGTACTGATGCCCGTCAGGTAACCAATCTTGCTCAGGCCAACTGGGCGCCTAATTTTACTCCTAATGGCAAGCATATTATTTTTTGCAGCAATCATGAGTATAAAAGAGGTTTTCCTTTCAACATGTACCTGACTGAACTTGATGGAAGCAATCTTCGGAAAATTTCCCGCGACAAAGGCTTTGATGCTTTCCCGATGTTCAGTCCGGATGGAAAGAAAATTGTTTTCTGCAGTAATCGTAACAATGGCGGTACCCGCGACACGAATATCTTCATTGCTGATTGGGTGGAATAAGATTTTGGTTTACAATTCAATCACTTCACAATCGCGCATCAATTCGCCATCGATGCAGAATCGTAATAACGTACGCACTTTTTGCCACCCTTGCCGGCCAGCCGCACCGGGGTTCATGTGCAGGCATTGGAGTTTCTCATCGAACATCACTTTCAGGATATGTGAATGCCCGCTGATGAACAGCTTGCTTTTTTGCAGGATGATCTTGTCTTTCACTGTAGGAGCATATTTCCCGGGGTAACCACCGATATGGCGGATGAAAACATCAACTCCTTCACAGGTAAAGAAAAGGTCTTCCGGGAATTTGTTTCTTATCGTTGCATCATCAATATTGCCATAAACTCCCTTTAAAGGTTTGAAGGCAGCCAGCTTTTCTGCCAGTTCAATATTCCCAAAATCGCCCGCATGCCATATTTCATCGCATCGTTCAAAATGAGTGAATACCGCATCATCAAGGAAGCTATGAGTATCTGATATCAATCCGATCCTGGTCATTTTAGTCTTGAGCAATTTTCAGGTGAAAAAATTCCTATTGTGCAAGTGATAATTAACAGTAAATTTGAGTAAAGATAAAACTCAACATTCATCTTTAGCAAATGCCGTTTCATCGCAACTTTACTTATTTCATCGATAAAAGGAACTGGAAATATTATTTCCTGATGCTCGCTCTTTGTAAAGGCTATTGATCATTCCGTTCAAATTCATTTTTTTTATCTTTAAATAATAACATATGCCCCATTATCATAAAGCGGGACAGATTCCGCATAAGCGGCACACCCAATTCCGCAAATCCGATGGCAGTTTATATGCCGAACAGTTATTTTCTACAGAAGGATTTTCTAATGATTATTCCTTACTATACCACACCTATGCCCCCACGCTGATCGTAAAGTGCGATCCGCCTATTGATGTTTCACCTCATATAGCCGAAGAGAAAATGTTGAAACACCGCAGTTTTGAAGGGTTTCACATCAAGCCTGAAGCCGATTATCTAAAAAGCAGAAAAGCTGTTTTGGTGAATGCAGATTGCCATATCGTACTGGCGTCTCCTCAACAAAGCATGAAAGATTATTTTTATAAAAATGCTGATGCCGATGAAATGATATTCGTTCATGAGGGCAGCGGTGTAGTAAAAACCTGTTATGGTGAACTGAAGTTCGGTTACGGCGATTATATCATGATTCCGAGGGGAACTATCTATCAGATCCATTTTAATGGTTCAGAAAACCGCCTGTTCATTGTGGAATCATTTCACCCGATGCGATATCCCAAGAGATACCTGAGTAAATACGGTCAGTTGATGGAACATTCACCCTATTGTGAGCGTGATATCAGGGTGCCTGAAAACCTGGAAACCCATGATGAGAAAGGTGATTTTGTAATCCAAACCAAAAAGAAAGGCCAGTTGTATGGCATCCATTATGGAACACATCCTTTTGATGTGATTGGTTGGGACGGATGTTGCTATCCTTATATTTTTTCGATCCATGATTTTGAACCGATTACCGGAAGGGTACATCAGCCGCCGCCGGTGCATCAGACTTTTGAAACCGAGGCTTTTGTGGTTTGTTCATTTGTGCCCAGATTATATGATTATCATCCGGAATCTATTCCTGCACCTTACAACCATAGCAATATCGATAGTGATGAACTGCTGTATTACGTAGATGGCGATTTTATGAGCCGTAAACATGTTACCAGGGGCATGATCACGTTGCATCCTGCAGGCATTCCGCATGGGCCACATCCGGGTGCGGTTGAAAAAAGCATCGGTGCCAAAGAAACGAAGGAACTGGCGGTGATGGTAGATACTTTCCGTCCATTACAACTTACTGTAGCAGCACTTGAGATAGAAAATCAGGGTTATGTGATGAGTTGGGCAGAATAGTTCAAGCAGGTTAAGGATTGCGTTTTAAAGTTCATTTTCATCAAAAGCACCATACGATAACGTTTATTGGTTTTTTGAAAAAAAGCGTTAAATTGGTTCAACAAAAAATCATTACCATGTTAAAATTCAATGAAATCAAAGTAGGCGACTTTCTGGTTGCCGACAACGACGGAGATCCAATGGCTGGTGAAGTAACCCAACTGAACGGGAATGAAAAGCAGGTTTGTGTTGATACCGGCGCACAGGAATTCTGGTACGAATTGAACCAGCTTTCAGCTTTGTCTATAACAGATGACCAATTGATGGAGCTGAAATTTCACAAAGAGGTTACAGCAGATGGCAAAGTGAAATACTCAAAAGGTGCATTTCGCATGTTTACTCCCGGGGTTGATGATTTTTCAAAACTGGAAATCTGGTATCGCGATGAACACCGGCATATTTATGAACCGATTCAATTACATCAGTTGCAAAATCATTTTTACGAGATGACTAAAGTGCACTTAAATCGGGATTCGTTTGATGTATAAAATTTTGAAAGAAATAAAAAAAATCCCCCAAAACAGGGGGATTTTTTTTATAACAGGTCATTATTAAAACAACTATTCACTTGCTGCTGTTTCATTAGTTCCTTCTGCAGGTTTAGCTGTTTCATTAGTTCCTTCTGCAGGTTTAGCCGCTTCATCGCTATCGAGTTTGGCTTTCAAACCGGCAAGAACGCCAAGGTCGCCAAGAGTGGTTTTTTCCACTTTGCTCTGTATGGCTTTAACAGCTTTTTTGGTTTGTTCCGCTTCAGCCATTTTCTCTTTTTTCAGGATTTGTTTTTCTTCTTCTTTTTCCTGTTCCCAAAGGCGGGTATGGCTTAATACGATGCGTTTATCGTTACGGTCGAATTCGATCACCATGAACTGGGCAACTTCATCTGCAGCAATCAGCTTTTCATCTTCTTTCATGAGATGACGTGCCGGAACATATCCTTCCAGTCCGTAAGGCAATTGCACTACAGCGCCTTTATCGTCTTTCTTGATTACTGTTCCTTCGTGAATAGAACCTTCAGCAAAAACAGTTTCGAGTGAATTCCATGGATCTTCTTCGATCTGTTTGTGACCGAGTTGCAGTTTACGGCCATCCTTGTCGATGCTCAGGATCATCACTTCAATTTCATTGGCCACTTTCGTGTATTCGTTAGGGTTATTGAAGCGTTTCAGCCAGCTGAGGTCGCTGATGTGGATCATGCCTCCGATGCCTGTTGAGAGTTCAACAAACACGCCATAAGGAGTGATGTTCTTTACGATACCTTTATGACGGGAATGTTCAGGGAACCTGGTTTCAATTGCGCTCCATGGGTCTTCAGTCATCTGTTTGATAGAAAGGCTCATTTTGCGGGTTTCCTTATCAAGGGTCACCACTTTAGCTTCGTGCTCGTCGTTAAGTTTAAAGAATTCTTTTGCATTGATTGGCGTGTTGGCCCAGGTGATTTCACTTACGTGAACCAGACCTTCAACACCCGGCATGATTTCGAGGAAGGCGCCATAGTCTTCGATGTTCACCACTTTACCTTTCACGATTTCACCTTCTTTGAGGTTTTCGGCCAGGGTATCCCAGGGATGAGGAGTAAGTTGTTTCAAGCCAAGGCTGATACGTTTTTTATCATCATCGAAATCGAGTACAACAACATTGAGTTTCTGATCCATCTTCAATACTTCTGAAGGATGGTTGATCCTGCCCCATGAGATATCGGTGATGTAGAGTAAGCCATCGAGGCCACCAAGATCAAGGAATGCTCCGAAGTCGGTAATATTCTTGATTGTTCCTTCCAGCACCTGACCTTTTTCGAGTTTACCGATGATTTCTGCACGTTGTGCTTCGATATCGCTTTCAATAAGTGCTTTATGCGAAACCACTGCATTTTTGATGGCTTCATTGATTTTAACCACTTTAAATTCCATGGTTTTACCTACAAACTGATCGTAGTCGGTAACGGGTTTAACATCAATCTGTGAACCTGGTAAGAAAGTTTCCATACCGAATACATCTACGATCAAACCACCTTTGGTTTTGCTGGTAACCAAACCGGTTACGATTTCTCCGGTTTTGTTTACTTCAACGATTCTTTCCCATGCGCGGGTGATACGGGCCGATTTGCGGCTCAGGTTAAGGTTACCTTCCCTGTCTTCCTTTTCTACAACCATCACTTCAATTACGTCGCCCACTTTCACACCACCGGGAATGTCGCGGAATTCATTAAGTGATATTAGGCCATCGCTTTTAAAGCCGATGTTTACTACAGCATCCGTTTTGGTTAGTGATTCTACTGTTGCCTGAATCATTTCTCCATCATTGATCTGTTTGAAAGTGTTGTCGTAAACTGCATCATACTTAATTTTTTCATCAGCAGTGTAGGCTACAACATTTCTTTTGTCGCGGCTCCAGTCAAAATCATCATGAGCCGTTTCCAATACGGGCATTTCTTCCATTACAGCAATTTCTGTAACGGCTTCAACAGGTTCGTTTGTTGTCGCAGTAGCTTCTTCCGGTATGCCGGCAGTGAGCTCCTGTTCGTCTGCGTTTAGTTGTTTGTTAATAGTAAATGACATATGATAATCCCCGTGGTTTTAAACGGGGGAGCAAAGGTAAGTTTTTTTACCAAAACAGGCAAGCAAAAAAACGGATAATTGTCCTGTTTTCTTAGGCTGGATCGGGGGTTCAACTGATTAGGGCAAGTGGCCAATGATCTTATAAAAATGCCTTGATATTCAATCATATAAAATAGTGATACCGATCGGACAAACAATATAGTCCACTATCGGCTATCGCCTCATTGTACTATTTGTTTGATACCATCGGCATTTATACCGATTGGACAAACAATATAGTCCACTATCGGCTATCGCCTCATTGTACTATTTGTTTGATACCATCGGCATTTACTCCCGAAAGCATTCGGGATAAGATTTATAAAATATTGGCATATTATATAAATCACATTGGTATTA
>JAPLEF010000137.1 GCA_026391525.1 Sphingobacteriales bacterium
CTGGGAAGAGGTGACTATTTATTTTAAAGACTTTAAAGAAATTGTTATAGGTGAGCCAACAGGAAATATGATGAAAACGAAAAGTTTAAACAATATAGTAAGACTGGGAATAATGACCCATGAAAAAAAAGAAGGCCCATTTTCTCTTGAAGTAGATTATATAACGTTCATTAAATAATCACTGTTAGCGCTACTTTTTTCTAATAAAAAAACCCCGGTTATCATTGATAAACAGGGCTTTAGCTTATTTCGCTATGAAATGATGCGGAGAGAGAGGGATTCGAACCCCCGGACCTGTAACAGTCAACGGTTTTCAAGACCGCCGCATTAGACCGCTCTGCCATCTCTCCGCGGTAAAAGTACGGTTTCAAATTTTTAGGAACAAAAATTATTAGATTTTTTTGATTAAAACCTTGTTTTTCAATTTCAAAAAACTATTCCAATTGAATTTTTTTTTTAAAATATGATTTTTTCAATGCATAGAATTTGAGATACTGTGGATAAAGATCCTATCAAAATCTGCATTATGCTCCTATATTTGAAATCCAAAATATCCTATATGAAATTCCAATCAGGGCAAAAGGTGCTTTTACTCGATACTGAATTTAAGCCTGCAGGTAATGCTATTGTAGCCTGCTATGAAACTAATAGCAATAAATATCAGGTTGAGTTTTTGTATCCGGGCAATGATAAAGCTGACCGTATTTCGGTACCTGAAGAACGGCTGATTGATTTGAATGAAGGTCCAGTTTGAACAATCATAACAACTACGGCTTTACAGGCTTCTTGCCGATTTGTTCAATTTGCTTTTGTTTTTCTATTAAACGCAATTGCATCTCTTTCTCACCTATATCTCGAACCCTTAAGTTATAAGCCTTCACATCTGCTTCATCTTTCGGGTCGTACACTTGAAAGGGCGCTTTTAAAGATAGATAAACCTGCACCATAGGTTCGCCAACAACTGGATTTATGATTTTATCAAATTGCTTGTCGGATACTTTCTCATAATAGATGGTCTTGTTTTTTTCTGCATAATTATAATTTACCTGACGGATCGTGCTTTTTTTGTATTGGGTAGCAAAATGCTGCGGTGTTCCGGTTTTGTAAGCATAATATTGCTGATATCTTTCCAGCGGATAAGCGGAACCGTATTTTTCTCCTACCTGGGTAAACCTAGCCGTTAAGCCCAACTTTAAAATGGCTTCCTTCTTCTTGATGAGTATCTCAAGGGCTTCTTTCCTGAGATTCTCCAGTATCGTATCGAGGTCATCAATTACATAATCGGCTTTTACCAAATCATAAATTTCAGCACGGGCTGCCAAAGAAATGATACGATTGATTTGTTCATGCGACCTGAAAGTAATGTGAACATTCTTTTTCATCTCGAAGCCGGATGGAACTTCATTGTAAGTTCTGCTGTACTTTTTGTTTTCCACTTCAACTTCATAAGTGGGCACCAATGATACGGGATCGGTAAATACCTGGTCGGCTTGAATATGCTCTTCCGATAAAAGTTTACGCAATAAATCGATCCGGGAGTTCATCATCAGATCAGCAGATTCTATAGTTGTTGCCTGCTGCGAAATAGCAAAAATGGCTACAAAACTGCTGGCTTTCAAATTGGCCATTACATTCGCCTCCAGTAGATTTTGGAAATTGTAACTGTTCACAGGATCCAAATTCAAATTAACACCACCTAGTGTATTGAATCCGTATTCGTTTCCTTGCTGGCTGCCATTGTAAAGCGAATTGCCACCAATTTGTGCCTTCAAGGCAAAAGAAAGAAAATAAGCGCAGGTAAAAATTAAGATTGTTTTTTTCATGACGTTTTTATTTCCTGTACACGGAACAGAAAAAAACGTTCAAACTTTTTTTAATAAACTGCAGTGATAAAGCTGCTCAGGTTGTCATCTTCCAGAAGTTCCTGCACCGAAATAGATTTTGTGTACTCTTTTTCAGTTCTCTCTATAGTTTGTTTATCATCAACCGCAAGCGGAATTGAAACTGGTTTTCTTATGGAACCGGAATCCTGTATTATTAAAGGATCTGTTATTTTGGGTTTGTCTGGAACATCTGTACCTGCCATTGTTATTTTTTCTTTTATAATAACGGTATCGGTTAATGGCATTTGCGCAGGATCTGCCTTGGGTATTATTGCCCAATCAGATTCAGGCTTTTCCTGTTTTTTTAACACGATGAATAATACGAACAATGCCACTATCGATGCAGCAGCATAATAAAAAGCCATCCGGTATTTTCTTTTCGGCTTAACCTCAGCTTAAAGCTTATTTTCCAGTTTCACCCTAAGTGCAGGCGGAACCTCTCCAGAACTGGAAGCTGCATCTGCAGCCAATGCCATCAGTTTCTTCAGCATATTATAATCTTCAGGGGTTGGCGCAAGTTCTGCCAAAACAATTTTTTCCTGATCGGTGAGTTGCTCCCAGGTTTTTTGCTGTATGATTTCTTCAGGTTCCATCTTGTACAATTTTATGGATAAATAGATAAATGTTTGAAAGCCGACAGCTCATCGCGCAATTCCTTTAAAAGATAGAATATCCTGCTCTTTACCGTGCCTTCTGGTAATTCTAAGATGTTGCTGATAACAGGAACGCTGAGCTGTTCCTCAAAACGAAGGATAAACAAAGTTCTTTTTTCTTCGGGCAGCAGGTTTAGCTTGGCTTGAATGGCAGATTTAAATTTTTGAAGGTCTGGATTTTTCTCTGCATTCGAATTGACAGCTTCATTCATAACCGGTTTATGTTTCATTTTAACTGCTGCTTTTCGATATTCATTCTTGCATTGGTTGTGTGCAATGCTATATAGCCAGGTTGAAAAACTCCTGTTGTTATTGAAACCATGTGCATGTCTGAATAACCTGATGAACAATTCCTGAACCTGATCTTCGGCCAGTTCATGATTTTGCCAGAGCATCCGGTAAAAATAACTGTACATTTTCTGGCCATATCGTTGATACAATATATTGAATGCCGCTTTGGAGCCGGCTGCAATGCCCGATACCAGTTGTTCATCGGTTTCATTCTCGTATGACTGCTTCACTTTATTCATCAGTTAGTCATGCAAATGAGATAAGGCTTGTTGAACCTTTTTCGTTTCACCGGTATAGTTACCGATAGCATCCAGCCATATCCTGGTTTGAATCTGATGTTCATCTTTTGATTTAAGCAGATACTGATGCAACAATAGGAGCGAGGGAAGGTAATGCTTAGCCAATACCGTTTCTAATGAACCTTCATCAGGTTTTACATTAATAAAAGACCAGTCTATCTTATCAAACAGGATGTTCTGCAATTGGCTCATTTTGGTATCTCCTTCAACCTTGATCAGTAATCCCTGCAATCGGCCACTTGGATACCGGTTAAGGATATCCGAACCTAAACTCAAACAAAGAAAACTATTGGGAAGCAGTGCTGTTCGTTTTTTGGGGTAGTAATGCAATTGAACATCGGGCCTGATGGCATATACCTCCTGAACAATGGCCATTGGTATGAGGTCGTTCAATCCGCCGGCATAAACATGGGCATTTGTATTTGCCGATCGAAGCACATTGCTGTGATAAGCGATTAGCGAGGAAGACATTTTAAATAAATCCTCATATTCCCGACAATAAGTTTGTAATAAATGCTTATGCTGCCTGATTATAGCAAACTGTATGAGATAAGGATAGATTTCTTTTTTATCCTGTGCAAGTTCAAAGGCCGACCAAAGTGCTGCACTGTCTGGCTGCGGGTTTTCGGTATTCATTTCGTTGAGGGAATGAATGTATCGCATCAGGCTGTACTGATACTTTCCTGAAATAGAGAATTTGGCTTTATCGATGATTTCTCCACATTTTCTTTCGATCAAATCTGGCTGAATTGCGGTGCTTCTTGAGGTGAACAGGTAATAATTAAACCAGGCAGATGCATCGGTATTATTGTTGGCTATGGCATCTTCCCAAAAAATTACGGCTTCTTTGTAAGCCTGATTACTTACCTGGCGGGGATATAGTAAACCCGTAGCTTCCAATCCTACCCGATTCGGACTGCTGCCTTGTTGTGAAAAAGCCGTTGAGTTGAGGAATGCCAATAAAATTAGAATAGTGATGCGCATGATACCCAGTACACCCTCGGTCAAGAATCGTTCACTTTTTTTTTCGTTTGCAATACTATTCATTACAAATGCCATTTCATGAGATAAAGATAAAGGATATAAAATGCTACAGATGATGCATTTACAGCTGAAAAATTTCAGGATGGCCAATATTGTCTAAATTTGTTTCAATGACCCAATTATCTACCCTGAATCATTATTTCCTCAAGTATAAATGGCATTTTTTTCTTGGCCTTTTATTTGTCATTCTAACCAATTATTTCAGGATCCTTTCTCCCCAACTTACCGGTTATGTAGTGAATACGGTTGTACAATCCATTAAAACCGGAGGAGGCAGCCTTACTCATCAATCTGCACAGGCAGGAACAGAAAATTACAATCTACTGATCAAATGGCTGATCACCTATTTTGACCAGCTCAATTTTCAACAAAAAATATTTTATACCGGATTATTGCTTTTTGGTATTGCCATTATCAGTGGTTTCTTTATGTTTCTGATGCGGCAATCGATCATTGTAATGAGCCGCCATATTGAATTTGACCAGAAGAATGAGATTTTCGCTCATTACCAGCAACTCGATATGTCGTTCTACAAATCTCAAGCTACGGGCGATCTCATGAACCGGATTACGGAAGATGTTAGCAGGGTTAGGATGTATACCGGTCCGGCCATCATGTACTTCATTAACCTTGCGGCCATCATCGGTTTCAGTATTTTTTTCATGCTTCGTGCTGATGTGAAGCTTACGATTGTTGCGCTTTGTCCATTACCATTATTAGCCGTCGCTATCTATTTTGTAAATACCATCATCAATAGGAAAAGTGAAAAGATCCAGGCTTTGTTAAGCGACTTAACCAGTAATGCACAGGAATCATATTCAGGAATAAGGGTGATTAAATCTTTTGTACAGGAAAATGCAATGGTGCAATATTTCCGGAAAAACAGTGAAGCTTACCGGGCTAATGCGCTTAGTTTGGCCCGTACCGAAGCCATTTATTTTCCATCCATGGCATTGCTCATCGGTTTAAGTACATTGATCACCGTTATGGTTGGTGGATTGGATGTAGCAAACCAGGTACCCGGGGCAAGTGTGGGTAAGATAGCAGAATTTGTGATGTATATACAGATGCTTACTTTTCCGGTAAGTGCTATAGGGTGGACGGCCAGCATGACTCAACGAGCAGTTGCTTCTCAAAGGAGGATCAACGAATTCCTGCTCAGGGAACCCAGCATTAAAGATAATGCCGGTGCACAACCCTTGGTTTTGAAAGGGCAGATCAAATTTTCTAGCGCATCATTTATCTATAAGGATACCGGAATACAAGCGATAAAGAACTTGAATCTAACCATCCTTGCGGGAGAGCGGATTGCTGTGATTGGCAGAACAGGTTCCGGAAAATCTACCCTGGCCCAAATGCTTTTGCGGATGTACGATTTAGATAAGGGCGAATTACTTTTTGATGGAGTGCCTGCAAAGGAGATCACCTTAAATAGTTTGCGCAACGGGATCAGTTATGTACCTCAGGATATTTTCCTTTTCAGTGATACCATCGAGAATAATATCCGTTTTGGACTAAAAGAAGCAACTGTAGCAGAGGTTGCAGGCGCCGCAAAAATGGCGGGAATCGATAGTGAAATCATGCAATTCCCGGAAGGTTATCAAACGCTGGTAGGAGAGCGGGGGGTTACATTAAGTGGTGGACAGAAACAGCGCATATCCATCGCAAGAGCGTTGATTAAAGAAGCCCGGATAGTGGTGTTTGATGATTGCCTGAGTGCGGTAGATGCAAAAACCGAACGTGAAATTGCGGATCGGATGCAACCTTTTCTGGAAGGCAAAACATCCATCATTATCACGCACCGTATATTTTCACTGTTTCAATTCGACAGGATACTGGTAATGGAAGAAGGAGAACTGGCAGAATCGGGAACCCATGAGGAATTAATGGCAAAAAAGGCACTTTATTACGATATGTATGTCCGCCAGCAACTGCAGGACGCTGACAGGCCTTAGTGCCTTTAAATACCGGGAAACGCAAATTTTGTAATTATTTTGTCATTTCGAAAACAACTATATCTTTGTTTATCTTATAACAAGCACATTTACAAAAAAAAGACAACACAGTGGCGTACGAAAACAACGACAAAAAAATGGAAAGCGTTTACAGTATCCGGGTTAAAGCCGGTAAACGCAGAACTTACTTTTTTGATGTAAGGGAAACCAGAGGCAACGACTTTTATGTTACCATTACAGAAAGCCGTAAACGTTTTGATTCAGACGGTTACGACAGGCATAAGATTTTCCTGTATAAGGAAGATTTCAACAAATTCCTGAAAGGGCTGAATGAAACGGTAGAGCATGTAAAAACAGAACTCATGCCTGATTTCGATTTTGATGCTTTCAACCATGATACACCATATGAAGCAGAAGAAGGGCAGGGCATCAATCAGCAAACAGTTGTTACCGATAATGCTGAATCTCCAGTAACAGAAGCTGCTTCAATCATTACAGAAACGCAAATTGATTTGCCTCCTGCAAGCGACAACGGTCATGCAGAGGAAGTAGATAAATGGTAATTCATTAAAAAAAATAAAAATGCCGCTTCAAATTGTAGCGGCATTTTCTTTTTGAAAGATTGCTAATATCGCATGGATTTATAAGCATTGATCAATCCGTTTGTTGAAGCATCATGACTGCTAACCGGTGATTCGTCGTGAAGTTCAGGTAATATCTTATTCGCCAATACCTTTCCCAATTCAACTCCCCATTGATCGTAACTATAGATGTTCCAGATTACGCCCTGTACAAATATCTTATGTTCATAAAGTGCAATAAGTTGGCCAAGAGTATATGGTGTAATTTTTTTAACCAGAAATGAATTGGTAGGCCGGTTTCCTTCAAAAACACGGTAACCATTTTCATGATCAGCACCATTCATCAATGCCTCGGTTTGTGCAAAGAAATTACTAATCAGTTTTTGGTGATGATCTCCTAAAGGATGATGCGATTGGGCGGCAACAATGAAATCGCAGGGAATGATCTGTGTACCCTGATGGATGAGCTGATAAAAAGCATGCTGACCGTTTGTACCCGGTTCGCCCCAGATTACCGGACCGGTGTGATAAGTAACCCTATGACCATTGCGATCAACATATTTCCCATTACTTTCCATATTGCCCTGTTGAAAATAGGCAGCAAAACGATGCAGGTATTGGTCGTATGGTAGTATGGCTTCAGTAGGAGCACCATAAAAATTCCGATGCCAGATGCCGATCAAGGCCATAAGAACGGGGATGTTTTTTTCAAAAACGGTTTCTCTAAAATGCGAATCTACTGCTGATGCACCTTTCAATAATTCCTCAAAATTTCCGTAACCAATGCTCAGGGCGATGGAAAGTCCGATAGCACTCCACAAACTGTATCGTCCACCTACCCAATCCCAAAAGGTAAACATATTGGCAGGGTCTATTCCAAAACGTATTACCTCGGGTTCATTGGTACTGAGCGCTACAAAATGCAGTGCAATATCAGTTTCAGCTGCTCCTGAATTCAGGAACCAGTTTCTTGCCGAATGGGCATTGGTCATAGTTTCCTGAGTGGTGAAGGTTTTACTGGCAATCAGGAAAAGGGTTTCTTCGGCATTTACTTTTTTAAGCGTTTCAGTAAGATGAGTGGCATCTACATTGCTCACAAAAAAAGTTTTCAAGCCGCTAACTGCGTAAGGTTTTAAAGCTTCGGTAACCATAACCGGGCCAAGATCGCTTCCACCGATACCGATATTTACTATATAACGTATAGGCTTACCTGTAAATCCTTTCCATTGTTGCTGATGTACCTTTTCACAAAATGATTTCATCTGCTGTTGTACCTTTCTGATGCCGGGTATGATATCCACACCGTCGACAAATAAGGGATGGTTGCCGGTTTGCCTCAGTGCAGTATGAAGCACAGCCCTGCTTTCGGTTTCATTAATTTTCTCGCCGTTGAATTGTGCTTCAATAGCTGCAGCTAAACCACATACCCGGGCCAACTCCATCAGTTCTGCTAATGTTGCTGTTGAGATATTGTTTTTAGAATAATCAAAAAGCAGGTCGCCCAATGCTAAACTGAAACGGCTAAAACGTTCCGGATCGGCATCAAACAAACGTTTTATTGATAAATCTTTTTCGGCTTCGTAAATCTTTTCAAGCGTTTTCCAGGGCAGGGTAGAAGCAGGGTTGATCTTTGGGAACATAAGTGAAATAAATTTTAAGGGGAATGATTACGTATAAAGTTACATATGATCGATCACCTGAACCAGATTGTGGATCATTTCAGGGCTTACATCCAGATGAGTAACCATCCGAACCTGGTGTGGAGAAATTGGAATCACCCAGATATCTCTTTGATTTAAATAATCAGCAAAGGATGCTGCAGAATACCTTCCCTGAACTTCAAAGATGAGGATATTGGTTTCCACGGGTAAAATATGGCCAATAAATTCTTTTTTAATCAGGGCCTCTGCCAGAAGACGAGCATGCTGATGGTCTGTTTTCAACTGCTTGAAATTATTTTCAATGGCATAAATTCCCGCAGCCGCCAGAAATCCGGCCTGACGCATACCGCCTCCAAGCACTTTTCTTATTCTTCTTGCCTGCTTGATATAGGCCTCGTTTCCAACCAACACGCTACCCACCGGAGCACCTAAACCTTTACTAAGGCAAACAGAAATACTATCGAATAATGCACCGTATTGTTCAGCGGTTTCATTTTTGGCAATGAGTGCATTCCAAATTCTGGCGCCATCCAGATGAAACTTCAAGTGATTTTCTAAGCAAATGGCTTTAATTCTTTCTAATTCAGCAAATTCATAACAGCTTCCTCCTCCACGATTAGAAGTATTTTCTACACAAACCAACGAAGTAATGGGGCGATAGATATCATCAGGGTTAATAGCTGCCTCAACCTGTTCGGCAGTAATTCTTCCACGATCACCCGGTAACGGCCGAACCTGGCAATGGCTGTTAAAAGCAATACCACCTCCTTCATAAATATAAATATGGCTGTATTGTTCGCAAATCACTTCATTACCGGGTTTGGTATGTACATTGATGGCGATTTGATTGGCCATGGTGCCACTCGGACAAAACAATGCAGCATCACGGCCAAAAATGTCAGCCACATAGGCTTCAAGTTGATTTACCGAAGGATCCTCTCCAAAAACATCATCTCCAACAGCAGCATGGAACATGGCTTCTTTCATTCCTGTTCCTGGTTTTGTAAATGTATCAGAACGCAAATCGGTAATCATAATAAGGTTTGTTGAAGATTAGTGAGCAGGCATTCAACGAAAAAAAACAAAACGCCATTTTGCACCAATAAAAGTTAAAAATATTGTCTTTTTGGTTGATTTTCATACTTTTTTGGTTAATCGCTATGAATTTCAAAAATTGAAACTTAACTTTGTAATCGGCTTGTTTATAAGGTAAAGCCTGATTTTTTATACCCTTTGCAACTTTTCCCCAACAAAAACTGTCATTTGGCTGTAATCACATTGACTATACTATAATTCATACACATGAGGCAATTAAAAATCGCTACCCAAATTACCAACCGCGACTCACAGGCGGTTGAGAAGTACTTACAGGAAATTTCAAAAATTTCTATGATTACGCCGGAAGAAGAAACCATTCTGGCTCAGAAAATAAAAATGGGCGACCAACGAGCGCTCGATAAACTGGTACAGGCTAATTTACGTTTCGTGGTATCTGTAGCCAAACAATATCAACATCAAGGTCTTTCATTAAGCGATTTGATCAATGAAGGTAACCTGGGTTTGATTAAAGCCGCTCAGCGTTTTGATGAAACCAAAGGATTTAAATTCATTTCTTATGCGGTTTGGTGGATCCGGCAGTCAATCCTACAGGCCTTGGCTGAACAGGGAAGGCTTGTTCGTTTACCACAAAACAAAATCGGCACTTACAACAAGGCCAATAAAGCGTATATGGCATTTGAACAGGAGCACGAGCGTGAGCCTTCAACAGAAGAGCTTGCCGAATTGCTCGAAATGAGTGAAACCGAAATCAATAATATATTCCAAAGCAATACCCGTCATACTTCATTGGATGCTCCGGTTCACGAAGCAGAAGATGTTGCTATGGGCGATTTGCTCAAAGGTGGCGATGAAACGGATGAAGATGTGATGCACGATTCATTAAAAAATGAAATCCGCCGTGTGCTTAAATCGCTCAGTCCCCGTGAAGCCGAAATCGTAAATGCCTATTTCGGGCTTGACGGTGAAAATGGCGTTACCATCGAACAGATAGGTCAGAAATACGATCTTACCAAAGAACGCATCCGCCAGATCAAAGAAAGAGCTATCAAACGTTTACAAAAAGCCCGTTACAGCGGTGCTTTAAAAGCATATTTAGGATAAACGCATTTTCAAAATATAAAAGCCCTTCATTGGGCTTTTTTTTTGCCTAAGATTTCAATCCCTTAAAGAATGGTGAATTCATTCCCGCTTTCATTTTTCCTGATACGTATATTGCTTACCTTTACCATATGAACAGATTGTTAGGATTATTGCTGATTTTATGGCTCAGCGCTTGTGAAAAGAATATCGAATTTGATCTTGAAGATGCACCTCCGGTGTTGGTTGTTGATGCTCAAATAGAGAATGATAAAGCACCTGTGGTTGTGCTCACCAAAAGCCTTTCTTATTTCAGTGAAATAAGTCCGGAAATTCTTGCCGCTTCTTTTGTAAGGAACGCAACAGTTACCATTTCGAATGGCAGTTTAACCCATCAGTTAAAAGAATACGCCATTCCTCTGATTCCCGGATATACAGCCTATTACTACAGCATCGATTCATCAAACCTGTCTACTGCATTCAATGGCGCTTTTAATACTACCTATGTGCTATCGATTACATCAGAAGGGAAAAGTTATACCGCCACTACCAAGATACCATTGCTTACTTCGGTTCCGGATTCATTCTTTTTCAAAATAGCGCCACAGAACCCTGATACCAATAAAAGAGTGATGCTGATTCGTGCTTCTGATCCTCCGGGATTAGGTAATTATGCCCGTTACTTTACCAAACGCAATCAAGGCGCCTTGCTGCCTGGAGAAAACTCGGTATTCAGTGATGAAGTGATAGATGGTACTTCTTATGAAGCACAATTGCCACAGGGAATCGACCGCAATAATCCACCAACTGAAGATGAGCAGTTTTATCTGAAAGGGGATACGGTTACACTGAAATTCTGTAACATCGACCGTAATACCTACCTGTTCTGGAATACCTGGGAATTTGCTTATCAAAGTATTGGTAATCCTTTTGCTCAACCCAATAAAGTGCTTGGTAATATTTCAAATGGGGCACTGGGTTCTTTTTGCGGTTATGCTGCATCGATAAGAACCAGGATAGTAGAATAGCAAATCTGAATCAATTAAAAATCTCATTACATTCATGGAAAAAAATATAGTGGAACATGTGAATTGTTTGATCATCGGGTCGGGGCCGGCAGGATATACTGCGGGTATATATGCATCAAGAGCAGGGCTTAATCCGGTATTGTACCAGGGAATTCAGCCTGGCGGCCAACTGACCATTACAACAGAGGTTGAAAATTATCCGGGTTATCCCGATGGCATACAAGGGCCGGAGATGATGACCCATTTTGAAAAACAGGCGGCAAGAATGGGAACAGATATCCGTTTCGGGTTAGCAACTGCAGTGGATTTTACAACCCATCCGTTGAAAGTTCAGATAGATGAAGAGAAATGGATCAGTGCCAATACGGTGATCATCAGCACTGGTGCTTCAGCTAAATGGCTCGGCACTCCTGGAGAAGAAAGGCTCAACGGATTCGGGGTAAGTGCCTGCGCGGTTTGCGATGGTTTCTTTTTTAAAGGAAAGGAAGTTGCGATTGTTGGAGCAGGAGATACTGCTGCAGAAGAGGCATTGTATCTTTCTAAACTATGTACTACCGTTCATATGTTTGTGAGGAAGAACGAAATGCGCGCCAGTGTTGTGATGCAGGAACGAGTGCTGAAACAACCGAACATCAAAATTTACTGGAATACCGAAGCGGAAGAGATTTTAGGAGATAAGAAAGTGGAAGCGGTTAGGATTGTCAATAATATTTCAGGAGAACAGGATACTATTCCGGTAAGCGCCTTCTTTGTAGCCATTGGGCATGAACCCAACAGTGGCATTTTCAAAGGGTGGTTAGATATGGATGATACAGGTTATATCAAAACCGTTCCTGGCACTTCAAAAACCAATGTTGAAGGTGTTTTTGCTTCGGGCGATGTACAGGACAAGATTTACCGTCAAGCCGTAACGGCAGCTGGCAGTGGTTGTATGGCTGCATTGGATGCCGAGCGTTTTTTGGGCCATAAAGGATTGCATTAAAAAAGAAAGTTCATTATCTGATTAACTAAACCGAATCCCTTGTACAAGATACATCTCCATGGCCTCATATTCCATGCCCATCATGGTTTATATGCAGAAGAAACGGTTACGGGTAATCGATTCGAAGTGTCGGTTGATATCGGTTTTTCTGAAAAAATGTCCATTCAAAGTTTAGATGATAGTATCGATTATGTAAAAGTTTACGATTGTATTTCGGAGCATATGAAAAAACCGGAAGCTTTATTAGAAGTTCTTGCATCAAATCTTGCTTCAGCCATTCATACACTCTACCCAAGGATAGCTTATATTAGCATACATATTTTTAAAACAGCCGCACCCATTAAAGGTTTTAGCGGAAAAGTAGGCGTTAGTTTTGATAAGGAATATGCATCATGACTCTTTACATTCACCATCTCATATCAAAAAAAAGATCCTGCAATATTCCATGCAGGAACGTTTTTTTTATTACAATTTCTTTGGTGGTATTGTTTCTTTCCTTTTCCAATTTTAGCCAAGGCCAGGATTTTTCTGTAATGCTTAAAGAAGCCGAACGGCTGGAAGCCATCCCTAATGAAAAGGAAGCTTTAAAGCATTTTAAGGAAGCGCTTAAACTGCAACCACTGAACCTGCATGCCCTTACCAAATGCAGCGAACTCTGTTCAAGGATCGGTGCCAGAGAAAAAGTTCAGCAAACCCGTGACAGTTATTTTCAGGCAGCACTCATTTATGCAAAAACAGCAATTAAATATCATCCCAACAGTGATGAAGCATTGGTTGTGATGGGCATTGCCATGGGGCGTATGGCATTGACAAAAAGCGGAAAAGAAAAAATTGCTACCGTAAAGGAAATTAAACATTTTGCGGAAATGGCCTTAAAAATCAATCCTAATAATTTTAAAGCATGGCATATCATCGGTAAATGGAATTATGAAGTGAGTAATCTTACAATCATTGAAAAGGCAGCTACAAAGGTTTTTTATGGAGGATTACCTGATGCTTCATTAAAAAAATCAATCGAGGCTTATGAAAAAGCAAAATCATTAAGCCCATCCTTCACCCTCAATTATCTCGAACTGGCAAAAGCCTATAAAAAGAACAATCAAAAGAAAAATGCTATCCCATTACTTCGCTATGCACTTACCATTCCAAACCGCACTGAAGACGATGAACGCATTAAGAAAGAAGCGGCTCAATTACTGAAAGATTGGGAATGATCATCGGTTTAATAATTCAAGTTTTACTATAAAAATTACTTTATGTACCGCATCCTGGTTTTTCTCCTATTGCTAAGTCCTTGTTTGCATGCACAACCTTCCGGTTCAGCAGCTATGCATTCCCGGTATGATCCGTCAGCATTGTTTAACCCTTCATTTTACAGCAATACCTGCAATGGAATCACCCGTACAGCAAACGGAGAGCCCGGTGCAGGTTACTGGCAAAACAGGGCTGATTATCGCATGAATGTGCGATTGGATGAAGCAAAAAAGGAAATCAGTGGTATAGTAACCATCAGCTATCAGAATAATAGTCCGCAGTTTCTAAATTATCTCTGGCTGCAATTAGACCAACAATTATTCAGCAAAACCTCAAGGGGGCAACAGCGTATGCCTACGAATGTACGAAGCCGTTATGGTGATGCCAGGAGTAATTTTGATGGCGGGTTCCGGATTAAATCTGTAGTTATTGGCAACCAATCTGCTGCCAATTATAGGATTTATGATACCCGGATGCAAATCAAACTGGATAATCCTATAAAGCCACAAGGTGATCGGCTTCAAATTTCCATTGAGTATGCCTATAACGTACCAGTTTATGCAGCAGACCGTTCAGGTATTTTTCCGGCCAAAAAAGGAGATGTTTTTTCCATTGCCCAATGGTATCCGAGGATGTGTGTTTATGATGATATCAGAGGTTGGAATACCGATCCCTATTTGGGTGCCGGCGAATTTTACCTGGAATATGGAGATTTTGATTTTTACATCACTGCACCGGGAAATCATATTGTTGTGGCCGGTGGAGAATTGATCAATCCGCAAGAAGTACTAACCACTGTTCAGCAGGAGAGGCTTAAGAAGGCAGCACAAAGCGAAAATACCGTTGTGATTAAAGCTGCAAATGAAATAACTCAAACAAAATCAGCAGCAACTGCAAAGGAACACACCTGGCATTTTCAACTCAAAAATGCAAGGGATGTAGCATGGGCGAGCTCCGCTTCATTCATCTGGGATGCTGTAAGCATAACCTTGCCCAGTGGTAAAAAGATTCTGGCGATGAGTGCATATCCTGAAGAAAGTGCCGGCAAAAATGGCTGGGGCAGAAGCACCGAATATGTCAGCAGCAGTATAAAATATTACAGCGGTAAATGGTTCGAGTATCCTTACCCGGTAGCGGTGAATGTGGCGGGAAATATTGGCGGGATGGAATATCCGGGTATTGTATTCTGCGGACAATCCGCCATGCAGGAAAGCTTATGGGGAGTTACCGATCACGAATTCGGGCACACCTGGTTCCCGATGATCGTGGGAAGCAATGAACGCAGGTTTGGATGGATGGATGAGGGTTTCAATACTTTTATCAATTCCTTATCAGACGATGAATTTAATGGGGGAGAGTATAAAGCCCTACCAATTAGCGGCGAAGATCAGGCAAGTAACCTTTTCCATGCACAAACTGAACGCATATTTCAAAGTCCGGATGCTTTGAGAGAAGAAAATATCGGTACTGCATTGTATTACAAACCTGCCTACGCACTTACCCTTTTGCGCGAACAAATACTAGGTGCGGAAAGATTCGACTATGCTTTCAGAACCTATATCAGCCGCTGGGCTTATAAACATCCAACACCATGGGATTTTTTCCGCTGTATGGAAAATGCAGCAGGAGAAGATCTTTCCTGGTTCTGGAAAGGCTGGTTTCTTGAAAATTATCAACTAGACCAGGCTATTTTTTCAGTAAATAATTCAGCTACAGAAGGTCCGGTGGTTACATTGGTAAACGTCGGCCAAATGGCAATGCCCGTTTTCCTCAGCTATGAAACAATCACCGGTGAAAATGGAACAATCAATTTGCCCGTTGAGATCTGGAACAATACGGCTGAATTTAGTGTACGCATTCCTGTTAAATCGGCACTGAAGAATGTAAGTATCGATCCGTTCAATGTTTTTCCGGATGTTGTTCGGTCTAACAATACCTGGAAGGGAAATTAAAAAAGCTGTTTTATCCCTTATTTGATTTTTGATAAGCCTTCCATACAGGAGGCATCAGCGGGCCTGTTAAGTAAGGCTTTATTGAAAAGCAGTTTGGCATCATTGAACCTGCCGGCTTGTAAACACGACCAGCCAAGCATATGGTTGCCATCATAATCAAAAGGGTAGAGGTTCACTACTTTTTCGAAATTCCGTATAGCCAGATCGTATTTTTTTCTGTTGTATTGAATCACACCGGCCCAATAATTGGCAGTGTAATGCTGAGGGTCTATTTTCAGGATATCTTCATATTGCTGCAACACTTTGTCCCAGCTTTCAAGTGCTGACAATGGTTTGATCAACCCCAGTTTGGCCTCTATGGAATAAGGTTTAGCTTTAACTGCTTTTTCATAATGCGATTGTGATACCGTATAATTTTTGTCCATGTAATGAAGCCATCCCAGCCGTAGCTGGATTTCATAATTAGAAGCTCCATTTTGCTTCTCCAATAAACTGGCAGATTCTGCATATTTACCGGCTGCTTCGAGGGCATAACTTTCACTGAAAGCTTTTTGCAATGCTGCATCCTGTTGTGCAAAAGCATGATTCAATTGACCGGTAATAAAGATTACAAAAAATAATTTTTTTAAAATTTCCATGATAAACCTCCTGTGATTGATTGTTGATTAAATGTATTGTTTGTTAGAAAAAGTACTCGTTGTTCAAATACAAAACCGGCCTGTAAAAGCAGATGGTTACCCAATAAAAAATAAACCCCAGCACCTGCTTTCCATTTTGTTGGGTCGATAGCATTGTAGAGATACAATGCATCATTTTCAAAATAGTTTTGAAATCCGCCTAATGTTGCATGACCTTCCAACCATGCCTGTTTCAAAATTCTGTAACCCAACACTTGTTTAAAATTAAAATTGTTTTCATTATTACGAGCGCGCAAACTTGCCGTAGTATAGGAATATATCTTGTTATTTCCTAAAGGAAGATATTCGAGCGAAAAATTGTATTGCTGGCTGGATGTATCGTTTAGGTTTGCAAATAGGGCATCAGCCTGTACATTCAGTTTATAACCGTTGTGCCTGATCCCGACCATAGCAGCCTGATTATTGTAAGTGAAATTATTAAACGGCGTATAAAGATAATGGTACACTGCTTTAGCCTGCCAATGGCGGTTGATGTTTGCAGTTAGTTTGGCATAATATTCTTTTTGATTGATAGGTATCGAGATATTGTTATTTACATAAATCAGTTTGGGCTCTGAAATGGTCTGGTTATAAAGTATAGCAGATTGGGTGAGATGAAAGTTCCATCCCAGCCTTAACCCAATTTCCAAACGGTTGTAATTGGCATTTTCCCTTCCAACAATATTGGTAAATTTTATGCCCGATTCCACAGCAGCCTGGGTAATGCCGAATGATTGCTGATGAAATTTTTCTCTTGATGCTTTATTAATAAATGGCTGTTCATGTTCGGCCAGTTCGGCTTGATTAAGCTGAATCCTGCAGCGGCGGATGAAATCATGTGCAGTTTCCTGGTAAGCATCTTTTTGTAATACCGCTTCATAATGTTTTATCGCTTCGGTATAATTTTCTTCCATCCATGCAGCATAACCGATCCTTAACCTTAATACCACAAAATCTTGCCCCTGAGTGATGGCTTGTTTTCCATAGATGAGCAGATCATGCCATTTACCTTCAGTATATAATGCCAAACTTCTTTCATTCACTTCAGTATAATTCAGGCTGGTTTGTGCCCGTATACCAAGGCTGCAAAAAAGAGCAAGAAAAATGATTATTGCATGGCTTCGCATAAAGCAACTATTTTTTTATTAGTAAACTCCATTTCGAATGAACGGATTTCGCCATTGCTGATATGAACAGTAGAATCTGATCGTTTATATTTTCTCCATAATACCCTGCTGAATTGTTTGGCTTTGTAGCTGAGGCTTTGGGCACCAAGACTACTATCGTTTTTCTGAATGGTAGATTCATACGATTCCTGCTGAAAAATCACAAAGGGAGCAAAAATGTCCTGGACCCAGTTAAGCGGGTTCTTACCAAAGAAATGCACCGGGAATTGATCATTCAGGGTGATATTCATATCCGTACTTAACAATACCTGATAGGCGGAAAGATAAAAAAAATAGAGAAGGCAATTTTTACTGCCATGATAATTTGTGAAGTAAAAAAGGTTCTCCTGCTTCATGAAATAAGCTAATGCATTCTTTTTCTTGCAATGCAGGTATGCTTCGTTGTACATATTGATACGCACTTCCCAGATTTCTGTTTCAAAACTTTCAGCTGTAACTTTCATGCAATAACCGGGTTGAAAGCTGAAAGCAGATTGTAATGAGGGGTTAGGTGCTGGGTTAGCTACATAATGACCCTCCACTGGCACTTTGAAATTTTCAAAATTCACCTCATGTTGCTTGCGGGAGTAAAATCCTGCGATGGGATAATAGATTGTTTTGGCACCGATATAAGGTGTGGATTGTATTTGAAAATGCAGATGTGGTTCGGGAGACCGTCCTGAATTTCCGCATGCAGCAATGATCTGCCCTTTATAAACATATGCCCCATTTGTTACCATTGCAGAAAACTGTTTCAAATGCGAAAGCTTACTGTATAAACCGGTATCATGCCTGATGATGATGGTATTACCCCAATTTTCTGCCGTATTGTTTTTGCCGATTTCATTATCCGGGATATGGTTCACCACATCTTCCACAATTCCGGCAGCTGGGGCAAGTACCGGTTTGTTATAACAATAAAAATGTTCCGTTGAATTTCCTGGCAAGCGATAAGTTTTCATTTCATCATCAAGCACTACAAAATCAAGCGCCTGAGCCCAGTCTTGCTGATGGGTGATCTGGCCATCATAACCCTGGCTTACCATCCATTCACTTAAAAATGGCAGTTGAAAAGCAAAGTAATTTCTGGTAGAGATACGTTCCTTACCATTGAGATAACGGTAAAGGTTAGTTTCAGGACTATAATACTGAACCGGTGTTAAGGTTAGTTTTCCGGGAGTTATCCTTCGCTGTAAGCTGTAAAGGAAAACGATTACAATTATACAGAAGGGCAAGGAAAAAACAGGTAAGCCAAAACTAAAGGTGATTCTTCCAAAGCCAATAACCATCAGATAAGCGGCCGGTATGGTAACCAATAGCCAAAGAAAAGATCGTAGTGAAGCGATAAGGTAAAAACCACCCAATGCAGCAGCAACAAGCATGAAATTGGTTCCCATATTGTAATAGGTGAGTCCTGCAGCAGAAAAGCCACCCATCAGGGAATCAAAACTTAACGCCAATGAATAGCCGTAAATCATCAAGACCAAAGCTATACGGGAGTAAAGTAGCAAACCTACACTCAACACAATCCCTGCTGCAATATTTCCCTGGAAAATAATGGCACTCATCGAGCGGAAAAATCCGGCGATATAGGGTTTCATAGGCCAGCTTTCAATAGATTGTACAAATGCTACAAGTTGCTGACCGCCGATTTCATACACTTCGTTCACCCAATAGATATGACGTTGAGCCAAACCGATAGCCGATAACTGACCGGCTGCCAGGATGATGATCCATGTACTGAAAATGAAAGCAAGTGAAAGTGATGGTAGTCCCTTTTTACTTAACCATCCATAAAGGCTAACCGAAAGCAGCAAAGTGAGCATGGCGCCTACAATCAATAATACCCAAAATGCCTTTCCGGTTTCATAATTGGTAGCAAAACCTAAACCGAATAATAAGGCACTGTAACTGTATAAACCCGACCATGTGGTTTCTTTTTCGAATCCCAGCAAGCGGGAGGCAATAATTGTACTTGTTACAGCAACGAGTCCGCATAACGCAGTTTGTGGGATAAAAAAGGTGACCAACAAAATGAGTAGCGAAAAATAAATCTTCCTTGAAAAAAAAAGCATGCCATAGCTATTCATTATAGCCTGGATAAACCATGCAGCTTGATTTATGAATCGGGGCCTGATCAATACTTAAAGGTTAAATTCTTTTAAATGAACGGGCATTTTTTCTAATTGCTCAATATAGGCTAATGTTTCCGCTTCTCTCAACAAGTGCGTTTCTCCTTTTTCATCTATCAACACTACATTAGGGCGCATCTGTATGAACTGCATCCATTGCGTCATATTATAAGCACCCACCCGGTGTACCACTACATGATCGCCACGATTCAGCAATGGAAGGTTGATGGTTTCACGAACCATATCGATATTCATACACAAGGGCCCGTACAAAACCATGTCTTCTGTATGGTGGGTGAAATCCTGTGCGGGACTGATTTTATGTTCATACCAAAAAGCAGTAAAGAGTAGGTTTACCCCGAAGTCCATAATGGTAGCTCTTCTGCCGTCACTCAACCGTTTATTGGCAAGCACCGATCCTAGCAGATAACCGGCATCGTCGATCAATGCCCTTCCCGATTCAAGCATCAACAATGGCAATTCATCTTGCTTGAAACCTTGTTGTAATAAGGTGCTGCAAATGGCTTCCGCAAATTCATCAAGCGATGGATTGGTATCAGATGCCGGTAGATATGCGCCCCTTAAGGTGTTAGAGGAAGGGAATCCTCCACCCATATCGATGTATTTAATAACAGTGTTGAGTTGTGATTTACAGTTATGAGCCAGATCGCAAAGTTTGTTTACCGCAACTGCATAGGCATTAGCGGAAAGCATGTAAGTACCGATATGACAATGCAATCCGGTAAGCTCAAGTTTACCTGAAGCAACAATTTTGGTCAGTGCGTTCCATGCCGTTCCATTTTCATAATTAAATCCGAACCTATCCCAAATAGGGTAGATGCCCGTATCCATATTAACCCTGATGGCTACCCTTGGTTTGCGGGGCATCTTATCGGTTAATTCAATCAATTGATACAGTTCATCAAAGTGATCGATGTGAATCAATGAATCATTGGCAACTGCCAGTTCGAGTTCTTCATTGGTTTTTTCAGGACCGTTGAAAAGGATTTTATTGCCCGGAACGCCATTGCCTAAAGCTTTGCGATATTCAAAGCCACTTACCACTTCTGCCCAGCTTCCTTCCTGATGAAAAATATTGCAAACCGCGTTGATGTAATTGGTTTTATAACTCCAGGCAAACTGCACTTTCGGATATCTAGTTCTAAAAGCACGTAAGGCTTGCTGATAGGTTCTGCGTATCGTACGCTCACTGATTACAAAAACTGGAGAGCCATACTTTTTGATGATCTCTTTTACGGGAACATTGTCGATATGCTTAACAGGCTCATATTCTGTTCTGGTTCCGAATTTATTCATAAGTCCGGCATTCATTTTCTGAATCAGCGGCCTTTCATATTTTTCTTTTTGCATAAGATTATTTTGACGTTAAAATGATTGATGTATGTTTTTTTATACCGATTGGACAAACAATATAGTCCAATATCGGCTATCGCCTCATTGTACTATTTGTTTGATACCATCGGCATTTACCACTGTGAGATTTATAAAATATTGGCATATTATATAAATCACATTGGTATTACAATTCTCCGAATGCGCTGATCTTTTGAAACTCACTCACATCGGTGATATGGTCCCAGGCGTAACGGATGAAAATTTTGCCTACTTCATAACCCGTGTAGGGCGCTATGTTTTCTCCAAGAGCCATATTCACTAAAGCGGCCGGTTGATTTTGTCCAGCTGCTGCAGAAAGATATATCCACGCAGGAAATCTTGGATTCACTTCCATGATGTATGGAGTGCCTTCTGCTGTGCGCATGATCTCCAGTTCGCAACCACCTTTCCAATGTGTAGCTTCCACAAATTGGTTGGCCAGCTTGATCAGGCCTTCATCTTCGAGGGTGATACCGGCCCATGCTTTGCCTTTATCGGTGATATATAATTTTCGCATGGGGATGATGCTGATGGCTTTTCCTTTGCCATCACCAAGTACGGCAATATTGATTTCTGTACCGTGAATGAATTGCTGTACAATAATCGGAAAGCCCCATTTAGCTGAAAGTTTATGAAAAGCCTTTTGTGCCATTTCTAAGGTATGTGCAATGATGGCATCGTAAAACTTACCTTTCACTACTAACGGATAGCCGAAGCTTTCGGCACAGGCATAAAGCTCATTGGCATGGTAAATCACTTTATCTTTTGGCACACTAAGCCCGTATTTCAAACCAAATGCATAGAGATTGATTTTATCACGCGCTTCAAATTGTTCAAGGTTGGGCAGGAATGTTTCAATCCCCAGGCTTCGTAAAGTTGTACCCAATTTGATAAAATTGTAAAGTTCCGCATCAAAATTGGGGATGATCACATCAATCTTTTCTTTTTCATGGATATACTTTAGTCTTCCGGTTAATGCTTCCAATCCGGCAGAAGGGTAGGGAATCTGATAAGTTTTATCTACAACATCATGTAAGTATATTCCTGGTTCAAGGGTTTCGTAGGAAAGACCGATGATACGGACCGGTTGTTTCATTCCTTCTCGGATAGCCCTTATTACTGCTACGCCCGGGCCCGGACTGTCAATTGCATTCAAACCGGTTACGGCAACAACAATAGTTGGTTGCTGGTTGGGTGCTGTCATGATATAGTTATTAATTTTCGGTGAGGTTGGCTTCGCGGAGTTGTGCAATGAAATCGTCCCAGTCTTTTTCTAACTGTCCGGCTTCAACATCAAACTTCCCAAGTATTAAAGTTTTTATTTCGGCAACGCTCTTCCCCGATTTGAGGTGATGAAGGATATCTGCTGCAATGGGATTGGCTGAATAAGAATCACCCGTTGCAGGGTTAAAGATGAATCCGGAATCGCTGCTGGCGATGTTTTTACGTAGTTGAATCATATGTGAGATTGTAGGATGTTGAAGTAGACTAAGCGATTAAAAAAAGGTTTAAGTTGATAAAAAATATTTTTTACCATTGCCTCAATTTGACCCAGATATAGTCATCCATCAACAAATCATTCTTGAATACCGATTTTCTTCTTACCCCTTCGAGGTAAAATCCATTTTTTTCCAACGCCCTCATTGAAGCTTTGTTATTTTCGAATACCTCAGCATAAAGGCGCACTATATCAAAATAGTAAAAACTATACTCAATCATCTGCCGTATGGCTTCTGTGGCAATACCCATACCCCAAAAGGGTTCACCAATCCAATAACTTATTTCAGCCGATTTGATATAAACATCCGTATTAAGAATCAGTCCAATACCGCCAACAACATCTTCGTTTAAACAAATTGCCATATTTACCAATGGCACTTCAACCGTAGCTTTATCTAACCATGCCCGCCCGTCTTCCTCAGTATAAGGATTCGGAAAATAATTACGCAGATTGTTCCAGATATGGATATTATTAGCCAGAGCAGTAAGCTGGGTAAGATTTTCATGTTGCCATTGCCTGATCAATACTGCCATAAAAAAAAGTTAGAATGTCATCAAATATAAATGGAAAGATAATTACAATGATTATTCAATAATGTGAAAATCAGAAACATTCGTTTGGATTAATGATGAAATAGCAAATCATGCTACAACAACTGTTTGGGTTTGGTTTTCCATTTACCACTGTTCAGATACCAAAATGAAAGGAGGAATACGGTGCTCCAGTAAATGAATTCATTGCTCCATGCCATTGCAAGAGAGATATAGTGTACCCGCATGAAATACCAGGTGTAAGCGAGGTAAAGCAGGATGGCCAGAATTTCTATTTGCAGATTAACTTTTGTTTTACCAGTTCCGGTAACCCCATTCAGCCAGATATTGGCTAAACTCATGAGCAACATACCAAGTGATACGATTCTAATCACCGGAATCCCTGCCTGAACAAAAGCCTCATCCTGTCCGAATAATTTAAAAAACAACGATGGGAAAAGATTCAATAAAAGCACCATAATGAAACACATTCCGATACTCCACCAACTTATTTTACGGATAGCAGGTAATACCTGATTTTCGCGGTTTTGTCCCATGAGATTTGCCACCATTGTATTGCTGGTTCCTGCAAAAGCCCATACGAATATGCCCGCAAGCCCGAATACGTTTCGCATCACATTACTGATTGCCTTTGCCATCACTCCTTTTGCCTCAATGAGCAGGAAAAAAATCAGCCAGGTAGTTACACTGATCAGGTATTGTAACACAAGTGGAGCTGAAATAACGAATATTTCCCTGGTAAGTTTTTTATTGTATTTAAAAGTTTCAAAAAGGCCATATTGATTTTTCAGCCCGGTTAAAAAAATCACCAGTAACACCACTAACATGCCGGTAGCTTCAGCAATCAATGAAGCCACAGCAGCACCATTAAAACCCATTTCAGGAAAACCTCCGTTTCCGAAAATCAACAGGTAATCGAAAATAATATTTACGATGGCTTCACAAACAAATGCAAAAATCAGGTAACGGCTGTTGAGCGAAGCTACCAGAAAAGCGTTGCCCATCTGGAACAGGTATAAAAATGGCAAGCCCAGGATGCGGATCCTTAGGAAACCCATTTCTGCCGGGTACGATTTGGGGTCGGCAACCTGCTGCATGATCAACGGTGCCAATAGCCAGGTGAATGCGATAAAAACAAGTGCTAACTGAACGCTAATTCTTATTCCCTGTGCCATGATGTGTTTAAAATACTCACTCTCTCCACTTCCTGCATATCTGGAAAATACCGTTTGCAATGCATTATTGAGACCATTTCCTGCAACAGCGAAAATGAGATAAAACACACCTGTAATGCCTGCATTTCCCAAGGATTCATGATCATAATGGCCAAGAAAAATACTGTTTATCAGCAGATTGATTTGGGGTATCAATATGGCAAGAGTGATCGGCAGTGCGATAGATAAGATTTGCCGGTTATTTACTTCAACCTTAAGTTGATGTGGATTAACTGTACTTTCCATAAAGTGAACAAAATTATCCTTATTTTGCCACCTCAACTGAACTTTTTGAAAACTGCTTTTGATATAACGATTCCGTCAAACCTCAACCAGCCTCTAAACCTGATTGTTGAGTTGTCACCTCATAGCCTGTCTGTACTTTGGTATTCTAAAGATCCATTAACCATGCAAGCGGTTTCAGTTTATCAATGCAGTGCCGGTGAAGATATGAATAAGATGCTGCAACAATTATTGACCGGTTTACAAAACAACCCTGTACAACCTGATCAGGTTTTTTGCTGCCTGCATACACAGGCTTCAATCTTATTACCTGAAAATCATTACAACCCTTCTTTGAATGATGATTTGCTTGAACAGCTTTGTGGAGAGCAGGAAGGGGTTCGAACTGTGATTGAGCCAATTCCATCAATGCAGATTCAACATATCTACTATATGCCCTTATGGTGGGAAAATTTGATCCGGAAAACTTATCCTGATGTGCAGTTCAGACATTCCAGTACACTACAGTTGAAAACAATCCATACTGGCAACCACCTTAAGCTTATTATCTATCACGAAAATGTGAAGTTGATACTTTTTAAAGAAAGTCAGTTGCAAATGATTCATAGTTTTCCCTATGAAACACCTGATGATGTATTGTATCATATACTCAATAGCCTTAAACATGCGGAAATCCTCAAAGATGCAATCAGCGTTTCATTAGCGGGTATGGTTGACCGTGATTCTGCCCTGTTTGAAAAACTGGTGCAATATCTTCCACATATTGAATTTCAAAATCTGCCTGAGGGGATTATGCGTTCTGAAGGCATTTCGGCTTACCCTGAACATTTCTTTGCCCATTTAATGCAATTTGCATCATGCGTATCATAAGCGGCATACATGGCGGCAGAAGAATAAGTCCCCCGGCACAGATGCCCCATACCCGCCCTACTACCGACATTGCAAAGGAGGGTTTATTCAATATCCTTCTAAATAATCTGGATATCGCCAAACTTAAAACACTCGATCTGTTTGGCGGAACCGGTTGTATTACCTACGAATTGGCCAGCAGGGGAGCAACCGACCTCACTATTGTTGAAAAAGATCCCAAGATGCATGCATTCATCACTAAAACAGCAAAAGATTTGAACTTCCCTATGATCAAGATTATCAAATCGGATGTATTTGCTTTCATCAAACAGGCAAATACTGCTTTTGATTTTATATTTGCCGGTCCGCCCTATGCACTCACCACAATCGATGAATTACCGGTACAAATATTTAAACATGGTTTATTAAGAGAAGGCGGATGGTTTGTACTGGAACATACTCCAAGAAATGATTACAAAAAAATGCACGGTTACCGAACAGAACGCAATTATGGAACAACTATATTTTCTATCTTTATTCAAAACGGCGAAAAAAATTAATTTTTAAGCAAACTGCCGAAACAGCCGGCATTACATAGTGTTTTTTTTTAGAACTTCCAATCTTCATCTATTGCTAAAAAGTTTCAGATACCTGCTTTTCCCATTTTCACTTATTTATGGTGCATCCGTTTGGCTGAGGAACAAACTGTTTGATTGGAACATCTTAAAATCGGCTAATTTCAATTTTCCAATTATTTGTGTGGGCAATCTTGCAACCGGGGGAACAGGTAAAACCCCGATGACAGAATATCTTATCGCTTCACTTAAAGGCCGCTATCAAACGGCAACGCTTAGCCGGGGGTATAAGCGCAAAACCAAAGGATTCGCTATCGCCAATGAAAATACCACAGCCCTTGAAATAGGAGATGAGCCCATGCAATTCCATCAGAAATTCCCGGATGTAACCGTTGCAGTGGGAGAGGAGCGTCTTGTAGCCATCCCTCAACTGCTGCATCAACAGCCTGCAACAGCATTGATTGTGCTGGATGATGCATTTCAACACCGTACGGTAAATGCAGGTTTGAATATCCTGCTTACCGACTATAAAAATCTTTATACCCGCGACCTGATGCTACCTGCAGGCGATTTGAGAGATGTTCGTTCGAGTGCAAAGCGGGCGCAGATCATCATCGTTACCAAATGCAAAACAGATCTTTCAGAAAAAGAAAAAGAAAAGATTATTGCCGAACTAAAGCCAACGGAAGATCAATCGGTATTCTTTACTGAAATCGTTTATGGCGCTCCCTATCATCTTTTCAGTAAAGAAAAGGGTAATATTTCGGTTAATGATGATATCTTATTACTGTGTGGCATCGCAAACCCAAAACCGCTCATGGAGTTCCTTGCCAGGCAGGTGCATTCCTATGATATGATACGATACGCAGATCACCACATCTTCAGTATCGACGACCTTAAGGAAATCAAAAAGCAGTTTGAAAAAATGAATGCTTCCCATAAACTGATCCTCACTACAGAAAAGGATGCAGTGCGGTTAGAAAAATTTAAAAACGAACTTGACAATTTCCCTATTTATGTAATTCCTATTGCACACCGATTCCTCTTTGATGAACAGCAACGATTTGACGAAAAAATAACACAGTTTGTGGAATCATTTCCCAAGCGGACTATTGAAAACAATACGGGTTTATAAAATCAGGGAAAGTATTCGTAGAAAATGCTGATTTTTGCATCATGATAACAATCCGCCAGATGTTCTTAAAGATCATGTTGCTTCTGATCATCATTTTGGGTAAACTGGAAACCTTAACAGCTCAACAACATATCACCGTCAACGGAAGAGTAAAGACCTTCGAAGGTAACTTCTTGCAAGGTGCAACTGTATTGCTATGGAAATCGGGCGCCCCCGACACTTTGAAAACGCTCACTAATCTGGAAGGGTTATTTGTTTTTAATAAAGTAAAGGCAGGAAAGATAAATATCAAAATTACCTATATCGGATTCAAAGCACAAGAGATTGCTCTAGATTATTCGGGTAAAAAGAATACCCAGTTGATGGAAGATGTAGTGATGTTTCCTGAAGCAGATATGTTGGGTAATATTACACTTGAATCGCAAAAAATACAGATCAAGGAAGACACCATATCGTATAAGATCGACAGTACCATGTACCGTAAGAATGACAATGTAGAAGCGATGCTTAAGAACCTTCCGGGCTTGCAGG
Organism: Sphingobacteriales bacterium; assembly: GCA_026391525.1. Taxonomy (GTDB): domain Bacteria; phylum Bacteroidota; class Bacteroidia; order Chitinophagales; family Chitinophagaceae; genus Ferruginibacter. Next base: position 27,689 of record JAPLEF010000137.1, read on the forward strand.
TAGATAAAGACGGGACGGTTACTGCACAAGGTAAACAGGTTACCAGGGTAAAAGTTAATGGCAAGGAATTTTTTGGTGGAGATGTAACAACTGCAACCCGAGAATTGAACGCCGATATGGTAGACAAGATTCAGGTGATCGACGATTATGGTGATCAGGCCGCTTTTACCGGAATCAAGGACGGAGATCCTTCAAAGACACTTAATATCCAGCTTAAAAAAGACCGGAACAAGGGCTATTTCGGAAACCTTACTGCCGGAGCGGGTACGGAAGAACGTTATGTTGCCAATGCATCAATTAACAAATTCAATAACAACCAACAGATTTCGCTTCTGTTAAACCTCAACAATACCAATGCCAGCACTTTCAATTTTGGGAACATCGGGGGAGCAATGGGAAACATGATGAGCAGTATGGCAAGAGGCATGGGTATCGGCAGGGGAGGAGGTGGTGTAGGTGCTGCTTTTACTACAGGCAATAATGATGGCATAAGCACCAATCAGTCGTTTGGATTGAATTACCGGGATGAGTGGGGCACAAAAATCTCCTCTTATGGAAGTTATAGCTTTTCAAAACGGATCACATTCACCGAAAAATCAATCACGCAGCAGAACATTTTCAATGGCAAAACGAACAGCAATATTCAAGAATCGGTAAGTGATGCAACATCATTCAATCACAGATTTTCGTATAACATTGAATACAAGGTCGATACGATGAATTACCTGAAATTTACACCAACGATAACGTATAACCGCAATGAAACAGGTTATGTTTCGGATTTTTATTTCCTTGATGAGAATGACTTAAGAAGAAATGAAGGCCAAACTACAGACAACAGCATTTCAAAAACTCCGAACCTTAACGGGAACCTTTTGTTCAATCACCGTTTCAGGAAAAAAGGAAGGAATTTATCGCTCAATTTCAACGGCAGCAAGTCATCTTCCGAAAGTGATGACGATTTTTCGAACAGCACCACTTATTTTACCCAAGCAGGGAATAATGTGAAAGTGGATATTTATCAGAACATCATCCAGGATAACAGCAACCATGCTTACGGATTACGTTCTTCATATACCGAGCCGCTTACAAAAAGAAAGAGCCTGGAGTTCAATTATGCTTACAACTTCCAATTCACCGGTAACGACAGGAAAACTTATCTGATCAATCCATCAACAAATACCAGTACTTATATCGATTCGCTCAGTAATATTTACGATAACGATTACATCACCCATCGCTTTGGTATGAATTTTCGCACTACCGAAAAAAAATACAATTACACCGTTGGTTTTGCAGTTCAGCCGGCAACCATTAGAAGCAATATTTATACTGGCACCAAAACATCTTATACCCAACATCTGGTGAATTATTATCCGGTTATCCGTTTTGCTTATAATTATTCAAAAAGCAGATCGCTAAATGTGAACTATAATGGCAGTACATCACAACCATCCTTCACCCAATTGCAGCCGGTGCGTGATATTTCGAATCCACAATACATAACGATTGGCAACCCTGAACTACGGCCTGAATTCACCAACACATTAAGTGTACGCTACAATAATTTTGACCTGATCAGTGGGAATGTATTTTTTGGCAACCTGAGTTTTTCATTTACTAACGATAAGATTGTTAGCAATACCAAACAACTCAGGCCGGGAATCCAGGAAACAAGGTACCTGAACAGTAATGGGTATTATACCGTATTTGCGTTTTATAATATTTCACGGCCCATCCAGAACCGGAAGTTCGTTTTCAACATCGGTGGAAATATTACCTACAACAACAATGTATCTTATGTAACCGACAGTGCAGATGCTGTGATCAAAAACATTGGGCGGAACTGGATATTGGGACAACGATTTGCAGTTGATATCCGGATCAAGAAGTGGCTGGAAACTTCATTCAGCGTAAACTACAGCTTAAACAGCAGCAGGTATACTTTACTGGAAACCCCGAACAGCAATACTACAACCTGGGTGTTATCGCATAGCAGCCGTTATTTCCTTCCAAAAGATTTTATCCTGAGTTATGAGATTGACCAGACCTTGAATTCAGGATTTGCAGATAACGTTAATACCAATCCGCTGATCATCAATGCCACATTGGAGAAGCAATTATTCAAGAAGAAAAATGCCTCTATAAAGCTACAGGCATTTGATTTGCTGAATGAACAGACCAATATCACCCGGTCGGTTTCAGGAACTTCGATTGTTGATACGCGTACCAACCGGCTGGGTCAGTACTTCATGCTTTCATTTGTTTTCCGGCTGAATAAATTCAGTGCTCAGCAACAAGCCATGCCGGGAATGCCGGGTGGCAATATGCCCATGATGATGAGGCCGGGAATGTAAGATTACTTGGCAATAGCCATTTTCACTTTCTTGTTCTTTATTTTTTCATCTTTGATCAGTTCAAGTACTGCACCGATTTTTGATTTTCTTATGGCCACAAAAGAGGTGAAATCTTTCACTTCAATCAATCCGATTTCATCTTTCTTGAGTTTTCCTTTATTAGACAGGAAGCCTACGATATCGATCTTATTGATCTTGTCTTTTTTTCCTGAAGCGATAAAAAGGGTACTCCATTTCGGCTTGTCGGGAAGTTCAAAATTTTCCGGAAGCTCGAAAGGTTTTGCCGAATCGGTAACATAATCGGGAATCCTTTCTTCTGCACCAATAATCAGGTATACATTTCCGGTAGCATCCATCCTGGCAGTACGTCCGTTACGGTGCGTAAATGCATCTTCGGTTAACGGTAGGTGGTAGTGTATGATTCCCCTGATATTGGGCACATCCAGTCCGCGGCTGGCGAGATCGGTAGTAATGAGAACAGCCGAACTGCCGTTTCGGAATTTACAGAGGGCTGTTTCCCTTTCCTGTTGTTCCATTCCGCCATGATAAAAAACATTTACAATCCCTTCGTTGGTAAGAAAATGGCTGGTACGTTCAACGGCATCACGGTGGTTACAAAAAACTACGGTGCTGGTATCTTTCAGAGCGCAGAGCAGCTGAAACAGGCATTTTAGCTTATCCACTTCAGGCGATTGCACGGTGTAAACCCGCAGCACATCCGGATTTTTGGTTTCGCCTGAGAGGAAATTAAGGGTTTGAGCATCTTCCATCTGAACGAAATCAGGCAATGATTCTGCAACGGTAGCTGAAGTGAGCATTTTTTTTATTCCGGATGGCAATGAGGCTAAGATAAAAGCCATTTCTTCCTGAAAACCAAGTTCCAGTATCTTATCAAATTCATCGAGTACCAAATAACGGGTATGTTCGAGAATTACGTTTTTGCGGCGGATATGATCGGCCATTCTGCCTGCAGTTGCAATCAGTATGGCGGGAGGCTGTACCAGGTTGTTTTCTTCTATTTCTCTTTTATGGCCTCCGTAACATGCAGTAACTTTTACACCGGTTTGCATTTTCTTAAGTACTGATTCAATCTGTATGGCCAATTCGCGGCTTGGCACCATGATCAGTGCCTGGATTTGTTTCAAATCAGGAACAATCGTTTCCAAAATGGGCAATAAAAATGCCAATGTTTTTCCTGAGCCGGTTTCAGAAAGCAAAATTAGATTTTCATTTTCTTTGACCGCTTCAATGGTTTGTAATTGCATTTCATTGAGTGAGGAGATGCCTGAATTCTGTAAAACGGTTTCCCGATGATAACCTTTGTGCTGCATCGGGCAAAAGTACACTATTCCAATCCGGCTATGGAATTGAAATTATTGCCTTATAATTAATATTATGTTAAATAAGTGCAGGTCATTTGTTTTTACTCCCGCTCCCGCGACACTCGAGTATTATATTGTGATTAGATTGAAGCGATAATAGCTAAACTAATTAGTAAGAATACTAATATATTTGGTAATATACTTGATTAAAATGAATGCAATCGGTATATTTACAATACAAGAAACACAAATGCCGCTTGTTTAAGGCGGCAGTGCAATTAAGTTAATTGATTAAAGATTCCAATGTTTTATTTGTTTTTCATTTATAATCCAATATACAAATCGCTAATAACTGAAAAACTGTTATGAGTAAAATATTAGATTTTGTTTCTGCTGCTTTATCGGATCAATCAAATTCTTATGCCGAATTTGATCTGGGTATAGTTCCTCCATTTCAAGGACAAGAAATCGCAAGCAAAACTGGGATTGTTACAATAGCTGGAGCTAAAAAAACGATTACTGCGCACGCAGTAAGACACGCATTTGTACGACACGCTGCCAAGAAAAGCGAGGCGGATAGAGGCCAGGAAGCAATAACGGAAGCTGATTTTGAGTTTCTCGCCAATATAATAAGTAGCCCTACTTCTATAGAAAAAGGAGATACCCAAAATAGAAAAAATAATGATGTTTTAAAATTTGGTAAGCAGATACGTGGGCGCAAGTATTACGTTTTAATGAGCATCTCACGCTCAAAAGACCGTACTCAATTATTTTTCAATACCATGTTTATTAAGAAATAAAAAAACCAGTGTATTTCTACACCGGCTATAAAATCGATTTTGTGTAGCAGGGAGCGGTGCGACACTTTCGTGGCTTCCTTCATACGTCATTACACGTTCTGTTACCTCACAAATATAATCACCAGCTTGTTAAGAAAGAAACAAATAGGTAATTTTTACAAAACACCCAAATAAAGCCTGTATTTTTTGATTACAATCAACTAAATGTAATAAAAAAATAAATTTTTATTAAAAGAAATAAAAAATAATAATATAATATTTTTTAATATTTACTCGCATAGGCTCGTTCTGCTCCGCATCAGGGATTAAAACCAAGAAACATTAGTATTCTCTCTTTGTCCGGCTTATCTGCACGAAGAGCATCCCCTGAACGGCTGTGATTATATAATCAGGGTTAGTTTAATTTTCCGGCTCTACTGTTGGCGTTTCCGAATTGTTTGATTCCGTTGAAATATCATCCCCGGCTTCCTGATCAGGTAAAGTTTCCAGTTCTTCCTTTTCATCCATCTGCGTAATTGCTGCAATGGCGTCGCCTTCGTCTACCCGTATCAGTTTCACACCCTGTGTTGCCCTTCCTTGTTCACTGATATCGGCAACAGCCATACGGATGGTGATGCCGCTCACACAGGTGATCATCAGGTCTTCTTTTTCAGTAACATCCAGTAAACCTACCAATCTGCCGGTTTTTTCTGTTACATTGATGGTCTTTACTCCTTTACCGCCCCTGTTGGTAATTCGATAATTGGCTTCACCGGTTTCGGGGTCGTCCATAAAGGTGCGTTTACCGTATCCTTTTTCACTCACCACCAATATGGTTTTCGATTTATCTTCCTTGTTCACGCAGATCATGCCAACCACTTCATCATTGGTTTCATCCACTTCAATACCGAATACACCGATGCCGCCCCTGCCCGTACTTCTTACGGTTGATTCAGGGAAACGAATGGCCCTGCCACTTTTCACCGCCATCATGATTTCGCAATTGCCATCGGTCATGCGGGCAGCAATCAACTGATCGCCTTCCAGAATATTAATGGCATTAATACCGCTTTGTCGCGGCCTGCTGAAATCTTTAAGGTCTGTTTTCTTGATGACTCCCTTTTTAGTACATAACACGATATAGTTCGATTTCAGGTATTCTTCATCCGCAAGATCTTTTACATCAATGATTGCGCGTACTTTATCATCCGGCGGAATTTGCACCATATTCTGAATAGCACGTCCCTTGCTGGTTTTATCACCTTCCGGCACCTGGTATACTTTCAGCCAGAAGCATCTGCCCTTTTCGGTGAAGATTAAAAGGGTATGATGGGTGGAAGCTACAAATAAATGCTCGATGAAATCTTCCTGCCTCGTACTGCTGCCCTTGGCCCCTCGTCCGCCCCGGCGTTGCTGACGGTATTCAGTAGCCGAAGTTCTTTTGATATAGCCCATATGTGAAATGGTAACCACCACATCTTCCTCTTCAATGAGGTCGAGCATATCTATTTCATCATCGGCATAAACGATTTCTGATTTACGTTCATCACCGAATTTTGCTTTCACTTCCAGCAATTCTGTTTTGATGATATCATATCGCAAAGCCTGATTGGCCAAAATCTCCTTTAAACTTGTAATAAAACGCATGATTTCTGCATGTTCTTCACGGATCTTATCAATTTCCATGCCGGTAAGCCTTTGTAAACGCAGTTCCAGTACAGCTTTGGCTTGTATTTCGCTCATCCCAAACTGGGCGATCAATCCTTCCTGAGCTATATTGGGTGTAGCGCTTTCGCGGATGAGTTGGATCACCGCATCCAGGTTATCGAGCGCTATGATATAACCTTCAAGAATATGCGCTCTTTCTTGGGCTTTACGCAGTTCAAATTGGGTGCGTCGAACCACCACTTCGTGCCTGAATTCAATGAACTCTGAAATCAGCTGTTTTACGTTGAGTACTTTTGGCCTGCCTTTCACCAGGGCAACATTGTTGATGCCATAGGAAGTTTGCAGCTCACTGAACTTATACAACTGGTTGATGATCACCTGGGCCACCGCATCTTTTCGAAGTTCGATAACGATGCGTGTTCCCTCCTTGTTATTGCTTTCATTGTTTACATCACTGATGCCGTCGATTACTTTATCATTGATCAGCTCACCTATTTTCTGAGTAAGCGTATCGCGATTTACCTGATAAGGTATTTCGGTGATGATGATTTTTTCCCTGCCGCGTGCATCAGATTCCACCGTTGTTTTTCCTCTGAGTACAACCCTTCCTCTTCCGGTAAACAAGGCTGCTTTCACTCCTTCATATCCATAAATGATGCCTCCCGTAGGGAAATCGGGCGCTTTGATAATCTTCACCAGATCTTCAATGCTGATTTCATGGTCGTCCACGTAAGCGATGCAGGCATCAACCACTTCATTGAGGTTATGAGGCATCATGTTAGTAGCCATCCCCACAGCAATACCACTGCTTCCATTAAGCAACAGTTGCGGAATGCGTGTCGGCAATACCGTTGGTTCCTTGAGCGAATCATCGAAGTTGAACTGATAATCTACCGTTTCTGAATCGATATCTTCCATCATTGCTTCTGCAAACTTCTCCATACGTACTTCCGTATACCTCATTGCAGCTGGCGGATCGCCATCCTGACTACCAAAATTACCCTGACCATCAATCATCTTATACCGCATCGCCCAATCCTGAGCCATTCTTACCATCGTATCATAAATACTAGCATCTCCGTGGGGATGATATTTACCCATCACTTCCCCAACAATACGGGCAGCCTTCTTATAAGCTTTGTTGCTGCTGTTACCCAGTTCGTTCATTCCATACAATACCCTTCTGTGAACGGGCTTCAGTCCATCCCGCACATCAGGAAGTGCACGACCTACTATCACACTCATCGAATAATCGATGTAGGATGTTTTCATCTGCTCTTCAATATTTACCGGGATTATTTTTCCTCTGTTGTTAAGGTTTTCACCTTCAAATTGATCTTGATTTTCCATATGTTATCGTAGGCGACAAATATACCGATTTCAGACGGTTTAAAGCGTTAAAATCCGGCTTGTTTTAAATCATTTTTACACATTAAACTGCCGTTTTGTGGAGAACTGTTTGGCACTCTCCTGATATTGAATTTCTTGCACCAAATTTCCATTGGGAAGCTGGTGAATACTGCCTTGCAGGTGTCCGTTTTAATGTTTGGCATTGCGACCTGAAGACTATATCTTGCCAAAAAAAACAGTTGAAAACCATACTACTTTTTGGTGCCGGAAAATCGGCTACGGTATTGATATCCTATCTGCTGGAAGAATCGGGAAAAAATAACTGGAAACTGGTTGTTGCAGATGCACACTTAGACCAGATCACCTCCAAAACGCATTTTCATCCAGCATCAGAAGCGATAGCCATGGATATAACGGATTCGAATAAACGCATTGAATTGATCGCACAATCAAGTTTGGTGATTTCCATGATGCCCCCTTCTCTGCACATTCTCATTGCAAAAGACTGTTTAGCTCAAAGTAAATCGTTGCTTACGGCTTCATATTGTGATGATGCGATCAAAGCATTAGAACTGAAAGTAAAACAAAAGGGACTTCTTTTTTTATGTGAGATGGGGCTCGACCCGGGTATCGATCATATGAGCGCCATGGCCCTTATTGACGCTATCAAAGCTGAAGGAGGTGAGATCAGCAGCTTTAAAAGCCATTGTGGCGGATTGGTAGCTCCGGAAAGTGATAACAATCCATGGAGGTATAAAATCAGCTGGAACCCCAGAAATGTAGTACTGGCAGGTAAAGCCGGGGCTATCTATCTATTGGAAGGAAAAAGAATCGTTGAAAATTACGAAACCTTATTCGATCCTGCACGGACGGTTTCCATCGGCAAAGATGAAAAACAGGTATTCAGTTTTTACCCTAATCGCAATAGTATGCCTTATATCGATATGTATGGCTTGCAAAATGCAAATACATTTCTTCGCACTACCCTTCGCTATCGTGATTTCATGTATGGCTGGCGAAATATCATCGATCTGAAGCTCACGGATGAAGCGCCCATTTATCAGACTGACGGATTAAGCTTGCAGGAATTTTTTAAAATGCATCTAACCAAACATGGCTTTGGTTCCTGGCTCGACAAAAAATTGAGTGAACGCTTTGCCGAAACCAAAGACTTGCTCGATAACCTTAAAAAACTGTTTGAAACTGAGGAAGAAGCGAATGCAGCAGGAGAAGAAGTTCCCGAAGCATTCATGCTGGTTGATGAAAAAGGCGACCTGAAGAATATCGGCTTACAGGAAGTAAAAGACAATGCTGCAACCGTAATGGCTGCAAAATTGCATGAAGCCAATCTTACCTTAAAACAATTGTTCTTTCTGGGATTAGATGATAAGGAAACCTTGATTAATCTGGGATTATGCAGTGCTGCCGATGTATTGCAATTTGCCCTGGAGAAGAAATTACTATTGTTTCCCGGTGATAAAGATATGATCGTAATGCTGCATGAAATTGAGTATATGCTCAATGGAAAAAAACATCAGGTGAGCAGCTCATTGGTAGTTACAGGAGATGATCATATCCATACTGCCATGGCCAAAACTGTGGGCTTACCCTTAGGCATAGCCGCCAAACTCATCCTCAATGGCGAAATCAACCTAACAGGTTTGCATATTCCTATACTCCCTGAAATTTACAAGCCCGTTCTTGAAATCCTTTCCAGAAATGGTATCGTTTTTCAGGACAAAAACAGTTAGTATATCAACCTGCATTTATGGATAACAATGCCAAAGCGGTCGATTTGTTTAACCGTTTTGCAGAAATGTATGCTGCAAAATTCAATGACCTTTCCATTTATCAGGAAGCACTGAATTTATTTTGTGACCAATTGCCATCTGATCATCCCACTGTACTTGATGTGGCTTGTGGTTCCGGCCTGGTTGCCAGAACATTGCTTGATAACAGAAAAGATATCCGCCTAACCGGTATCGACATGGCACCAAAAATGTTGGAACTGGCTCAGGCCCTGAATCCGGAAGCAGGATTTCTATTGATGGATGCCAGGAATCTTGATCAATTTTCTGGAACATTTGATGGAATTTGCTGTGCTTTTTGTCTACCCTATTTCAACAAGGAAGAAACCATGAATTTCATCAAACAAGCCTCTACCCTTCTGATGCAAAATGGCGTTCTGTACATCAGTACCATGGAAGATGCTTATGAAAAATCAGACTGGAAAACTGGCAGTACCGGAGAGGCACTGTTCATCCATTATTATGAAGCGGAATGGCTCGAAAAAATATTAATAGAAAATGGTTTTGAAATATTGTTGTTATCCAGGAAAGTCAATCCAATACCCAGCGCTTCCAATACAACAGATCTGATGATTGTAGCGAAGAAAATTATCTTTACTGATTAATCGATTCGAGCAGCAATCTTATTAGTTCCTGCATGCCTGAAGTGGCTGGCATTTCTATGCTGATACAATTTAACCATGATGGTATGGATGGTATTTTTTTATCCACTACATACACTGGTATTTCGGGATCGATATATTGCAATAAGCCTGCTGCAGGATATACTTGTAAAGACGTACCGGTTACCACAACAATATCCGCTTGTTGAATTAATTCAACTGCATTTTCAATCATGGGAACCGGTTCTTCAAACCAGACAATGAATGGCCTCCATTGAGTACCATCAGGTGCAAGTTCGCCAAGTTGAATGGCAGTTCTGATTTCTGCTTGAATGCTCTTATCGTTACTGCTGCACATCTTGAAGATTTCACCATGCAGGTGCATCACTGATGAAGATCCTGCTCGTTCATGCAGGTCGTCGATATTTTGGGTGATGATACTTACTTCAAAATACACTTCAAGTTCAGCTAAGGCGAGATGTGCTGCATTGGGTTCTGCATTGGCTACTTCTGCTCTTCGCCTATTGTAAAAGTCAAGTACCAATTGCGGGTTCCTTGAATAAGCCCCTGGTGTGGCTACATCTTCAATAGCATAACCCATCCATAACCCATCTGAATCACGGAATGTTTTCAAACCGCTTTCGGCCGAAATTCCGGCTCCTGATAAAACAACGATATGTTTCTTAGTTTTCAAGGAAAAGGAAAATTTACATTCCTGCCATCTTCATGATGATAAGCCATTCTTCCGGCTTAACCGTTTGAACGGATAGTCTGCCTAACCTTACCAGATCCATCTGTTGCAGCCCTCGATCCGCTTTGATTTGAGCGAGGCTCACCGGTTTTTTTAATTTTCTTACTGGTTTCAGGTCTACCACTAACCACGCCGTATCTTTGGTAGTAGGATCCTGATAATGTTCTTTTACCACTTTGGCAACGCCTACAATTTCAACACCTTCGTTGCTGTGATAAAAAAGTACTTCATCTCCTTTCTTCATACTGCGTAGATTGTTTCGCGCAGCATAATTCCTTACACCATCCCAGTAGGTTTGTTTGTCGGAAACAAACTGATCCCAACTGTATTTAAAAGGTTCTGATTTTACCAGCCAATATGCCATGATGTGTTATTAAGTCTTTATAAAACTAACATTTGTAAAAGAGAAAAGGTTTTGATTGAGAAAGGTTATTCTTGCCAACCTGTAGATAACACATCGGCGATATGCATGGTTTTTAAAGGAAGTTTTTTGTGTTGGATCACTCCATCAAGTTGCATGAGGCAGCTCAGGTCGGTAGAAATAATATATTCGGCACCGGTATCCATGGCGTGTTGAATTTTTTGATCGGCCATAGCAACAGAAATGGATTCAAATTTCACCGCAAAAGTTCCTCCAAAGCCACAACAGGTTTCATTGTCGGCCATTTCAACCAGCTCCAGGCCTTTCACATTCTGAAGCAGCTTTCTGGGGCCTTCTTTGATGCCACATTCCCTTAAAGCAGCGCAACTATCGTGGTAGGTAGCTTTACCATTCAACACTGCCCCGAAATGTTCTATTTTCAACACTTCAGTAAGAAATGAGGTGAATTCATAGCAGTTTTTTCCGGTGTCCTTAACCTGCTGGTATAAAGAACTATTTTCAAACAATAAAGGATAATAATTTTTTACGAATCCCATACAACTGGCGCTGGGTGCAACGATATAATCCGTTGAATTGAAATCCTCCAGAAATTTAGTAGCCACATCTCTGGCATCAATCCTGAATCCCGCATTGAAAGCCGGTTGTCCACAACAGGTTTGATTAGGATTGTATGTTACTTCGCAACAGGCTTTTTCCAACACTTTAACCATATTGAAAGCAGTCTGCGGGTAAAGTTGGTCAACAAAACAAGGTATGAATAACTGAATTTTCATCTAAAGATTATGTTCCTCGATTAGCGTGTTATGGCTTCAGTGGTTGCCTGAAAGACTGTAAGAAAGCGATCATTTTAAGGGCAGTAGCTGCAGCTTCCGTTCCTTTGTGGCCATGCTTACCTCCAATCCTTTCCAAGGCCTGCGACTCATTATCTACAGTGAGCACACCGAAAATAGTAGGTATAGGCAGACTAAGATTCAATTGAAGGATACCATCGGTAACCGCTTTGCAAACGTAATCAAAATGAGGTGTATCTCCTTTTATCACACAACCCAAAGCAATGAAAGCATCCGGTTTGCAGTCTTTATATTTATGCATATCCCAATAATGCTTAATAGCGAATGGGAGTTCAAATGCACCGGGTACTTCAAGATTGTAAATAGTAATTCCATGTGTTTTCAATTTCTCCGCACAAGCTGATTGCAATGCATTTGTGATGTGTGCATTCCAGGATGTTTTTACTAATACAACACAGGCATTCGTTTGGATATTGATGTTTGAAGTAGCTGATATATCATTTGCCCCCAAAGCCATATTTCAAGTTTAAAGAATGGATCAATTGAATTCTCCCAGGCGTGCAAGATTCTTCTCAATTTCACCATTACTTACGCTGATATGCTTTGGATATTTATCCTTCACTTTTTTATAGAGCTCGATGGCTTCTTTATTTTTTCCGATTGTTTCGGCATAAGCTGCGGCCATCAGGAAAGCGTCGGGTGATATGGCATCATCCTTCAAATTCACCATTGCAGCTTTTTTATATGCATCAAAAGCTTCGGCGGTTTGCTTCTTTTCTGCATAGGCATGACCTAACATCGTCAAAGCTTTTGACTCAATCTGGGTAGCGCCATTTCCTTTGAACTCCTTCAGATAACGGATAGCTTTATCGAATTCCCCGATTTGAAGATAGCTGGCTCCGGTCATATAACGGGCACGATTAGCCGATGCTGTACCATCATAGTTGCTGATCACTTTCAGCAATCCGGTAATGGTTGTGCCTTCAAGCGTACCGCCATTCAAAACGATGTTCACCGAATCTTTGCTGAATCCAGATGTTGCCATTTTACCGAATAAAGTTTCTGCCTGAAATACCGATTCATTAGCCTTGAGCTCTTTGGGCTCTTTAATGAGCTTCTGATATCCCAGCCAGCCTGCGGCCAGTAATATGATTGCACTACCCACATAAATGATCGGCTTGCTGTAATTGGCCCAGAATCCCTTTGCTTTTTCCAGGGCCAGGTTAGTTTCTTCTACTGTTGCTACCGGTTTTAATACCTCTTTAGATGCTGCCATTTTTTTCGTTTATGCTTTATGGTTTAGTGTTATTACAGCTATTGCTGCACAAGTGAATATTAATCTGTAATGAAAGGGTAATCTTGTTGAACATATACATCTTTCAGCAATTCATCATCATCAGGCCATGGGCTATCTTCTGCGAATTGAACCGATTCATCTACTTCCAGTTGTACCCTTTGATGAATTTCTTCTATTTCTTTTTCAGATAACTTATATGTTTTGACAAGGATATCGTGCACATGATCAATAGGATCTTTCTCCTTGTATTCTTCCAATTCTTCTTTGGTGCGGTATTTTTGCGGATCGCTCATGCTATGGCCTTTATACCGGTAGGTTTTAATTTCAAGTAAAGTTGGCCCCCCTTTTTCCCTTGCACGGTTAACTGCTCGAAGTACAGCATCGTGAACGGCTTCGGGACTCATTCCGTCAACAGCATCTGAAGGCATTTGGTATGCATCTCCTGTTTTATAAATATCAAGGGTTTTACTGGTTCTTGCCACTGATGTACCCATCGCGTAATTATTGTTTTCACAAATAAAAACAACCGGAAGATCCCAGAGCATTGCCATATTAAAGGTTTCGTGCAACATACCCTGACGGGCGGCACCATCACCAAAGAAACAAAGTACCACATTGGATGTGCCTTTATATTTTTCGGCAAAAGCTAATCCGGCTCCGGTACCTATCTGAGCACCAACGATGCCATGTCCTCCAAAAAAATTCTCTTTTACTCCGAAGAAGTGCATGCTTCCACCCTTTCCTTTACTACAGCCGGTAGCTTTTCCGAACAATTCTGCCATACAGCTTTTTACAGAAATACCTTTTGCTATGGCCAGGCCGTGATCACGATAAGCTGTGATGAATTTATCATCAGCATTGGTTGCTGTCATACATCCTGCAGCCACTGCTTCCTGACCGATATAAAGGTGGCAAAAACCTCTGATTTTCTGCATGCCATACAGTTGTCCGGTTTTTTCTTCAAAACGGCGCAGCAATAACATCAGTTCGTACCAATAGAGATAAGTTTCTTTTGAAAACTTTGTTGCCAATGTAGAAAATTTAGGCGGCAAAGATAAGGGAGAAAAGCCAAAAATTTTCATGGGTTGTAAATTAGCAGGCGCTAAGATGACTTATTGTAATCCAATCAGTTAAAGCAATTTCAAAACCTAAATGCAGGGTTAGCTGATATCGTCGGGCAGCTTCGTATCTTGCAGTCAACATGTTTTGTCTGCACCATATCAGCCTCACCCATTTTAAAAACCACAGGCAATGTGAATTCCATTTTGAAGAGCCGGTGATTGGTATTACCGGAATGAATGGAATGGGAAAAACCAATCTGCTTGATGCGATTTATTATTGTTGTTTTACCAAGAGCTATTTTGCTGCACAAGACCAGTTGTTGAGTACATTCGGACTGGATGGTTTCCGGCTGGAAGCGTATTTTGAAAAACAGGGCAAGCAATACACGGTAGTTTGTATTTTTCGTCCCGGAAGCAGGAAAGAGCTTCTTGTAAATGGAGTTCCATATGAAAAATTTTCGGCTCATATCGGATTATTCCCAGCCGTTTTTGTGGCACCCGACGATACCGAACTGATTAATGGCGGAAGTGAAGGGCGACGAAAATTTGTAGATACTTTGCTAAGCCAATTGGATCCCCTCTACCTCCAGGAGCTGATAAACTATAACAAAATCCTGCTTCAGCGCAATAGTCTTTTGAAACAAATGGCCGAACAACAAATGCGCGATCAAACCCTTTTGGAAGTGATCGACAGCCAATTGGCAGCTTCCGGGGAATTGATTTTTAAACGCCGTCAAAAGTTAACTGAAGCTCTGCTGCCATTAGCCAATAGTCATTATCAAGATATCGCTCAAAAACCTGAATCCATTTCCATAAATTATGAAAGCCAGTTAATGCAAACCTCCTTTTTACAATTGTTACAAAATAACAGGGAGCGGGATTTGTTTCTGCAACGCACTAACGCAGGGATTCATAAAGATGATCTTCGGTTTGAATTAGATGAGAAATTATTCCGGCAGGTGGCCTCTCAGGGTCAGCGTAAAAGTTTACTGTTTGCATTAAAGATTGCTGAATACGATCTCCTGAAAAAAGCAAATGGCTTTGCCCCGTTATTGTTGCTGGATGATGTTTTTGAAAAGTTGGATGAACAGCGGATGCAAAATCTGTTATACAAAGTTTGTGAAGAAAGGCAGGGTCAGGTTTTTATTACAGATACGCATGAAACAAGATTAAACGAAGCATTCTCGAAGCTTAAAAGTGTTTCTGCAATTCATAATCTGGCTTCTGGCCCGGATGTAAAAGAAACTATTATTTCATCCCAATAAAACTAACTTTACTTCATGGGAGAGATATCCTTACAAGAAGCGATGCAGCAATTTTTGCAGAAAAGCAAATTGAAGTCGGGTATTCAGGCAATGCAAATTGAAGATGCCTGGGAAAAAATCATGGGTAAAACAGTGGCCAAATACACTGAAAAAATCAAGATCATCAATCATACCCTTTTCATCCATACCAATGTAGCTCCTCTAAAACAAGAGTTACGTTTCCAGAAAGAAATAATCATCTCAAGAGTTAATGAGGCCTTAGGTGAGAAGGTGATCAAAGAAATAGTAATCAATTAACATTTATCTCATCTCTATTTTGTAGTGTTTTCGATGGGCCTGAGGGTGAACCCTTCCTTTTTCAATAAGGAGATGAGCCCATTTTCACCAACCAAATGCCCGGCACCTACTGCAATAAAAATATTTTTTTCCGGAAGGATTTCCCTGAGCTGTATAACCCAATTCTTATTCCTGTTATCGAGCATTACTTCTTTAGTATCCGAAAAGCCAGGTTCCTTATCGAGTAAATGTTGAAGTTCATCCAGATGCTGTTTCTGATAAACTTCAAGCATCGAGTTAAAAGTTTTACTATAACTTTCGATGCTGTCTATGGTTTGCAACAAGGCTTCGGCCTGCTTTTCGTATGGAATACTATCAAATATCCCTGCCTGAAAGGCGATGGTTTCGAATCCGTTGATGGTTTTATTTTGCTTTTTTGCAATGATCATCAATTCCTGCTCTATTCCACTCATCTGGGCACAGGGCATCATTTTCGGATACAACATGGCTTCGAGGAAATTGGGTTTCATTTTCTGAAAAAGGGAAAGTCCGGTTTGTAAGGAATCCTTGAAAAAATGTTCGAGACGGTTGTAATCTTCCGGCGTGTAAAGGTCTTTGAGTGTTTTCCCATCTTTCATATTCATGAAAAAAATGGCCCCAAGCGTATTAGCTGCATCATCAAGATCCATTTCAAGATATAATTCCTTGCTTCTTTCCAAACCTTTCAGGAGGTTAGTTGAAAAGGCGATATCTTTTTTGCACATGAGGTGAAAGGTGCCAAAAAGGTAACTGGGTTCTTTCAAGCCTTTACCGCTGATTTCCCACAAAAGACTGTTATCATCTTTTTGTGAGGGCAGCGTTTCTGCTTTCTGTGAACGGCACGACTGAAAAGTAAGGAAGGGAATTAAAAAGAAGATCGATCTGAGCATAAATAAAATTGAATAGTAAAGCTAACCAAAAAACTCAGGCCAGTTTTCCATAAAGGCTTCCACCTTTGTTAAAATATTTTTCGATGCTCTTTTCCACTGCAGGATCTTTTTCTACTGCAGGCGCATGATGCGGTTTTATACGGGCGTCGAAAATAATTGGACCATTACAACCCCAGTGTTTATTTTGGGTAAAGGCATCTACGCCATAAATATCATGTGATGGGTTGCAACGGGTAAAACACACCCAAAGGAAATTATTTAACGTACAGGCGGTGAAAGCAGCATCATCACAAACAATGATCAAAACTGTTGATTCAGCAAGTGGCATTCCTGATTGAATCGGATAACCCAATCCTTGCAACATGCTACTGAGCGCCTCCATTTCTATCTTAGATTGTTGAGCATTTTCATAAGCAATGCTTTGGATGGCCACCACGCCAGGCATCACTAGTATAGGATTTTCAAATCCCTTAAGGTTATACAGATTTGAAGGAACTTCAATTGATAATCTACGAACCGGTTCCCCATAAGCTGCGAATACCACCTTGCTTCCGGTATTGAGCCCGGTTCCACTGTAATCCAGCGTATCCATACTGGTATTCGTGTAAAAATGAATATCCCTTTGGGTAACCAACCTTTCGAATACATATTGAAAATAGGCTGGAACGTTATGGGTATCCAATTGCATGGTGTCATCTGCCGTGATGAAAAGGAATTTAGCCAGACTCAATTGTCCGGTTCCAAGGATATGGTTGGCGATCGTGAGCAATTCTGCAGGTTGTTTAGATGGCATATAAGGCGTATATCTTTCACTGCCGATGGCTAACAGTAAAGGATGTACGCCGGCCGCATCAACCGCATGAACTTGTTGTAATCCGGGAATTTCCTGTTGAACTGCCGCCCCTGTCATTTCATGAATCAATTGCCCAAAGCTGGTATCTTCCTGTGGCGGCCTTCCTACAACCGTAAATGGCCAGATGGCATTCTTTCGTGCATACACTTTATGGATATGCATCAGGGGAAAAGGATGGGTTAGGCTGTAATAACCCAGATGATCTCCGAAAGGACCTTCCGGTTTGTTTTCGCCGGGTTTTACTTCACCGGTGATTACAAAATCAGCATCCGTACTGATGCAAAATCCTTCGTCATCATAACAATAACCGAATCTTTTCCTGCCCAGTACTCCGGCAAATGTCATTTCACTGATTCCTTCGGGCAATGGCATTACTGCGGCAACAGCATGTGCAGGCGGACCACCGGCGAAAATACTTACTTTAAGATTTTTGCCTTTTTTGTTCGCCTTTGTTTGATGCACTCCGATACCTCTGTGTAATTGATAATGCAATCCTGCTTCCTGATCAGGCAGGTATTGGTTTCCACTGATTTGAATACGGTACATGCCGAGATTAGCGTTCATGATTCCGGGGCAATCAGGATCTTCGGTATAAACTTGAGGAAGGGTTACAAAAGCGCCTCCATCTTTTGGCCAGTGAATCACTTGTGGAATTTCATGAAGGGCTATTTTACTGTGCATAACCGGACGGGAAAGCGGGTTCTTCTTTGGCAAAGCTTTAAATGCTGCAATTCCGGTTTTGAAATGTTGAAATGGATGTTTGATCGCTTTTATCGGATTATTTTTTATAGCGATGAGTTGCCGTACTAATTCAAGACTGTCTCTAAAAATGAATTTACTGCGATCAAGCGTTCCATAAATATTAGATGCAGCACGAAAACGGGAACCTTTTACATTTTCAAAAAGTAAAGCCGGACCTGCTGCTTCAAAAACCCTGAGATGAATAGCGGCCATTTGCAGGTTAGGATCAACTTCTTCTTTAATCCGAACGAGTTGTCCTGTATTTTCTAGGTCGAGTAAACAATCTTCGAGAGATGAATAAGCCATGAAACAATTTAACGATTATCGCAGATCCTGAAAATTAAACAATTCAGACCAGCTACTGGTATAACACATGGCAATCAGAAAGGTTTCGGGCAAGGGATACTTCCACGTCTGATTTTGACGCTGGGCTCCTTCACTTTCTTTTTTCCGCCAATCCGGAAACGCATGGAAACCCCCGTAAAATAATACCAGTCTTTACTTTTAGGATTTCCCCGGATGGCACCTTCTTGCGGATAGGAAGCTCCGTTAGAAAGTTCGTCTCCCCGGTAGGCCATTTTAACGGCTTGAGCGCCCCTTTGCTGACGGAGCAGGTTTTCGTCGATGTAGGTGGTACTAACATCATCGAGGTAATCGGTGAATGTTTTCCGCACACCAATTACAAATGCGATCCGTTTATTATCGGTGAGTGCCCATTGCAAACCTCCTCCAAAAGGGATGCATATCTGGCGGAGGTTATATTTTTTTCTTCCCTGATAAAATCCCTGACCTTCGGTATCCAATTCCGATAATATTATTCTGGAACCGTTGCTTGCTTCTACATATGGGCTGAATTTGAAAATGCCCACACCGGTAAATACGTACGGCGAAACTTTATGTTCATAAAGATCGAAGAGCACATATTCGAATCCTACAGAAAATTCGGTGATATCAGAGTTGAAGCTCAGGTTTCGGGCCTGATTGATTTTACTGAATTTATCATTGGCATAAAGCTTCGCGAAACTCATATCAGCCCTGATGAGCATACGAGGGTTAAGTTCGAACATCATTCCGATACCCCAGGCTGGTTTTGCTCGGATAAGAGTGAATGCCTTATCCTGGATATCTCCAGAGTAATTAGCTGCTCCGGCAAATGCGGTAGTGAAAAAATTTTGCGACTTTACTCCTGTGCAAAGAATCAGCCCTATCGTCAACAGCCTGAATTTCATTTTGAATGATGTTAAAAACCAGTGGCTTAATTTCGGAGATACATCACTTCCTTAATCAATTTTACCGTACGGGTTACATCAGGAAGATAGGCTGCAACCAGATTAGGGGCATAATGCATCGGCGCATCTGCAGAAGTGATCCTGCGGATGGGGGCATCCAAATAATCGAACCCTTCTTTTTGGATGCGGTAAGTGATTTCAGAAGAAATCGATGAAAACGGCCATTGCTCTTCCACAATTACCAGTCGGTTGGTTTTCTTTACACTTTCCAGGATGGTAAACCAATCGAGCGGCCGGATGGTACGAAGATCGATCACTTCAGCCTCAATTTGTTCTTTGGCCAGTTCTTCTGCTGCACCTAAAGCTACTTTCATCATTTTATTAAATGAAACGATTGTAACATCTTTTCCGGTTCTAACCACATTAGCTTTACCAATTGGGATCAGGTACTCTTCTTCCGGAACTTCTCCTTTATCGCCATACATCACTTCACTTTCCATGAAAACCACCGGATCATCATCGCGGATGGCAGATTTTAATAATCCTTTTGCATCATAGGGGTTGCTTACTGAAATCACTTTGATTCCCGGTATATTAGCATACATGCTCTCAAATGAAGTAGAATGCTGGGCACCTAATTGGCCGGCTGAACCTGTTGCCCCTCTGAATACAATGGGGCATCCAACTTGCCCACCACTCATTGCCAGCATCTTAGAAGCGGTATTTAAAATTTGATCTAAAGCAAGTACAGCAAAATTCCAGGTCATGAATTCTACAATCGGACGAAGTCCGTTTTGAGCTGCACCTACTGCTATAGCGGTAAAACCCAGTTCAGCAATGGGCGTATCAATAACACGCTTTTCTCCGAATTCGTTGAGCATACCCTGACTCACTTTATAAGCACCATTGTATTCTGCCACTTCTTCTCCCATCAGAAATACCCTTTCATCTAACCTCATTTCTTCCTGCATGGCTTCACGTAATGCTTCCCTGAATGCTATCTGACGCATGTTATCTATGTTTTATAAAATGTGAAGCAAATTTATAGCATACCCTCCACTCCTGCAAATTGCTTCACAAGATTGCTGAATGAATTATTAAACCCAAATAAAAAAAGGATGCTGTTGAGCATCCTGATAATTTGGTTTTTCTAGTTTAATACTAAAGTTGACACTAATCGTAGGTGCATAAATTTTATGCAATGAGATGTAGCAAAAAATTACTGTTCAAGTTTCTTTAGGTAACCCGAAACCTAAAATTGATTCAAAGGATGGTGGTAAATTATTTTCCGGGAGAGAGGATAAATGATATGCTTCGGTTGGTACAGTACTCGTTGATATTGAACACTGAAGTTTGATATCAATTGCAAAATAGGCAAATTTTTTAATTAAGCAAATCCAAAAAAAAAATTATTTAAAAAGAGCTGTTCATTCAAACTCTTCTTTCCTTGATTTAAAGCAAAACAATCTTATACATTTTCAATTACCATAGCAGAAGCTCCTCCTCCTCCATTGCAAATACCTGCCGCACCATATTTACCTTTGTTTTGTTTCAACACTTGAATAAGTGTAACCAGGATTCTTGCACCGCTACAACCCAACGGATGGCCCAAAGATACCGCCCCTCCATTTACATTAACCTTAGCCGGGTTTAGTTTCATACGCCTTGAATTTTCAACACCAACCACCGAGAAAGCTTCATTCAGTTCCCAAAAATCGATCTGGCTCATGTCAAGCCCTGCTTTCTCAACAGCTTTAGGTACTGCCAAAGATGGTGTGGTAGTAAACCACTCCGGAGCCTGTTCGGCATCGGCATAACCCCTGATGATGGCGATAGGTTTGCAGCCCAGTTCAATGGCTTTTTCCTTGCTCATCAAAACGAGTGCGGCAGCCCCGTCGTTCATGGTGGAAGCGTTTGCCGCTGTTACACTCCCCTCTTTCAAAAAAGCGCTTTTCAATTCCGGGATCTTATCAAATTTCACATTAAACGGTTCTTCATCGGCGCTGAACATAACCGGATCTCCTTTTCTTTGAGGAATGGCAACCGGAATAATTTCGTCATTGAATTTTCCTTCTTTACTGGCAGACTGGCTTCTTTGGTAACTTTCAATGGCAAAGGCATCCTGATCTTCCCTGCTTACGCCACAGGTTGAGGCGCATAATTCTGCTGCAACGCCCATCGCATTCCCATCATAAACATCGGTTAGTCCATCTTTTGCCAATCCATCTATAAGCGAAGCATTGCCATATTTATTTCCCCAACGCATGGTATCGGCATAAAATGGCACGTTACTCATGCTTTCCATTCCGCCCGCTACTATTACGTGTGCATCTCCCAACAGGATACTCTGAGCACCCTGGCTAACAGCTTTCATTCCGCTTGCGCATACTTTATTGATGGTAGTACAGATCACTTCATTGGGTAAGCCTGCAAATTTAGCAGCCTGGCGGGCGGGTGCTTGTCCGAGATTCGCCTGTAAAACCGATCCCATCAAAACTTCATCTACTTTATCGGGAGTGATGCCGGCTTTTTCTAAAGCACCTTTTATAGCGAAGGCGCCCAATTGGGTTGCCGAAAATCCTTTTAAACTACCTCCGAAACTACCCAATGGGGTTCTAACCGCAGAGATGATATAAACCTCTTTCATATAGTGATGTTTTTGAATTGTAAATAAGACAAAAATAATATTGCAAAGGTAAGTAAGTAGCCATGAGAAATTGGAGGATGAAATGAAATC
>JAPLEF010000118.1 GCA_026391525.1 Sphingobacteriales bacterium
CTCCAACTGTTAATCTCGGAAATGACACTACATTTTGCCAAGGACAAACAATTATTCTAAATGCTGGTTCTGCGACTTCATATGTTTGGTCGAATGGTTCGACAGCTTCTTCAATTAATATTTCTGCTTCAGGGATTTATTGGGTACAAGTAAGTGACGGTCAATGTTCTGCAACTGACTCTATTGTAATTTCTATAAATCAGTATCCTAATCCTAATCTCGGTAACGACACGACACTTTGCCAAGGGCAGACTGTTACTTTAAATGGTGGTTTAGCGTCCTCGTATCTTTGGTCGAACGGCTCAACAGCTTCTTCAATTAATGCTTCAACATCGGGGACATATTGGGTGCAAGTGAATAACGGACAGTGTTTCAAAAGAGACTCTATAAATATTACTTTCAATTCCGCTCCAACTGTTAATCTCGGAAATGACACTACATTTTGCCAAGGACAAACAATTATTCTAAATGCTGGTTCTGCGACTTCATATGTTTGGTCGAATGGTTCGACAGCTTCTTCAATTAATGCTTCAACATCGGGGACATATTGGGTGCAAGCAAATAACGGACAATGTTTCAAAAGAGACTCTATAAATATTACTTTCAATTCCGCTCCAACTGTTAATCTCGGTAACGACACGACACTTTGCCAAGGGCAGTCTGTTACTTTAAATGGTGGTTTAGCAACCTCGTATCTTTGGTCGAACGGCTCGACAGCTTCTTCAATTAATGCTTCAACTTCGGGGACATATTGGGTGCAAGCAAATAACGGACAATGTTTCAAAAGAGATTCTGTTTCTATTGATATTTCTAATTGTGAACCTAATGTGTTTACTCCCTGTCAATTATTCGTTCCAAAAGCATTTACCCCAAACGGTGATGGGATAAATGATAAGTTTTGTCCATTAACTATATGCTCATTCCAACATTATGAATTATTAATTTTTAATAGGTGGGGTGAGCTCATTTTCAAAACATCAAACCAAACAAACAAATGGGATGGCAAATATAAAGGTTCAGACTGTTCTGCTGGTGTTTACATTTATACTATAACTTACAAATTCCTATCACAACAGGCAAAAAATGCTTACGGATCAATTACACTTTTAAGATGACAACTGAAAGAAAAACGGCATATAATAACTAAGCTTTCGTTTTGTGCAATTGGGGCATGAAGTTGAAGCAATCATCGGTGGTTTGTATGCAAAGCATTTATTCACGAGTTGTAACGGTCCGTTGACTTTTCCGGTTCGTGAGGCACGAACTGGCGGTAGGATAGTTAGATGATTAATTTGTTGCATGAGCCATGCACCTAATCGGAGACCACGCAGTAGCAAAAGTTCCTCTTAGCGTACTTTGCGGTAATAAAATAATTTTCAACTGCAGGTCGGGAGACCATGCAGCGGCGGAAAGGAATACGCAACGTTTTTCAAGAGATGTTGCTGGGAATGAGAAGAGGAAGCGGCGAAAGGTTCCCTTAGCGGACTTTGCGTTAATAATGCTACCTTCCAACCAAAGTCACTCTTAGCAGACTTTGCGGTAATAAAATTAATTTTCAACTGCAGGTCGGATTAATTTGTTGCGTGAGTCATGCACCAAAGCGGAGACCAGGCAGCGGCGGTACTATTCCGTTTCGTGAGCCTTTCCGGTTCGTGTGCACTTCCGGTTCGTGAGGACACGAATCCGGGGCGGGCGGCGGGCGGCAAAAAAAACCCTGTCCGATTGAACAGGGCTTATCATTAAAAGCATCTTCATAGCAACGTCTCGAAGAGGAACGCATAGCCTCTGTTGATATTTTCAACAGAAACCTTTCTTAGTCTTCAACTTTCATTTTTCCTTTCGACTTCGCAATCACTTCCTCCGCAACATTCGTTGGTGCAGGAGCATAATGGCTAAATTCCATCGTTGAAGTAGCACGTCCGGAACTCAATGAACGCAATTGAGTAACATAACCAAACATTTCGCTCAAAGGCACTTTAGCCTTGATTACCTGAACGCCATGTTTGCTATCCATTCCTTCCAGCATACCGCGGCGACGGTTAAGATCGCCCGTAACATCACCCATGTACTGGTCTGGCGTCAACACTTCCACTTTCATGATCGGCTCAAGCAATACCGGCTTGGCTTTTTTGCCCGCTTCACGATAACCTTGCTTTGCACAAAGTTCAAACGAAATGGCATCAGAATCCACATCATGGTAACTGCCATCAAATACCCTAACTTTCATATCTACTATCGGATAACCGGCCAAAACTCCGGTTGTCATGCTATTGGTAAAACCTTTGATAATTGGCGGAATAAATTCCTTAGGAATACTACCTCCGAATATATCATTGATGAACTGCATGCCACCCAATGGATTTTCTTTCAGCCATTCTTCATCTGCAGGCCCGATTTCAAACACGATATCACCGAATTTACCACGGCCACCGGTTTGCTTTTTATAGGTTTCCCTGTGCTGAACCATCGTTCTGAAAGCTTCTTTATAAGCCACCTGTGGAGCACCCTGGTTGATCTCCACCTTAAACTCACGCTTCATCCTGTCGATGATGATTTCCAGATGCAACTCACCCATTCCACTAAGGATGGTCTGACCGGTTTCTTCATCCGTCTTAACACGTAAGGTAGGATCTTCCTCCACCAGTTTCGCAATCGCCATACCCATCTTATCAACGTCGGCCTGTGTTTTAGGCTCAATGGCTATCGAGATTACCGGTTCAGGGAAGGTCATCGCTTCCAGTACGATCGGATGGTCTTCATTACAAAGTGTATCTCCGGTTTTAATATCCTTAAATCCTACACCTGCACCGATATCACCGGCTTCGATGAAATCAATCGGATTTTGTTTGTTGGCATGCATCTGCATGATACGGCTGATCCTTTCTTTTTTACCGGTACGGGTATTGAGTACATAACTACCCGCATCCAAACGGCCACTATATGCCCGGAAGAACGCCAATCGGCCCACAAATGGATCGGTCATGATCTTAAACGCCAAAGCACTGAAGGGTTCTTTTGGATCAGCATGCCTTTCAATTTCTTCACCGTTATCCGGATTGGTTCCTTTTACGGCTTCAATATCCAATGGACCAGGCAGGTAACGAACAATCGCATCAAGTGCTGTTTGAACACCTTTGTTTTTGAATGAAGAACCGCACATCATCGGAATGATAGAGATATCAATTACCGCTTTACGGATGGCAGCATGCATTTCATCTTCGGTGATGGTATTAGGATCATCAAAGAATTTCTCTAATAATTTATCATCGTATTCAGCAACGGCTTCAACCAGATGCTGGCGCCATTCGTTCACCTCATCCAACATATCAGCAGGAATTGGCACTTCCTGATAAGTCATACCCTGAGTACTGTCGTCCCAGATGATGCCTTTCATGGTGATCAAATCTACCACGCCTTTAAAATGATCTTCCGCACCGATTGGCAATTGCAAAGGCACGGCTTTAGCGCCCAGCATTTCTTTCACTTGTTTTACCACGTTTAAGAAATCAGCACCACTACGGTCCATTTTATTTACGAATCCGATACGGGGTACTTTATAACGGTTGGCCTGGCGCCATACAGTTTCCGATTGTGGCTCTACACCCGATACGGCGCAGAATAAAGCCAATAAGCCATCCAGTACACGCAGCGAACGCTCCACTTCCACCGTAAAATCCACGTGGCCCGGCGTATCGATGATGTTGAATTTGTATTGCTTGGTATCGGCAATTTTCTGACCCTGATCGGTAGGAAAATTCCAAAAACAGGTGGTTGCAGCCGAAGTAATGGTGATACCCCTTTCCTGCTCCTGTGCCATCCAGTCCATCGTTGCGGCGCCTTCATGCACCTCCCCGATTTTGTGGTTCACCCCGGTGTAATAAAGGATACGCTCGGTGGTGGTGGTTTTGCCGGCATCGATATGAGCGGCAATTCCAAAATTGCGTTGGTAACGTAAATCTCCCATCTTTTTTAATTTATTGTTTGTAAGTAGTTGATTGGTTAGTGAGCCTTTGTTCGCTTTTCAGCTTCAGTGGCGTCGCACCCTTGTGCATCGGTTCGTTGTTGAGCATATTTTCCCTGCAGCAGAAAGGGCCGTTAAGGCCTTTTCAGGGAATGATATGATGGATTATGCTCTCATATACCGCTAAATAGTGCAGCATCAACCTATTTTGCCGCAGCTTTTAGCGCCGCAAAGATAAGGGTATTTATAAAAAGGCAAAGTAAAAAATGAAAAATATCGATTGCAGACTGAGAAGGTTTGGCTTATAGGTAATCCGATTACTTTGTTGTCCCAATAAATATTTATTACTCCTTTACAAAATAAGCCTTCCAAACCCTGCTTCCTTGAATTACAACATAGTAACTTCCATCTGCTAAGTTAAAAACTTCCTGTTTTAAGAGATTTGTACCTTTTGTAATATTGATTTTTCTTTTGGTAATAAGTGACCCCTTCAAATCATAAATCTGTATTAATGCGTTTTCCTGTTGTTCTGCATAAAGTTGAATGTTTAATACTTCTCTAACTGGATTGGGAAAGATGATTATAGATTGAATCTTGCTATTGGTTACTTTTTCAATCTGACTATAACTGGCGCTGC
>JAPLEF010000103.1 GCA_026391525.1 Sphingobacteriales bacterium
CATGCACAAACCGATGATCAGGCTATTGCCATTCAACTGGTACAAAAGGAAAAAGCAGCTATTGGATTGTCGGATGCCGACATGAATAATTTCTCCGTTAGCAATACCTATTTTGATAAAACAGCAGGAATTCGTTTAGTCTATCTGCAACAGTCGTTTAAAGATATTCCGGTTTATAATCAATTGCTGGTGCTTGGTTTTAAAAACAACCAATTGGTTTCAAAAAGTGGTGGCTTTATCAGTAGTATTGCTAAAAGAACCAATTCCGTATCAGGTACACCATCCATTTCTCCTGAACAGGCCGTTTATGCAGCGTTAAACGATCGTAAACTAAATGCCCTCAATCCTTTGATGGTTTTGAAAAGTGAGGCTGGTGGTAAAAAAATCATTTTTGATCATGCCGGAATTTCCAGAGAAAACATTACGGTTGATTTGATGTGGGTTCCGGTTGAAGATGGAAGAAAAGTTGTGCTGTCCTGGCAGGTTTATATCATACCTGTTTCCAGTGATGATTATTGGTTGGTGAGGGTAAATGCTATTGATAAATCTATTGCCGGAGTAAGTAATCTTACCGTTTATTGTAATTGGGACGATCCGGCACATTCCAGCAATTCCGATCATGTTCACAGCGGCAAAGCCCCTTTAAAGGCGGCAGTATCACCCTCTATTTTTGATTTCACTACATTACAACGAACCTCAGAACTTAACAGCAGTCCTACATTAATCAACTCTGCCAGTTACAGGGTAATCCCTTTTCCTGCAGAAAGTCCGAACCATCCCGGAGGCGCAGCAGCTTTAAAAACCGACCCCTGGACTCTCTCACCAGGTAATGCCACTTCGTTAAAATGGCATAACAATGGAACTATAGATTTTAATTATACCCGTGGAAACAATGTTTGGGCACAGGAAGACCGGAATGGAAACAATGGTACCGGAACTCCTGCAACATCTACAACTCCCGATCCCCTGACATTTAATTTTGTTCCGAACTTTACTGTTTCACCCATTCAAACCACACCGGTACAAAACCAGCAATTCAATACAACGAATCTTTTTTATTGGAACAACATCATTCATGATCTAACTTATCTCTACGGATTTGATGAAGTAGCCGGTAATTTCCAGGCTTCTAATCAGGGTCGTGGCGGTTTGGGTAATGATTATGTTTTTGCTGATGCACAGGATGGTGGTGGCACCAATAATGCCAATTTCTCTACCCCGCCAGATGGAGGCAATGGCCGTATGCAGATGTATCTTTGGAGCGGTACCCCTCAAAAAGATGGTGATGTAGACAATGGCATCATTACGCATGAATTCGCTCATGGCATTTCAAATCGGCTTACCGGCGGCCCAGCACAAGCAGGTTGTCTGGGTAATGCTGAGCAGATGGGAGAAGGTTGGAGCGATTATTACGGATTGATGTATACACAGGATTGGGCAAACAGCACTTTGAATACAGGCTTCAACTCACCACGTGGGATCGGTACTTATGCAGTGGGACAAACAGCAACAGGTTTAGGTATCCGCTCACAAAGATATTGTACCAATTTTTCAGTCAATAATAAAGTTTATGGCACCACCATATCAGCCCAGCAACACAACAGAGGTGAAATCTGGTGTGCTACCTTGTGGGATATGACCTGGAATATCATCAATCAAGTGGGTACTATAAATTCGAATATATTTGATGCCAATGGAACAGGGGGAAATGTGATAGCGTTGAAATTAGTTACGGAGGGTATGAAACTTCAACCCTGCAGCCCGGGTTTTATTGATGGCCGTGACGCGATATTGCAGGCCGATCAGATTCTTTATGGTGGTGCTCACAGTTGTGCGATACGCGAAGCATTCCGCAAAAGAGGTATGGGAGCCCTCGCATCGCAGGGTTCTTCAGGCAGCACAACAGATCAGATACCTGATTATTCTTCAGGAAGCGCCACTTTGCAGCTTACCCAGAATGTAACTCAGGTACCAGAAGGACAAAATATTACGTACACCAACAGGATAACCGTTGGAGAATGTGGAGGTATCAGCAATTTCACGTTAACCGATACTTTGCCCACCAATGTTACTTATGTGAGTGGCGGTACTTATAATTCGTCGAACCGCGTGGTTAGTTTCCCGGTAACTTTAGGTGCGGGTCAAACGCAGGATTATATTTTCACGGTACAGGTTAATAATGGTGCTTATTTCCCAACCGTAAGCTTGTTTGAAGACAGTGTATTAGGTCCTTCCATTCCAGTAGGAACCTGGACGCCAAGCACTACCACCACTACAAACTGGGTTGTTTCAAATGCTAGGAGTTTCAGTGCGCCGAATTCCTATTTCGCAGCCAACCCTGATATCCAAAGCGACCAGAATTTAACGCTTACCAATGCCATCAATCTAGGCACAAACCCTCCGCCATTATCTTTCCGTCACTGGTTCAGTACTGAAACACAGTACGATGGTGGTGTATTGGAAATCAGTTCTAACGGTGGCGCATGGACGGATGTTTTGCCCCTGATCATTGCAGGAGGTTACACCGCTACCATGGATGCCACTACTATCATTCCCGGAAGAAGGGCATGGTCGGGAAGCAGTAACAACAAATTCATCAAAACGAAAATCAATCTTGCTACCTATGCCAATCAGAATGTAAAATTCAGGTTCCGCTATACAACAGATGTTGGCACCAATCTCGAAGGCTGGTATGTAGATGATATTGCAATCAAGAATCAGGCACTTGTAGAAATCACCAGCAATCTTTATACGGCTTCCAATGTGAATGTGGCTCAGTCTGATACGTTCACCATCATTTTGCCTGTAACAACCTGTACGGGAGCCGCTATTACCACGCAGCCTGCAAATGTTATAGCTTGTTCCGGAGGTTCAGCAACTTTTAATACAGTGATTGCCGGAACCAATCCGGTTTACCAATGGCAGTTGAGTACCGATGGCGGCGCTTCCTATAATAATATCAGCGGTGCCAACAGCAGTAGTTTAACTATTCCCAATGTTACCGTTGCCTTTAATAATTACAGGTATCGGGTACAAGTAAGTAATGCCTGCCCATCATCAGCAACTTCAGATGCAGCAGTTTTGAACGTAACAAGCCCTGCAGTTATCGCTACCCAACCGGTAAGTCAGGTACTATGTTCGGGAGGCAATGCTTCATTCACTGTTGTTACAACAGGAACAGCCAGCAGCTATCAATGGCAGGTGAGTACAGATGGTGGAGCTACATTTTCTGATATTGCAGCACAAACAAGCCCTACACTTTCCTTAACAAATGTAGCCGCTTCACAAAACAACTACCAATACCATGTGGTCATCGGAAGCTGTGGCCCCAACGCTTTGGTATCTTCAAATGTAACGTTAACGGTTAACAGCGAAGCAAGCATTCTTGCACAACCAAGCAATACTAGTGCGTGCGCGGGAAGTAACGCCAGTTTTACAACCACAGCAAATGGCACTACATTAACCTACCAATGGCAGGTGAGTACAGATGGAGGAGTAACTTATACGGATATTCCGGGTGCAACATCAGCAACTTTAGATCTTACTGCAGTAACAGCCAGTATGAACAATAATAGTTATCGGGTAAGGATAAGCAGCAGCTCTTGTCCGGCCACTGTAACATCTTCATCTGCTTTACTGATTGTAAACAACAATGCCATCATTACCAGTCAGCCCACGGCAAACAGTACCTGCCCGGGCAGCAACACTTTATTTACAGTAACTGCTTCTGGTACCGGCTTAACGTATCAATGGCAAGTAAGTACCAATGGAGGAACTACCTTCAGCGATATCAGTGGAGAAACAAGTGCTTCCTTAAATATCAATAACGTATTGAGCACCATGAATGGCAATCTTTACCGTTGTGTTATAACCAGTGCATGTTCATCTACCGGTATCAATTCGAATGCGGTAGTTTTAGATGTGCTTACCGCTTCTGCTATTAATGCACAACCGCTGAATTTCTCCGGATGCGTAAACAGCAGTGCAACTTTCTCTGCAACAGCAACTGGCAATGCACTTACCTATCAATGGCAAGTAAGCACAGATGGTGGTAGTACGTATAATGATATTCCGGGTGCAACACTTACCAGTTTTACCATTGCTGCTATTTCAGCATCACAAAACAATAATCGATACCGCCTTGTGGCTACCGGAGTACCTTGTGGAGCTGCTATTTCAGACCCTGCACTTTTACTGGTGTCAACTCCTGCTTCCATAACACAGCAACCAGGTGATGTAACGGCTTGTGCGAGCAGCAATACCAGCATTACTGTTTCTGCAAACGGAACAAATCTTATTTACCAATGGGAAGAGAGCGCTGACGGTGGAACAACATTTACAGATGTAAACGGAGCAACCACTAATACCCTTTTCCTCTCGAATGTGGCTATTGGTACAAACAATCGTCAATACCGGGCCAGGATAAGCGCCCCGGGTTGCGGTACCATCATTTCGGGAACAGCAATTCTTTCGGTTAATCCGACTCCTGTAGTCAACGTAGTGGCAACCCCTTCATCGGTGGTATTGCCCGGGCAAACCATAACCCTTACTGCAAGTGCAACACCTGCGGCAAGCACCTATAACTGGAGTTACAATAACAACAGCATACCAGGGGCAAATGGCAGCAGCATCACCGTTGATGGAAATGGCCTTGGTAATTATATTGCTACCGTTGTTGATGCTAATGGATGTTCAGGAAGTTCTTCAGCACTAACGGTTAGGGATACCGTATTGAATTACACTTTTATCTATCCCAATCCTAATAATGGTGAGTTCCAGGTAAGGTGGGATGGAGTTCCTGTAAATGGGCAGCCACGTCTGATCACGATGTATGATGCAAAAGGTGCAAGAGTATATCAGAAAGCTTATACCATCACCAGTGCTTACCAGATTATGGATGTAAAAGTTAAATTCCTCAGTAAAGGTGTTTATGCTGTTGTTTTAACTGATGCTTCAGGTAATAAACTGGCAACAGGAAAAGTAGTGATACGTTAGAGCCAAATTTTAAAATCTTACTCAGAGGCAACTTAAGTTGCCTCTTTTTTTTGAAAAGATCTCCTTGATTTTTTATACCGATTGGACAAACAATATAGTCCAATATCGGCTATCGCCTCATTGTACTATTTGTTTGATACCATCGGCATATAAGATTTATAAAATATTGGCATATTATATAAATCACATTGGTATTACATCACGAATCAACTTCCCGTTAAAACTAAAGACAATCGAGTAGGAAGTGAGGGATTATTTCCCTCACTGTCCTCTCACACCACCGTGCGTACCGTTCGGTACACGGCGGTTTGTTAGAATAATTTTGTTTGCTGTTCCGTTTTCCAATAGTAATAGTTGGCAAATCCAATGTA
>JAPLEF010000054.1 GCA_026391525.1 Sphingobacteriales bacterium
ATAGAAAAAACCCAATAATGACATAATCTTGCATTTTACACTTAATGATAATGTTGTCTTGGGAATGATATCATTATAAAGGATTCTTTTTAATCGTAACGTCTCTCGCAGTGGCCCTTGCGTACTTTAGAGGATCCAAAAATGAAATAGTTTAGCTATCAAAACCGGTTCATAACCCACGAACCGGAGTATGAAGCGAAACTAACCCAAGCTCATAACGTTAAACCTTAAACGATTTAAACTTTAAACTACTTCTCACCCCATTGGCACTTCAATAGCCAGCAACTCCGCATCTTCAATTGCTGTAACATCAAATGAAAGCATATCACTAATACCCAAAGCATCCCGGGTAGATAAGGTTTGTCCGTTTACTTCCGCTTTACCTTTGATCACTACCAGATAAACGCCATTGCCGGGGAAAGCGGGTGTGTATGCCAGGGTATTCGTTGCCGTTATGTTGGCTAACGCGAATCGGGCATCCTGATTGATCCACAATGCATCATCTTTTTCAAGTGGTGATACGATGATTTGCCATTGATTGTTCCTGCCGGCTACATCAAAACTCCGTTGATCGTAACGCGGCTTGATATTGCGCAATTTTGGAAACAGCCAGATCTGAAATAGCGTAACCGGGTCTGTTGCCGATGCATTCGCTTCTGAATGCTGAATGCCTGTACCCGCACTCATGATCTGAACATCTCCCGCTTTAATGATGCCTTCGCCTCCTGTGTTGTCTTTATGCTTCAATGCACCGGTAAAAGGGATGGTCACAATCTCCATATTATCATGCGGATGGTTACCGAATGCTCCGCCTCCTGCAATAAAATCATCATTCAATACCCTGAGCATACCGAAATGCACTTTCGCAGGATCGTGAAACTGAGAGAAACTAAAATAGTAATTGGGTTTCAGCCAGCCATAATCGGCACTGCCTCTTTCGCCGGCTTTATGTAAAATCGTATTCATAATAATTAATTTAAACAATGTTTAAACATCAAAATTTATGCCAATCAGTTTTCAATCCTGAAACGGAAAGTTTGTCAGTCATGGCAAGTAAGTGAGCAAGTAATCAGTTTAGTTTAGGTGCTTGAAATCTTCATCAGTTAGCGGATGATAAGCCTGTTCTTCCCTGTTATCATTGTATTCGATGATGAAATTATTGCGGCCTTCACCGATCAGGATAAACATGAATTGCTGTTGTACCAGTTCGAGCATATTGAGGAAAAGAAAAATGGCATGGATGCGGTTTTCACAAACTTCAAATATCTTTTCGAACGAAAGTGTTTTTTCACGGCTGGCCATATCAAGCATGTAATCGCGAGAGCCTTCCATGGTATAATTGTATTGCACCACGGTATGCACAGGTTGGTTATTTCTTAGCTGTATCCGCTGGATAACTTTTTCAAAAGCCTTCATCAGCTTGAACATGGTCACCGTTTGTATTTCGGTTCCTTCTCCTGCTTCTTCCCCAATCTGCGCCATCTCTTTCAGCAAATTACCCCGTTTAACCATTAACATCCGCTCCGCTTCCATCTCTGCCAAACGAACTGAGGCTTCTTTGAATTTTTTATATTCAAGGATCTTATCAACAAGTTCCATCCTTGGATCTATCTCATTTCCCTGAGCATCCAGTTCTTTTCTGGGGAGAAGCATTTTTGCTTTGATGCGCATCAAAGTACTGATGAAAAGGATGAACTCACTGCTCAATTCAATATTCAGCTTTTCAGTTTGATGAATATGATCTAAAAAATCGTTGGTGATTTTAGTGATCGGAATATTGTAGATATCGAGTTCATCCCGTTCAATAAAAAATAACAGCAGGTCGAAGGGGCCCTCAAACTGTTCGAGTTTAATCTGATAGGAAAGGTTATTGCTCAAGTGAATACTATTTAATAAAAAAGCGCTTCAAAGTTAACAACTTCGAAGCGCCCGGTAAGTAAATTTATCCACCTGTTTATTTGGCTGCAAACCTGTATGCAAATCCGATACCCATCAATTGCAACCATTGCGGGGCTGGGCCTTTGGTTGGGTCGATATTTTTGGTGTCATCATCATAAATCATATCCACATTCAAATTGAAAGTGATGTATTTGGTAATGGATGCAGATAATACGTTTGTCCAGAAAATATCAATATTCTGTGGGTTTTTCAGGTAGTTCGAAAATAAATCAAGCTTCGTTTTGAACTGGAGATTTTTCCCGAATTTCTTGTTATAAGTAGCTGATAAAAAAGCGCCAAATTCATTCTTCACTGTTTTACCGGGTTCAATGCCGTAAAGCGGGCCAATCAACTTATCAGAAGCGATCACCCACCTGGCTGTAACCGGCGATACAAATAATGAAAAATCATCATTCGGTCTGTAATCTAAACCCAGTGATAACAACATATACATCGGTGCAAATGGTTTAGAAGTGAGGCTGGATGAATCAGCACCATTTACGTCTTTATTATATGCATAGCCATTGGCAAATTGTGAACGGAAATTGAATAAGCCGGCAAGGTTTACTTTTTTCCTCAGTGCATATCCGTATTTGGATGTAAACTCAATGCGGTCACTCGCTTTACGTTTGCCCAAACTGGTGGTTTGTACAGTTCCATATGCAAGGTCTAAGCTGTTATCCCATGAATGCCTATCTTTTTTATAAAAAGCATAGAGGTTGGCTGAAGCATTCAATGAAAAGGAGAATTTATCACCTCCTGCCGACCAGTTGCTGAGTGAACCCTGATTTACTGTTAAACCGAATTGTCCGCCAATTTTCCAGATTTTAGGAATGGTATCGTTAGGATCTTTTACAATCTCTTTTTCTGTGACATTTTTTAGATCCTGTACGGTTGGGTCCTGCGAGATAGCGAGGTTTGCCCAAAGGAGGCAGGTTGAAGCTATAATGATTTTTTTCATATGTTGAGTTGTGGCTATTGATTCATAATCAGGAATGATAATTCCTGTTGAACGATTGACCGGTTAATTATTTTTTCAGCGCATCTCTGATTTCCATGAGCAACTGATCGGTTGATGATGGTGGAGGTGCGGGTGCATCAGCTTCTTTTTTCTTAAAAGAGTTCATGGCTTTGATGATAGAAAAAAGAGCAAGTGCAACAATCACAAACTTGATGATAGACGCAAGGAAACTCCCATACTTTACTGCTCCCCAGGCTAGATGGTCGATATCCGCAGCTCCAGCGGCTTTAAGTGCCGGAGCAAGTATCAATGGATTGATGATGTCATCAACCAGTGATGAAACGATTGAACCAAACGCGCCGCCAATGATTACCGCAACAGCTAAGTCTACAATATTGCCTTTCATGGCAAATTCTTTGAACTCTTTTAAAAATCCCATAAATTAATTTTGATGTTATAAAATAAGAAAGGCAAATAAACGGCATGCCTTAAACATTACAAAAAAAATTATTGATATTAAAAATTTCGACAATCTTTATGGTTAATTATAGCGCTGATGGCAAAACAAAATTTGGGCAGTTGGATTATCTTTATTGCTTTGTCGTTTATTTGGGGCAGTAGTTTCATCCTGATGAAACTTGGATTAAGGGGTTTATCTGCCGTTCAGGTAGCTTCATTGAGGATTATTTTTTCAGCCCTTTTTTTAATACCTCTTTCCGTTAAAAGTTTCAGTAGCCTGCCAAAAAACAAATGGTTTCCGGTTTTTTTTTCCGGATTGCTAGGTAGTTTATTGCCTGCTTATTTATTTTGTATTGCAGAACAGGGAATCGATAGTGCATTAGCAGGCACTTTAAATTCACTCACCCCCATTTTTGTTATCATCACCGGCGCAATATTTTTCGGAATAAAGGCTTCATCCAATAAGATTTCGGGTATTTTGATTGCTTTAACGGGAAGTTTCCTGCTTTTCCTAAGCCAGCCTGCCAATAGTGAACATCAAAATCTTTTATTTGTATTTTATGTACTGATTGCAACTTTCTTTTATGGACTCAATGTGAATTTGGTGCATAAATACCTACATGGGGTGCCATCTTTGCAAATTGCTGCACTAGCACTTACACTCAATGCTATTCCGGCAACAATAGTTTTAGCTGCTTCCGGATATTTTTCATCCGATTTCAGTGAGGTGGAGTTTATCAAAGCGAACGCCTATGCTGCGCTCCTTGGCATTGCGGGTACAGCTATTGCTTCGGTGATTTTTTACAAGCTCATCAAAACGGCGGGAGTTGTTTTTGCTTCTCTGGTTACCTATGGCATTCCTTTTGTGGCCTGTATGTGGGGTTTATTTCTAGGTGAAGAAATAGGATGGAAGCAATGGGGAAGTTTGGTAGTGATGCTTTCAGGGGTTTATCTGGCTAACCGAAACCGTTGAACAAATACCGGCGGGCTATGAATTCCACAATTGAGACACTCAAAAAAGTACCCCTGCAATTTTATATTCCAAAGGCCAACCCTTACCTTTGCGCCCAAATTAGATACCTCACTTTTATAAACAGATATTATGGTCAATACCGGTAAAGTAAAATCAATCATTGGAGCCGTGGTAGACGTGCAGTTTGATAGCGGATCCAAACTTCCTGAAATCCTTAATGCTCTTGAGTTGAAGCGTGATAATGGCGACACCCTTGTACTGGAAGTTCAGCAGCATTTGGGTGAAGACAGTGTGCGTACGATTGCGATGGATGGAACGGAAGGATTGGTTCGTGGAACGGTGGTGATTGATACCGGCCATCCGATTACGATGCCCATCGGTGAAGGCATCAAAGGCCGCTTGTTTAATGTTACCGGAGATGCAATCGACGGTTTACCTCAGGTGAGCAAGGTAGGAGGAAGGGCTATCCATGCCAAACCGCCTTTGTTTGAAGATTTGAGTACGGCTTCTGAAATCCTTTACACCGGTATTAAAGTAATCGATTTGATTGAGCCTTATGCAAAAGGGGGTAAAATCGGTTTGTTTGGTGGTGCAGGTGTGGGTAAAACCGTGTTGATTCAGGAGTTGATCAATAATATTGCAAAAGCATACAGTGGATTATCTGTATTTGCAGGTGTAGGAGAAAGAACCAGGGAAGGAAATGACCTGATGCGTGAAATGATTGAAGCAGGTATCATGAACTACGGAGAAAAGTTCAAACACAGTATGGAAGAAGGCGGTTGGGATTTGAGCTCTGTGAATTTGGAAGATTTGAAAGAATCTAAGGCTACTTTCGTATTCGGACAGATGAACGAACCCCCGGGTGCAAGGGCTCGTGTGGCGCTCAGCGGGTTAACATTAGCTGAATACTTCCGTGATGGCGAAGGCGACGGACAAGGAAAAGATATTTTGTTCTTCGTTGATAATATCTTCCGTTTTACACAAGCAGGCTCTGAAGTGTCGGCATTGCTGGGCCGTATGCCAAGTGCGGTGGGATATCAGCCTACACTGGCTACTGAAATGGGTTTGATGCAGGAAAGGATCACTTCTACCAAAAACGGTTCTATCACTTCGGTTCAGGCGGTTTATGTACCTGCGGATGATTTGACCGATCCGGCTCCTGCCACCACTTTTGCTCATCTTGATGCCACAACTGTATTGAGCCGTAAAATTGCTGATCTGGGTATTTATCCTGCGGTGGATCCGTTAGATTCTACTTCCCGGATTCTTACCCCACTTATTGTTGGGGATGAACATTACAATTGTGCCAATAGGGTGAAATTGATTTTACAACGATATAAGGAATTGCAGGATATCATTGCCATCCTCGGTTTGGATGAGTTGAGCGACGATGATAAACTGGTGGTATCCCGTGCGCGTAAAGTGCAACGTTTCCTTTCTCAGCCTTTCTTTGTTGCTGAACAGTTTACAGGATTGAAAGGTGTATTGGTTCCTATTGAAGATACCATCCGTGGATTCAATTCGATCATGGATGGAGAAGTGGATGAATATCCGGAAGCCGCATTCAACCTTGTAGGAACACTTGAAGATGCTATTGAAAAAGGCAAGAAACTGATGGCTGCTGCTCAGGCTTAAGTTCAACCAGAAAAAACAAAACATGACATTAGAAATCTTGACACCGGAAAAAAAGGTATTCAGCGGCGAAGTTTATGGCGTTCAGTTGCCTGGCATTAGCGGGTTATTTGAAGTGCTCGATAAGCATGCGCCACTGGTAAGCGCACTTAAAGCCGGTAACCTTAAAATATTGAAGGATAAAAACAGTGCTGCATTATTTACCATTCAGAGCGGATTTGTTGAAGTGCTGAACAATAAAACAACTGTTCTGGTAGAAGGTGCCATTGAAAAATAAATTACAATGAAGATGATGGAAGGCCTGCAGGAATGCGGGTCTTTTCTTTTTTCAGCTTTTATGCCAATGTGATTTATATAATATGCCAATATTTTATAAATCTTAAATGCCGATGGTATCAAACAAATAGTACAATGAGGCGATAGCCGATATTGGACTATATTGTTTGTCCAATCGGTATTACTGTTTCCAGCTGAATTGATTTTTTAACTGAACATGGCTCCAGGCCAAGAAGGGAAAGGTTAATGGAAGTAGGGCCAAAATTATAGAGGAAAACAGGGCATATAGAACTAAGCCTGCAAGGATAAGATAAATGGGATAGCCAAAAAAGAGCAGCCCTGTCATCACGGAATCGTAATGATCGTTGTGCAAAGCCTTTTTAAGGCAAAGCAATTTTACCGGTAGAAACAAGGGCGCATGAAGAAAGGCACCTAAAATGTAAAATGGGAACAGTAATATCCGTTTAGAAAAGGGCACCTGAATTTTGAAATGATTCACAATGTGTTCATGATCTGCTGTGCTGAAACTTATTACCAGTTTTGTAAGCACTTCCTTTAGATGGTTGTTGAATAGTTGAATCGATTGTCCGTAACCGTTACCATTCAATAAAATTTCCTTTCCAAAAGCTTTTCCGAAATTGAGTTCAATATTCTTGCCAAAAGAAAGGAATGACTGATAGTTGATGCCCAATGGCAGAATGCGTAATGGGATACCTGCTTCCCAGGAGCTTAAAGCAAGGCGTGCTGTGCCTTTCATCAGGGGGCGCATTTTCCATTCATTGATGCTGCGGCCTTCACTGAAGATGAGTACGATGCCGTTCTTGAGGAAAATATCCCGGCATCTTTCAAAAGTGCCATAATTGAGACCAAGATTTTCCTGCCCCTCGCTCATGCGGTATACAGGCAGCATCAGCAGCGCATTGAGTATTCGGGCATAAAATGGATTGCGGTAAACATCTCCCCTTACAAGAGAATAAACCGGTCGTCTGAATAAAGTAGCAACGATGATGGCGTCGAGAAAGGAATTGGGATGATTGGCTGCAATCAGCAGCGGGCCTTCACTTTGTAAAAGTTCAGGATGGTTTATTTTTAGCCGCCTGCAATAGATTTTCATGGCGAAGCGGGCCGGCAATTTTAACAAGGAATAAAGCAATGGCAGGTTTATGATGGTTAAGGATCAGTTCAATTGCGGATCGATGGGGAAGTTCACCATCATGCGGTATTTGCCTCCAAGGTGACGGATACTTTCTTTCCAAACCTGGTTATGAGGCAGTTCGAAAACTATTTCACGTGTAGCCGTGGCCGCTAGCCAACTGTTCTCCTTCATTTCAGATTCAAGTTGGGCTTTATCCCACCCGCTGTATCCGATAAAGAATTTTATCTTTTTCATATCGAGTTGGTTATTGCAAAGGAGGGCTTTTACCGTTTCAAAATCTCCACCCCAATAAATATCTGCTGAAACCGGATAGCAACCGGGAATAAGGTCGGGGTATTGGTGGAGAAAGTGTATGGTGTCTTTTTGAACCGGCCCTCCGGCAAATACCGGAACTGTTGTTCCTTCGAGCCCTGCGATCAATTCATCAAGCGTATGTTCGTAAACCCTGTTTACAATGAAACCGAAGCTGCCTTCGTCAGAATGTTTACAGATATAAATAACAGTGCGCATAAAATTCTCATCCTTTAAGAAAGGTTCTGCAATGAGCAAGATATCTTCCCGGAGATCAATCATATTTCTAAAGTTAGCTATTCTGCATAAACGTTCAGGCAACAAACCTTTTTTTCTTTTTTCGTTAAAATTATCATTAGATTGAACTGGTTTTATCAGATACAGGTTTTGTAAGTTAATTTTGTATCCACTATCTTAGAATGATTGAAAGCCTTCCGGCATTATGAAAAGAGTTTTCCCCCTTATTACCATTTTTATCTTACTCTCTTTACTGGGCCTGATCTTTTTTCAGATGTTATGGTTAAGGGATGCCAAGGGAATCAAGGAAAAACAAATCAACGATAATATCTTCATCGCTACTACTTCTGCAGGAAAGAAATTGATGGAAGACAAAACAGGCTTTTTGTCGATGAATAAGAAATCGGATCTGCTTTTTCCGAATGATAAATTAAAGCTTGAAATCCTTCGCCCTTCTGTATTACAGCGTTTCACCAAAGATGAAATATGGCTGATCATCCGCAATGCGCTCGACAACAATTTTTTGAAAGGCATTCCTTTTGAATTTGCCGTTACCGATAACAGCTTAACCGGCGAGCAGGTTGAAACGGAACAGTTTTTTAAGTATTTCATCGACTCAGCAGGTACGGTTCGGGTTATCCATCCGCTTGAACCTCCTCCGGGCAGTAATTTGGAAAATCTTGCAAAGGAAGAGTACCTGATGGTGATTGTACCCCACCAAAGAGCTATAGTTTTTAGGGAAATATCATTGTTCATTGGGGGCAGTATTTTATTTACCATAATTATCATTACTGCCTTTTTTATCAGCATCCGTGCGCTGATGCGGCAGAAGAAGCTGAGTGAAATTAAGTCTGATTTCATCAACAACATGACACACGAATTTAAAACGCCACTGGCTACGATATCACTGGCTGTTGATGCACTTCGGAATGAAAAGGTGATGGCTGATAAAGAGAAGAGTAGCTATTTTACAGGCATCATCAAAGAAGAAAACAAGCGGATGAACAAGCAGGTGGAAACCATTTTGCAGGCCGCTTTGCTGGATAAACAGGAGGTTCAACTCAATCTAAAGGTATTGTCTGCCCATGCGATGATCGATAGCGCATTAAAAAATATCGCCCTCCCTCTGGCTGAAAAAAATGGCCAGGTTGAAGTAAAACTGGAAGCTACCAAAGATATGATCCTGGCTGATGAGGTTCATTTTACAAGCCTGATCAATAACCTGCTGGATAATGCAGTAAAATATTCACGTGAAATGGGGCTATTGATTAAAGTAACTACCAGCAATGCCGGCAACCAGTTGCGAATCCGTATTGAAGACAACGGCATAGGCATGAGTAAGGAAACACTTAGCAGGATTTTTGAAAAATTTTATCGGGCACATACCGGTAACCTTCACAATGTAAAGGGGTTTGGTCTTGGCCTGAGTTATGTAAAAACCATGGTGGAAGCACACAAAGGTAGTATCAAGCCCGAAAGTACCCTAGGGAAAGGCACCATTTTTACCATACTGATGCCCTTGGTTTAATTTACTTTACTTATCCACCCTAATCACATCTAATATGTCCAGTTTTGGCATAAAAGCTATACTTACAGGCAGTATTCAGTCTGTGGATAAAAATCTTTTTTTAAAAATGTGTCATAAAGTGGGAAAATGTGTTAATTTGTGTTCATAATACTTAAAAACAACCCAAATCCCATTCATGACAGGCTTCATCGGCGAGTTTGAATCCACCATTGATGCAAAAGGAAGATTCCTGCTTCCTTCTGGTTTCAAGAAGCAATTGCCCGAAGGGGACAATGCCCTGTTTGTGTTGAACCGTGGATTTGAAAAGTGCCTTACCCTTTATCCGCTGCAAAGTTGGAAGCCTATTTTCAAGGAAATCAGCCAGTTAAACGATTTCGACCCCAAAGTTAGGTCGTTCCGCCGTTATTTTTTAAACGGAGCTACTCAAATAGAACTGGATAGTGCAGGGAGGTTATTGTTACCTAAAAATTTGATGGAATATGCCGGGCTGGATAAAGATATCATCCTGGCTTCTTCTCTCAATAAGATAGAAATCTGGGATAAAGAAAAATACCAACAGTTCTTTGATGCTATCTCACCGGAAGCCTTTAGCGAGCTGGCAAGTGAAGTGATGCAGAAAAAAGAGGATAAATAGAATTTCCGGTATGGATCATTCAGCAGACATACCTGATGAGCAGCATGGTTCAACACCAGATGCTGATTATCATGTTCCGGTTATGCTTGAGGAATGCATTGCAGCACTCGAAATCAAACCAGACGGGATATATGTGGATTGCACATTCGGAGGAGGCGGGCATAGCAGGGGCATCCTGAAAAAACTTGGTCCGGATGGTAAATTGATTGTTTTCGACCAGGATGCTGCAGCAAAGATCAATTTACCAGATGATGGCCGTATGGTTTTTGTACAACAGAATTTTCGTCACCTGAGGAAATTCCTAAGGGTGAACAAAGTTTTGGCGGTAGATGGGATTTTAGCAGATCTCGGCGTTTCCAGCCATCAGTTCGATGAACCGGAGCGTGGTTTTTCTACCCGTTTTGAAGCGAAGCTTGATATGCGCATGGATTCCAGGCAGCAACTAACGGCAGCGCATATACTAAATACTTATGACGCCGCAGCCTTGCACAAGCTTTTTGAAAGATATGGGGAAGTTACGAATGCAAAAACACTGGCTAACAGGATTGTAACCATTCGTAAAACCAATCCGATCGAAACGGTAAATCAGTTCAGGCAAGCGGTATATGATGAGGTGAAAGGCAATCCTCACAAGTATTTCGCTCAGGTTTTTCAGGCTTTGCGTATAGAAGTGAACGACGAAATAGGATCACTCAAAGAGATGCTAGCACAGGTAGCTGAAGTGCTGAAATCAGGTGGTAGGGTGGCTATCATCAGTTTTCATTCATTGGAAGACAGGATAGTGAAGCAGTTTTTCCGCCATGGTGGAGATGAAGAAGACAAGGATGATCTTTTTGGAAACAAACCGGAAACGGAATTGATCATCATCAATAAAAAACCAATTGTGGCTTCGGCAGAGGAAATGAAACAGAACAGCCGCTCAAGGAGTGCGAAACTCCGGATTGCAGCAAAGAAAACATTTTAGCGATATCATGAGTGAAACACAAGAAAAATCATTTCAGTTTCCATCTAATAAAAACGAATGGAAACGGTATTTCAATTACCGGTTCATCGTTAGAAATATACCTTTCTTCCTTTTTCTTTCTGTTCTCGCAGTGATATACATCTACAACGGTCATTATGCTGATAAGCTGATACGGCGGATCGGTACGAGTGAAAAGAACATAAAGGAATTGGAATACGAATACAAAACCATCAAAAGTGAAGTGATTTTCAGAAGTAAGGCAACAGAAATGGTGAAAGCAGTAGCGCCCATGGGTTTGATGGAAATGAAAGAATCACCGGTAAAGTTATACGATAGCATGCCACCAATCAAGTAAAACAACAATAAACATACACAGCTATTTTGGACATCAGGAAAGACATATTATGGAGGGTTTATCTCTGCTTTTTATGCATGATCCTGCTCGGGATATTTGTACTGGGAAGGGCTTTTTATATCCAACGTGTTGAGGGTGCCTTCTGGCGTGAAATGGGAGACAGTCTCCATCTTAAATACTTGCCAATTAACGCAGAAAGGGGCAGTATCTATAGTGAAGATGGGAATATGCTGAGCACTTCGGTTCCGGTGTTTGATGTTTTTGTAGATTTTGGTGCCGATGGGCTTCGTGAAAAAGGAGGTAAGCGTTTCCGTGAGCATACCGACTCCTTAAGTCTGGCATTAGCTGCACATTTCAGCGATAAGTCGGCCGCTGAATACAAGAAGGAACTGCAGCTTGCTTATAAGAACAAAGAGCGTTACTATCTGCTCAAAAGAAAAATTTCATTTGAAGATTACAAAGCATTCCGTGAATTCCCACTCGTTCGAATGGGAAGGAACAAAAGCGGGTTTATCTTCGACATCCGCGATAAACGTATTAACCCCTATGTATTACTAGCCAATAGAACTATTGGTTTGTCGAGAAAGGATTCTTCCAAAAACGTAGGATTGGAAAAAACTTACGACAGTCTGCTTAAAGGTGTTACAGGGCAACGGCTGATGAGATACTCAGCCGGTGCCTATATGCCTGTTGAAGGTGCTGAGTTAGATCCGGTAAATGGAAAAGATATCATCACCACATTGGATACTTACATCCAGGACATGGCTGAGCATGAACTGATGGATATGCTGGTAGGCAATAATTCGTTACATGGTACTGTGATTGTAATGGAAACTGCTACCGGTAAAATCAAAGCAATCGCCAACCTGGGAAAGCAACCGGATGGCACCTATAATGAAGATTTTAATTATGGTATTGGGAAAGCTACAGAACCTGGTTCAGTTTTCAAATTGGTAACCCTGCTTAGCTTACTCGATGATAAATATGTAACGGATAGCAGTATT
Source organism: Sphingobacteriales bacterium (assembly GCA_026391525.1). Taxonomy (GTDB): domain Bacteria; phylum Bacteroidota; class Bacteroidia; order Chitinophagales; family Chitinophagaceae; genus Ferruginibacter. The sequence goes on from JAPLEF010000054.1 coordinate 12,409, forward strand.
GTAGATTGTGAGGGCGGTGTGAAATACTTCTCAGGACTAAGGATAAAAGATTCACACCTTGGTGCAGGTAAACTCACGGTAAAAGAAGCCTTCCTGCGCAGCAGTAATGTGGCTTTTGCAAAGATGGCAACACAATATTATCAGGATCAGCCAGAGAAATGGGTTGAACATATCGACCGTTTCCGTCTCAATAAAATTACAGGTATAGATATTGTGGCATCTTCCGGCAAGCCAACTATTAAAACACCAAAGAGCAAAAGTTGGGGCAAAACCACCATTCCTTATATGGCTCACGGTTACGAAGAACTGATTACTCCTTTGCATATGCTCATGCTTTATAATGCAGTGGCCAATAATGGTAAGATGATGAGGCCTTATCTGGTAAATGCCGTTCGCGATTATGGAGTAGATATCAAAACTTTCTATCCGGAAACATTAGTAGAAAAAATTGCCAGCGATGATGCTATCCTTCAGGCGAAATCCTGTTTACGTGCAGTGGTTGATAGTGCTCATGGAACCGGGCACCGCATCTTATTCGATACGGCCTATTCTATCTCCGGAAAAACAGGTACCGCAGTAACGGCACTGGATAACCGCGGTTACAACAAAGGCAATAAAATTTATCAGGCTTCTTTCATCGGGTTTTTCCCATCCGAAAAGCCAGTTTATACCATGGCAGTAGTGATTCAGAATAGTAAGGAATCCCGGATGATTTATGGTGCAGATGTATCCGGACGAGTTTTTAAAAACATCAGCGACCATATCTATCGCCGTTACCTCAGTAAGGCTTCCCTGCAAAAAAATATTACCCCCGACACCACAGCGTATAACTATTATGGATGCAGGCAAGACCTGCATTCCATATTTAGTTATCTCAACATCGCCGCTACAGATGCTGTTGCCTCGGGATACTTACGGGCCTTTCAATTTAAAAATAATGCTGCCGGTATGTACACGCCCGACCAGGCATTGACACAGGCAACCGTAACGCCCGATGTTAAGGGCATGGGTTTAAAAGATGCGGTGTATCTGTTGGAAAACAAAGGACTCAGAACCGTAGTTACCGGAAAAGGAAGAGTGGTGAACCAGAGTATTGTTGCCGGTACCACTTTTCTAAAAGGCCAACAAATATTATTAATGCTGAATTAAGTGATGCAAACACTGAATAACATATTGTACAAAGTGAATATCAGGGCTGTTTATGGCAGTACAGGTATCGATATTCACGATTTGCAATCAGATTCCAGACTGGTTCAAAAGGGAACCTGTTTTATAGCCATAAAGGGAACACAAACAGATGGACATGATTTTATTCAAAATGCCATCACTAACGGTGCTATAGCAGTGGTATGTTCAAAAATCCCTGAAAAGCTCGTTGATCACATCACTTATGTTGAAGTGGAGAATAGTGCCCTGGCAGCAGGAATCATCAGCCACCATTTTTTTGGCAATCCTTCTGAATTTATGAAAGTGAGCGGGGTAACCGGAACTAACGGTAAAACAACTATTGTTACCCTGCTTTGGAAATTATTTACATCGGGAGGCCATACCTGCGGACTTATAAGTACCATTCAAAATCAGATCGGCGATCAGGTATTGGAATCCACCCATACCACTCCGGATGCGATTAGCCTTCACCGCTTGTTAAGTAAGATGAAGGATGCCGGTTGTACGCACGTATTTATGGAATGTAGCAGCCATGCCATACACCAGCATCGGATAGCAGGTATTCAATTTGCTGCTGCGGTTTTCAGTAATATCACTCACGATCACCTCGATTACCATCATAGTTTTGAAGAATACATCCGTGTAAAAAAATCATGGTTCGATGGATTGCCACCCAATGCATATGCCATCAGTAATGCCGATGATAAACGTGGTATCATCATGTTGCAAAATTGTAACGCAAGAAAATATTTCTATAGCCTTAAAACGATAGCCGATTTCAAAGGAAAGATCTTAGAAAATAGCTTAACCGGTCTTCATCTGGTTGTGAATGAAACAGAAGTGCATTTTAAGCTGATAGGCGAATTCAATGCTTATAATTTACTGGCTGTGTTTGCAGTGGCCATCTGCCTGGGTGAAGATAAACATGAAGTGTTGTTGGCCCTGAGTAACCTAACAGGTGCCGAAGGCAGATTTGATTATCAGATAAGCAGGCAAACCGGTGTGGTAGGTATTGTAGATTATGCACATACTCCGGATGCTTTGCTGAATGTGCTGGCAACGATACGAAAACTCAGGCAGGGAGAGGAGAAAATCATCACTGTTGTGGGATGTGGTGGTAACAGAGATACCGCTAAACGTCCGATCATGGCTGAAGTAGCCTGCCAATATAGCGATAAGGTGATCCTTACTTCCGACAATCCACGTAATGAAGAGCCTCAGGAAATCATTCGTGAAATGGAGGCGGGTGTCAACGTAGTATCGAGGAAGAAATGCATCAGTATTGCCGACCGTCGGGAAGCAATCAAAACAGCCATCAGCCTCAGCAATAAGGAAGATATCATTTTAGTGGCCGGAAAGGGCCATGAAAAATACCAGGAAATAAAAGGAGTGAAATTCGCTTTTGATGATAAAAAGGTGATGCAGGAAATGTTTGAGTTGCTTGAAAAGTAAAGAGCAGCATTTTTGTAAGAGGAAAATTGAAATAAGAAATAAAGGGTTGAAAAACCCACCCATTAATAATGTTGTATCACCTTTTTGATTGGCTTTCGAAAGAGCATTTCCGGTTTCCGGGAAGCGGTTTGTTCCAGTTCATCACCTTCAGGGTTTTGCTGGCGCTGATTCTTTCGCTTGTTATCACAACGGTATATGGCAAAAAAATCATCGGCATTCTGCAGAAAAAGCAGTTAGGCGAAACAGTTAGAGATCTCGGGCTTGCCGGTGAGCAACAAAAAAAAGGTACCCCTACCATGGGAGGGATCATCCTGATTTTAGCCATCCTGATACCCACTTTATTGCTCGCGAACCTTGATAAGGTTTATATACGGCTGATGTTGCTTTGCACGGTATGGCTGGGTGCGATAGGATTCATAGATGATTACCTGAAAATAAGGTCGAAGCGTCTGGCAAAGGAAAAAGGGATCGACTACAAAAAAACAGACAGCGACGGATTAGCGGGAAGGTTCAAGATATTCGGTCAGGTGATGTTGGGAATAATAGTAGGAGCTACCCTTTATTTTAATCAGAATGTAGTGGTAAAGCGGGAAGTGTTGCGTAGCGACCAGCCTGCGGTTTACAACAATGCCGGCAAACTAATCAAATACGATACCGTAAAAATTGATGGCAAAGAAAGGGTGTTTACCGATGCGAAATCTGTTATCACCACCATACCATTTGTGAAAGGGCATGAATTCAATTATGCCCGTTTGCTGCCTGCCAGCTGGAAAGATTACACCTATATCCTGTATATCCTGATTGTGATATTCATTGTTACGGCAGTTTCGAATGGGGCGAATATAACAGATGGGCTGGATGGTTTGGCAACCGGAGTGAGTGCTATCATAGGCGTGTGTTTGGGCATCTTCGCCTATGTGAGTGGAAATATCAGGTTTGCAGAGTACCTCAATATCATGTATATCCCCAATCTGGGCGAACTGTCCATTTTCATTGCAGCATTTGTAGGGGCCTGTATAGGATTTTTGTGGTACAATTCTTATCCGGCTCAGGTTTTTATGGGGGATACCGGAAGTCTGGCGCTTGGTGGAATCATCGCAGCATTGGCCATTATTGTTAGGAAAGAATTGTTGATCCCGATTTTCTGTATGGTATTCCTGGTTGAAAATTTAAGTGTGGTGATACAAGTGAGTTATTTCAAATATACCAAGAGAAAGTATGGAGAAGGGCGGAGGGTTTTTCTGATGAGCCCGCTTCATCACCATTACCAGAAACTGGGTTATCATGAAAGTAAGATTGCAGTGCGTTTTTGGATCATCACGATTCTTTGTGTGGCTATGGCGATAGTGACTTTGAAATTAAGATAAGAAACATCGCTACACAAAACTGTAGCGTAAAAATATTAAATCACAATACCCTTTGAAACTACCTAACCTGTTAAATTCTATGCTTTTGAAGAACCATTTTATCCTGATTGAACATTGACCGGAAGGAAAAAGTTGTCCTGTAAACGTCAATACCATTGAAGAACCATTTTTTTTAAACTGTCGGTAACTGACATCGGGAAAGTATGTCCTGTAAATGTCAATACCATTGAAAAGCCATTTTATCCTGATCAAACATTGACCGGAAGGAACAGGTTGTACTGTAAACGTCAATACCATTGAAGAACTATTTTAAATTTTAAGCAGACTATAAAGATGAAAAAGCGTTTGGTAATTCTGGGAGCTGGGGAGAGTGGTGTAGGAGCCGCTATCCTTGCCAAGCAGCAGGGTTACGATCCGTTTGTAACCGATGCCGGACCAATTGCTATGGAGTACAAAAATGACCTGGTTTCTTTTGCTATCGAATTTGAAGAGCTGCAACATTCCGAAGAAATGATATTGTCTGCAGATGAAATCATTAAAAGTCCAGGGATACCGGAGAAAGCTCCAGTAATGAAAAGGATCCGTGAAGCCGGCATACCTGTTATCAGTGAGATGGAGTTTGCTTACCGTTTTATAGGTAACAGTAAGCTTATTGCCATCACAGGCAGCAATGGTAAAACCACCACCACCTCATTGATCTATCATATCTACAGGCATGCAGCAGTCGATTGCGCTCTTGTAGGGAATATTGGTTATTCATTCGCCAGGCAAGTTGCACTTGAACCCAAACCGGTTTATGTAGCAGAAGTGAGTTCGTTCCAGCTGGATGACATCAATACATTCCGGCCTCATATTGCCGTGCTCACCAATATTACTGAAGATCATCTCGACAGATATGAATATAAGTTAGAAAATTATATCGCCAGTAAGTTCAGGATTACCGAAAATCAGCAACCTGAAGATGTATTCATCTTTAACCTGGATGATGAAATCACCAACCAATATCTCTCAACCTATCCGATAAAATCAACAAAAGCTCCCATTACCATGCGTAAAGAACTGCCACAAGGTGCCTATTTGATGAATGCTAAAATGCATCTCAAATGGAAGAATGAAGAAATGCAAATGAGCGTTGAGGATTTTGCAATCAAAGGAAAACATAATCAATACAACAGTATGGCGGCAAGTATGGCAGCAACGGCAATGGATATCCGAAAGGAAAAGATCCGGGAAGCTTTGCAGACATTCGAAAGCCTCGAACATCGTATGGAACCGGTTGCCACCATCAAAGGTGTGGTGTTCATCAATGACAGCAAGGCTACGAATATCAACAGCACCTGGTTTGCATTGGAAAGCATGAACAGTCCGGTGATCCTTATCCTTGGTGGTGTGGATAAGGGCAATGATTATTCTTTGTTGAAAGACTTGGTGAAAGATAAAGTGAAAGCGATCGTATGTATGGGTACCGAAAACCGGAAGATACATGAAGCTTTCGGGGATATTGTTTCCCTTATTGTGAATACCGAAAATGCGAAAGACGCCGTGCAGGCTGCCTATCACTTTGCCAGTAAAGGCGATGTGGTGCTGCTAAGCCCGGCCTGTGCCAGTTTCGATCTTTTCAAGAACTACGAAGACAGGGGCAACCAGTTTAAACAAGCAGTTAAGAATTTGTAAAAAGCACCAATCCATTCCATGGCTTCGATAAAAAATTATTTCAAACAATGGTTTAGTCCTGCAGCTGAGGGCGAACTTGCCATGGATAACACATTCAGGGGTATCGGCGGTATGGGCGATAACCTGGTGAGGAAAACAAAAGGCGATAAGATGATCTGGGCCATCGTGGTCATCCTTACACTTGCCAGTTTGTTATTGGTATACAGCAGCATCGGCTCACTTGCTTACCGGCTCAGCAAAACTACGGAGAGCTACTTGTTCAAACAGTTTGCTTTCATCATGCTGGGGTTGCTCATTATCTATTTTGCGCATCGCATCAACTATACCATTTACTCACGTGTAGCCCTGATTCTTTTTTTAATATCCATACCCCTTTTGGTTTATACCCTCATGTTTGGTGTACAATTGAATGCCGGAAGCCGATGGATCAAGTTGCCTGTGATCAATATGACTTTCCAAACTTCCGATTTAGCTAAACTTGCTTTATTCATGTATCTCAGCCGATTACTTAGTAAGAAGCAACACGTGATTAAAGATTTCAAAAAAGGATTTTTACCTGTTATCACTCCAGTTGCCATCATTTGTTTATTGATTGCACCTGCCAATCTTTCTACAGCTATTTTGATTGGAGGAACAAGTATCCTCCTCATGTTCATTGGAAGGGTGAGCACAAAGCATATTCTGATGACGCTTGCAGTAGCCCTCATTCCTTTGTTATTACTGATCGGCATTGCAGCGTCCACTTATAACAAAGAAACACATGAACAGGAGAAATTGCCGGCATTTCTATCTTCCGGAAGGATTCCCACCTGGATCAGCAGGATCCAGACATTCATGTACAGCAATAAGAATGACGACAATGAAAAATTATACCAGATCAATCAAGCGAAAATTGCCATAGCAAACGGAAGTTGGATAGGACGTGGTCCGGGAAATAGTTTGCAGCGGAATTTTTTGCCACACAGTTATAGTGATTTTATTTATGCAATCATCATTGAAGAGTATGGTTTGATCGGAGCAGCATTTATCATGTTTATTTATTTGCTATTCCTGTACCGGTGTATCCGTCTATACCGGAAATGCCCTTTTGCATTTGGTGCATTTTTGGCACTTGCATTGAGTTTCACTTTGGTGATACAGGCGCTGGCCAATATGGCTGTGAATGTAAACCTGTTTCCCAATACCGGGGTAACGCTCCCGCTTATAAGTATGGGTGGCAGCAGTTTTTTATTCACTTGTTTATCGATAGGTATCATATTAAGTGTGGCAAGGAATGTAGAACAACTGGAAGGATCGCAATTGAATAAAGTGGCAGAAACAGAAGCTGATGAACAAGTAACAAATGCAGCAACCACCTAACGATTATGCAGGAAATGAATCAAATGCTAACTGGTAAAGTAAAAGGGAGGCGGTTTATTATCGCAGGTGGTGGAACAGGCGGGCATATATTTCCGGCTATTGCCATTGCAAACGCACTAAAAAAAAATGCACCACAATCTGTTTTTCTTTTTGTTGGTGCAACTGGGAAAATGGAAATGGAAAAAGTGCCTCAGGCCGGGTACGAAATAAAAGGGCTTACCATTGCCGGGTTCAACAGAAGTTCTTTGATTAAAAATATCAGTTTGCCTTTTAAATTACTGAAGAGTTTTTTTCAGGTAAGCAGCATTTTAAAATCTTTCAGGCCCGATGCAGTGATTGGCGTTGGGGGCTATTCCAGCTTTCCGGTATTGCGATATGCCCAAAGCAAAGGGATTCCCACTTTTATCCATGAAGCCAATTCATTCGCCGGTAAAAGCAATATGCTGTTAGGAAAAAATGCTACCAGAATTTTTACAGCCATAGACGGTATGGAAAAATTTTTTCCGCCGGAGAAGATCAGCATCAGCGGAAACCCGGTAAGGAATGCTATTGCACACAGCCAGGTTCAAAAGGAAGATGCACTAAGATATTTTGGTTTGCAGAAAGGGAAAAAAACAGTGCTCACTGTTGGTGGAAGTTTAGGTGCAAAAAGCATTAATGAAGCAATTGGCAAACAGCTTGACCTGTTGCTGCAAAAAGGGATTCAGCTGATCTGGCAAACGGGCACATCGTATAAATCAGAAGCAGAGCGATTGTGTAAAGGGCATGATGGAATATATGTGAATGATTTCATAACAGAAATGCCTAACGCTTATGCAGCGGCAGATTTTGTAATCAGCAGGAGTGGAGCAATGGCAGTTTCAGAATTATGTATCGTAGGAAAGCCGGTAATTTTTGTGCCTTATCCTTACGCTGCTGAAGATCATCAAACCGTGAATGCACAAAAATTAGTTAATAATCACGCTGCCATGTTAATTGAAGACAAAGAGGCGTTAAATAAGTTGGTGCCCGCATTACTGGCATTGACACAAAATAGTAGTTTGCAGGAAAGCCTTTCTTATCATATCAGCCAAATGGCTATTTATGATGCCGACCAGCGGATTGCAGAAGAAATATTAGCCTATCTGAATTAAATGACAAACCGTTCACAACATATGGCCCCTTTCCTCGAAAAACTGCATGCTGGTAATGCTGAAGGGTATGCTGTTTATTTTCTGGGGATCGGAGGAATCGGCATGAGTGCGCTGGCAAGATATTTTAATAGCCGTAAGGTGAAGGTAAGCGGCTACGACAAAACACCAACAGCTCTTACCCTTCAATTGGAAGATGAAGGTATGCAGATACATTATGAAGATGATATCAATATGATAGAAACCGATGCTGTACTTGTGGTGTATACTCCTGCAATTCCTGCGGGCCATAAAGAGTTCAATTTCTTTAAAGATGAAGGTTACGCAGTGATGAAAAGAAGTGAAGTGCTGGGGATTATCACAGTTGATGCTTTCAACATCTGTGTTGCAGGTACTCATGGTAAAACTACTACGAGTACGATGATTGCTCATATGCTGCGTCATAGTGGTTATGGTTGCAACGCTTTGCTGGGGGGAATTGCATCTAACTATGATACCAATTTCTGGGCAAGCGAAAAAAATGTGTATGTGGTGGAAGCCGATGAATACGACAGGAGTTTTTTACAGTTAAACCCGGATATCGCGATTGTTACTGCAATGGATCCTGATCATTTGGATATCTATGGTACGGCAGCGCGTTTCCGTGATGCATTTGCCGATTTTTCGGGCAAAGTGCGAAGAGAGGGTACACTGTATTACAAGTATCAGCTGGAAGGAAGCGAAGTTCTTAAAGCGCCAAACTTAAGAACCTATGCGGTTAACAAAGTGCAAGCAGACTGCAACATTTATGATATAGACGTTATAAACGGGGCATATACCTTTTCATGGAAAACCGATTGGAAAACCATAAATAATTTAAAGTTGAATATGGGCGGAATGCATAACGTAGAAAATGTATCGGCAGCTATTGCTGTTGGCGTTCAACTAGGTTTGTCCGACGATTCGATTCGTGATGCTGTTGCTTCCTTTAAAGGTGTCAGGCGGCGGTTTGAATATGTTCTTCATCGGAAAGATCTGGTGATGATCGACGATTATGCACATCACCCTGCGGAACTAACGGCATTGATTAGTGGCACGAAATTGTTGTTTCCTTTCCGGAAGTGCACCATCGTATTTCAACCGCATTTATATAGCCGTACCCGGGATTTTGCTCTGGGATTTGCGAATGCACTATCCGCTGCCGACGAAGTGATTTTGTTGCCCATCTACCCGGCACGGGAGTTGCCGATAGCAGGAGTGGAAAGCGATATGATTGCGAAAATGATGGATCAGCAGAAAGTGAGTATTTGCAGTAAAGATGAATTGATGCAGAAATTATCGGTTTCAAGGCAGAAAGGCGGGTTATCACTTTTGGTAACTGCCGGTGCAGGCGACATTGATCTTCTGATTCAACCCATTCGTAAAATGTTAACAGAAATTAATTAAAACGTAATGAAAGTATTTCAACATAACCGTTTGCGCAACGGGCTGATAACTGCAGCCTGGGTAGCCGTTGGCTGCGCCGGATTGTTGCTACTGGTGGCAGCGATGCACAAGAAGGAAGCAAAGCTGTGCAGTGGAGCGGATATTGAAATCCGAGGACTTAACAATAATTTCTTTATCGACGAAGCCGATGTACTTCAGGTGATCCATAATCATGCGGGCGGCGAAATCAAGGGAAAACCGGTTGATGCCTTTAACCTCGTGAAAATCGAAAAAGCATTGAGGAAGGAAATGTGGATCGATAAGGCAGAATTGTATTTTGACAATAACGCCATATTGCATGCTAATATCACAGAAAGGGAACCGTTGGCCAGGGTATTTACTATCGGGGGCGAATCATACTATATAGACCAAACCGGAATGATGCTGCCTTTAAGTGAAAAACTGTCAGCAAGGGTTCCCATATTTACCAATTTCCCAACAGAATCGAAAGTGTTATCAACTGTTGACAGCAGCTTGCTCAAAGATGTAAAGGAAATGGCCCTGTACATACAGAAAGACAGTTTTCTCTATGCCATGATCGACCAGGTTGCCATCAACAGCCAACGCCAGTTTGAACTGGTGCCGAAAATGGGCGACCAGTTGATTGTATTCGGCGAGGCTACTGAAATACCGGAGAAATTCAATAAGCTGAAATTGTTTTATAAAAAAGTGATGCCTGCTGTAGGCTGGGGCCGTTATCATACCATCTGTTTACAATATACCGGACAGGTAGTGGCAAAAATCAGGGGCAAAGAAGATATCAAGGCCGACTCCTTGCAAACCTTGCACATTATGCAAACCACTGCGGCTTACGCAGCAAAGATGGCTGCTGATACTTCGCAAGCTATGGCACCGGATAATGACAGGAACGCCACCCAGATTTCTCTGATCATGGAATCTCTTCAGCGTGATGAGGCGGAAGAAAACGGCGTTGCAGCGCTGCCGTTAGTTGATCTCAAAACTGCAATTCCTGCAAAACCTGCTGCAGTTCTTCCAGTTGATAAGAAGCCGGTAGTAACAAAACCAGCAGTAAAACCATCCGTTAAGCCGGCAGAGAAAAAGAAGGGAAGCGATTCGAAAGCTGCAAAACCAAAACAGGCGGTAACGAAACCGCCTGCCAATAAACCGGCTAAGCCCAAAACTACAATGCCTGCTAAACCTAAAAATGATTATTAAAAGAAAATACTATTTATAACGTTGTTGCGTAAACGAAACAAACAAACCTATCATACAAACAAACAAAACTTACAACTATGAACCCCGAAAATCCCATTATTGTAGGCTTAGATATCGGCACTACAAAAATTGCCGCTATTGCCGGTCGGAAAAACGAATTTGGTAAACTGGAAATCCTTGGATTTGGCCGCGCTAACAGCAACGGCGTTCAACACGGGATGGTACTGAATATCGATCAAACCATCAAAGCCATCCAGATGGCGCTTGAAAACTGCTATGCCTCAAATCCTGAACTGCGCATTTGTGAAGTTTATGTAGGTATTGCAGGCCACCACATCAAGAGCTTGCAAACCAGAGGCGATATCGTTCGCAAGGAGGTGGAAGAGGAAATCAAGCAGGAAGAAATCGACCGGTTGATTGAAGACCAATACCGTACTTACATTCCTGCCGGCGACCAGATCGTTGATGTGATACCACAGGAATTCACCGTTGATAATTTCCAGAACATCGCTAACCCGATAGGATACAGCGGCGTTAAAGTTGGAGCCAATTTCCATATCATCACCGGCGACAGAAATGCCATCCGCAACATCAACAGAAGTGTAGAAAAAGCAGGATTAAAAACCAAGGATCTGGTGTTGCAACCGCTGGCTTCTGCAGCAGCAGTGATGTGCGATCAGGATTTAGAAGCAGGTGTTGCGATAGTTGATATCGGTGGAGGTACAACCGACCTGGCCGTATTTTATGAAGGCATACTGAAACATACTGCAGTAATTCCTTTCGGAGGAGAAAATATCACTAACGATATCAAAACGGGTTTGGGCGTATTGAAAACACAGGCCGAGCAAATGAAAATCCAGTTTGGAAGTGCCTTGGCAGATGAAGCCAAAAACAATGCATTCATCACCATACCCGGATTACGTGGTATGGCAACCAAAGAGATATCTGTAAAAAATCTGGCCAATATCATACAGGCACGTATGAGCGAAATCATGGATTTTGTTGCTTACCATCTGAAGCAGGTGGGTTTGGATAACCGTGTACTGAATGGAGGAATCATCCTCACCGGCGGCGGATCTCAACTGAAACATCTGCTGCAATTAACCGAATATGTAACCGGATTGAATGCCAGGATCGGTTTGCCCAACGAACACCTTACCGGAACTTATAGCGATGAACTTTCTAAACCTATGTACAGCACCTGTATAGGCCTTATCCTGAAAGGTTATAACGATTATGAAAACAAGAACAGGCCTGCAGCAACAACATTCATCAAAGTTGGAATTCCTGATGATATTCTCACAGAACCGGTAGCTGAAACATTGGTTACATCCGGACGTGAAACTGTAAATGATACAGAAACTGAACACGAAGAGGTTGCCGTTAAGCCAAGAAAAACTTTGAAACAATTTTTAGACACGTTCAAGATCAATCTGATTGATCTGTTTAAAGAAGAAGAGGACAGTAAATTATAATATCAACTTTCCGGAGCAATCTGGAACAAAAAATACTTTACTACTAACTAACCCAAAAACTTACACACATGATACAATTCGATTTACCTAAAGAGCAATCCTCCATCATCAAGGTTATTGGTGTTGGTGGCGGAGGAAGCAATGCGGTTAACCACATGTTTTCTCAACATATTGAAGGCGTAAATTTCATCATTTGCAATACCGATGCCCAAGCGATTGCTCAAAGCAAAGTACCCAATAAGATACAACTCGGTCCACATCTTACCCAGGGTTTAGGTGCCGGTGCTAATCCCAATATCGGCCGACAGGCAACTGAAGAAAGCCTGGAAGAAATAAAAAGGATCCTGGAAGTGAATACCAAGATGGCTTTCATCACGGCAGGTATGGGTGGCGGAACCGGAACAGGTGGTGCCCCTATCATTGCTAAAATATGTAAAGATCTTGGCATCCTTACTGTTGGAATTGTTACTACACCTTTTGCTTATGAGGGCAAGAAAAGGATAGCTCAGGCAGAGGAAGGAATTTCATTATTGAAAAGCCATGTAGATACTTTACTGGTGATCAGTAACGATAAATTACGCCATCAGTTTGGTAACCTTAAAATGAAAGAAGCTTTCGGACGCGCAGATAATGTTTTAGCAACGGCAGCCAAATGTATAACTGATGTGATCAATACTACCGGACAAATCAATGTAGATTTTGCAGATGTTTGCACAGTAATGAGTAAAGGAGGTGTGGCCATTCTGGGAAGTGCCGCAGCAGAAGGTGAAAACAGGGCACAGGTAGCCATTGAAAATGCGCTTACCTCTCCGTTATTGAATGACGATGATATCCGCGGTGCAAAATGGATCCTGATCAATATCAATTCAGCTGAAGGCGAACATGAGTTTACAATGGATGAAGTGGAGATCATACAGAATCATCTGCTGGCACAGGCAGGGGATGAAACTGATATCATACTTGGATTGGGCTACGACAGCAGTTTGGAAGCAAAAATCGGGATCACGCTTATTGCTACAGGATTTGAAAGGAAAGAACCTTTTGTAAATCCGGCTACTGCTGCAGCCAATGCAGGCGAGGGAAAGATCCTCATGCAACTGGAAATGCCGACTCCTGTTATAGCAACTATTCCTACAACGGTAACAGAAATTGCCGAAGAAATAAAAGATGTCAATACCATTTCTGAGGCTGTTGCCAATGATGCGATCACAGAGATGGAAACTCTTGAAGAACCTTCCACAGAAAAAATAATACTCACTCTTGATACTGATGTAGTAGATGAAGTATCAGCAACTGTTTCCATTCAGGAAGAAGTTGTTATTGTTGAACCCTCCATTGAAATCAATGCATCAGTTACCGTGCAGGAAGAAATGGTTGAACACCTCATGATGCCAACACTTGTAGAAGAAGAAACCGTAGAACCACTTAGTAAAAATACTGTGGACAAAATACCCGATACTCCGCAGTTTTTTGAAATATCTTCGGCCGCAGACCAGATACCGCTTACCATTCTTGATCTTGGTGATTTTCCTATCAATATGCCGGAAACAAAACCGGCAATTGAAATCAACCAGGATTCAGATCAACCTGATTATAACGAAGCTGCTGGTAAAAGTGGCGCTCTTTCGTCGGGGCGTTACCTGGCAAAGCCATTGCAGATTTATGCAGAGGAGTTGCCAGTACAGCAGGAATCCAATACGAAAGAGGAACCACTGCCTTTGCAGCCAACGGCGCAGGAAGACGAACCTGTTATCGATCTGCAATCAGCAGTAAACAATTCCCAGAAAGCGGCGGAGGAGCCAGTTGTACAACAAGCTCAGCCCATCATGAAATCTGATGTTGAGGAGCCTGCATTGCAGGACGAAACAGCGGAGTTAAGGCGCCGGGCTGCGGAAAGGATAGCGAAATTGCGAAATCTTTCGTTCAACATCAACGCATCTGATCCTAACAATGAGTTTGAAACCGTTCCGGCATACCTTCGCCGCAATATGGATATCCATAACCAGATCGCCGATGTAGAATCTTTCTATAGCAACTATACCGTTAAGTCTAACGAAAATAATCAAATCGAAATCAGTTCCATCAATACTTTCCTCGACGGAAAGAAACCTGATTAATGGTACGGCAGCTTAGCCGCTGTTATCATTTCCTGTTGTGTTTGTAATGACTGTTTGTTTGGGGCCTCTTTCTTCGGAAAGGGGCCTTTTTGATATGTTATTAGTGGTTCCTGATGTATCAACTTAGCGCTGGATGATAATATAGTTTACTTTATTGTAAACTATTATTTTATACAGATTATTCCATTTTACCTATACATTTGTAACTCCTTAACCAAAACACATCTCGTTTCGAAAATCAAGTTTAGTGGGCACACATAATCTCAACAAAGTATCAGCGGCAGGAATATTAATCGCCCTCGGCATCATTTACGGAGATATCGGCACCTCTCCACTGTATGTGTTCAGCGCCATCATCAACGGAAAACCTATAGAAGAATTACTCATTGTTGGTGGTTTATCTTGCATCATCTGGACGCTTACCTTACAAACTACTGTGAAATATGTATTGCTCACCTTGCAGGCGGATAATAAAGGTGAGGGCGGTATCTTTTCACTTTATACCCTGGTAAGGCGACAAAAAAAATGGCTGGTTATTCCCGCCATGATTGGAGGAGCGGCATTGCTTGCTGATGGCATGATCACTCCGCCCATTTCCATCACTTCTGCAATAGAAGGCTTGCATAATATTCCTTTGCTTGCCGATATCCAGCAGAATACTATTATCATTATCGTATTGGCCATACTGGTGTTGCTATTTTTTATGCAGCAGTTTGGCACGAATTCTATCGGTAAATTATTCGGGCCGGTGATGTCTATCTGGTTTGTGATGCTGGCGCTGTTAGGGATTGCGAATATTTCTTCCGAATGGCATGTGCTGAAAGCCTTCAATCCTTATTATGCTTTCAGGTTGCTGTCCATTTATCCTTCGGGGTTTTGGATACTTGGCGCCGTATTCCTTTGTACCACAGGTGCTGAGGCGCTTTACAGTGATTTGGGGCATTGCGGGAGGGGCAATATTCGCATCTCCTGGATATTTGTGAAAACTTGTTTGATTCTTAATTACCTGGGGCAAGGTGCCTGGTTACTTAATCATAAAGGGGTAGTATTCGCAAATGATGAATTATTAAAGAATGCAGCTTTCGCAGCAAAATATCCCGCAGCAATTGAAATGCAAAATCCATTTTATGCAATCATGCCGCCCTGGTTTTTACTTTGGGGTATTCTCATTGCAACAGTGGCTGCCATCATAGCCAGCCAGGCATTGATCAGTGGTTCGTTTACCCTTATCAGTGAAGCCATCCGATTGAATCTTTGGCCCAAGATGCGCATCAATTATCCTTCAGAAGCAAAAGGTCAGTTATATATTCCTGGCATCAATACCCTTTTGTTTATTGGTTGTTGCGGAATCGTGCTTTACTTCAGATCGTCGGGTGCAATGGAAGCTGCCTATGGATTGGCCATCACACTTTGCATGCTGGCCACTTCGATCTTATTTTCCAATTACCTGGTTTCGAGAAGAGTGCATCCTGCATTTATCTGGTTGTTCCTGTTTGTTTATCTGTCGATAGAAACTGCATTCCTCATTGCCAATCTTGATAAATTCCCGCATGGTGGATTTGTAACCTTGCTAATTGGAGGCGCTCTGTTTGCTGTGATGTACATCTGGTTCAGGGCCAGAAAAATTAAGAACCGGTATGTTGAATTTGTAAGAGTGGAAGAGTACGTGCCTAAGTTAGAAGAACTCAGCAACGATAATTCAGTGCCCAAGTATGCCACGCACCTTGTATATCTTACCAGTGCGAATAACCCGAAGGAAATTGAACACAAGATCATTTATAGTATTTTGAGAGGTAAGCCTAAACGAGCCGATATTTATTGGTTTGTACATGTTCATACCCTAGATGATCCTTATACCAGTGAATATTCTGTTGAGCACATCATACCTAACGATATCATAAGGGTGGAATTCAGGTTAGGATTTCGCATACAACCCAGGCTGAACCTGATGTTTAAGAAAGTGGTTGAAGATCTTGTTGCTAATCGTGAAGTGAACATAACCAGCCGTTACGAAAGTCAGCAAAGAAACAATATGGTAGGCGACTTCCAATTTATCGTGATGGAAAAATTCCTGAGTCAGGATAATGAATTACCTTTCTTTGAAAGACTGGTAATGAAACTTTATTTCTGGTTGAAAGAACTCAGTGTAAGTGAGGAAAGAAGTTTCGGACTTGAACAAAGCAATGTTAATGTAGAAAAATTTCCACTCGTTGTGGCTCCTGTCAGTAAATTAAAACTTACCCGTATTTGGGATGGTGATGATGAATTTTAATACCATAGCTATAGCGCGTATCACCGTAACAGCCCTGAAAAAGCAGCTGGAACAGGGTGATGATATCTTGCTGGTAGATGTGAGAGAACCTTTTGAACATCAGCATTTCAATATCGGTGGCCTGCTCATTCCGTTTGGAGAAATCATGCAACATGCCGCTTTGTTTGATACATCCAAATCCGTTGTTTGTTATTGTGCAAAAGGTATCCGAAGCCAGATTGCCATCCAAAGGTTACAAGATAAATTTGGGTTTACTAACCTCATCAATCTGGAAGGAGGAATGGATGCCTGGCAACGCTTATATCCGTTTTCCTGAATTTTTTTCATTACAAATCTTTCCATCTTCAAAGAAAAAGGGTAACTCATGAATCACTTACTCCTTTATATTCTTTCAGGATATGCCGTTTTGATGCTGATCGTGTATCTGGTGCAAGAGCGGTTCATATTCAAGCCGGAAAAGCTGGATCAGGATTTTGTTTACCAATATGATGCACCGTTTGAAGAATTGTTTTTTGATGTTGAACCGGGTGTCCGTATCAACGGTCTTCATTTCAAAGTTAAAGAACCGTTAGGGCTCGTTTTGTATTTTCATGGAAACAGCAGAAGCATAAAAGGTTGGGCCAAATATGCCAGAGATTTTTCTCGGTATGAATATGATGTGGTGCTGGTAGATTACCGGGGATTCGGCAAAAGTACCGGTAAACGTAGCGAAGCCATGATGCTGAATGATATGCAATTTGTGTACGACAGTCTCGCTGTTCAATATTCCGAACAACACTTCATCGTTTACGGAAGGAGCCTTGGAAGCGGATTTGCAACCAAAATTGCCAGTGATAACCAACCACGATACCTCATTCTCGATGCACCATACTTTAGCTTTAAAAAAGTGGTGGAACGTTTCATGCCCTTCATGCCAACGCGGTTGCTACTTCGATTTCATTTGCGAACTGATAAATGGATCGGGCAGGTACAATGCCATACTTATATCATTCATGGCACAAAGGATTGGCTGATCCCAATAAGTAACAGTGAAAAATTACAAGCCATAAATCCAAAAAAAATCACCCTTATCCGGATCATTGGAGGGGCACATAATAACCTTCCCACATTTCCTGCCTATCATGCCATGTTAAGGGATATCTTGCAATTCTAATTATGAAAAGTAAAAAAAGAAAAATTTTCAACTGGATTAAGATCATCGTCTTCTTGTATTGCAGTATAGGGATTGCCTTGTATTACCTGCAGGAAAAATTCCTCTTTCATCCAACACCGCTTCCTGCAAGTCATGTGTTCCATTTCCCTGGCAAGTTCAATGAAATGACGATACCCATCAATGCGAAAGATAACATCAGCATGGTGAGGTTTCTACCTGATTCAGGTGCTTCGAGAGGGGTAGTATTATTTTTTCATGGCAACCGTGGCAATGTGGAACGGTATGCAAAATATGCACCGATGTTCACCCAAAAGGGTTATGAATGCTGGATTACCGATTATCCGGGGTTTGGAAAAAGTACCGGCAACCGTTCCGAAAAAGCACTTTATGAACAGGCTTACCAGATTTACCGACTGGCAAAATCGAAGTTTGGAATGGATAGTATCATCATCTATGGAAAATCTTTCGGAACAGGAATTGCCTCATTTCTTGCTTCAGAAACTAAACCCAGATTATTGATTCTGGAAACACCTTACCGGAGCATCCCTTCCTTATTCGGATACTATGCATTCATATATCCGGTAAATGCGATGGTTACTTATAAACTTCCTGTTGAAGAATATTTGCAGGACATCAAGATTCCGGTTGTTATTTTTCATGGAACGGATGATGGGGTAATTCCTTATGGTTATGCAAAAAAATTACAGCCATATCTCAAACCGGGTGATCAGTTTGTAACCATTGAAGCTGGCAGCCATCATAACCTTGCCGGTTATCCGAAGTATAAGGCGGTGATGGATTCATTGCTTAGGTAATGTCCGCAATTTCTTTTAAAACAGTCTGTTTGTTGCTGACGTTAAGTTGATAAACACCACCAATTTTCAAAGCTACATTTTCCTTCCCATGGCTCACCGGAAAATGGAAGCATACCGGATACTTGTATTCATCAACAATTTTCCTGATCAACGATTCCACCTCTTCACCAAAAGGCCGTTCTGTATCTTTCACATCGGTAAAGCCACCAATTACAAGTGCAGCGAGGTTCTTCAAGAGGCCACTTCCTTTGAGCTGGTAGAACATCCGGTCGATATGATACAATTGTTCGCCAATTTCTTCAAGAAAAAGGATTTTGTTTCTGGTGTTGATTTGTTGAGCAGTGCCGATTGAGTTCACCATCAGGGTGAGGTTACCGCCAACTAATTTTCCTGTTGATTTTCCTGTCCGGTTGCAGGGGTGTGGCGAACAGCGATAGGTGTTTCTTTTTCCCTTGAGTATCTTATGCAAAGAATCAATAGCACGGCTGTCGCCATCAGTGAGGGTAAAAGCTGCAGCCATCGGGCCATGTATTGAACACACTTTACAATTAGCCTGCAAATGGTTATGCAGTACCGTGATATCACTGAAGCCTACCAGCCATTTCGGATTTTTTTTGAATTTTTTAAAATCAAGTTGGTTGATAATACGCCCCATTCCGTATCCGCCTCTTCCAAAAATGATGGCGTGGATGTTTACATCATTAAGCATGGCTTGTAATTCATCCCTGCGCTCTTCATCCGTTCCGCTGAAATAATTGCTCGATGCGCTTCCCAGTGTTTTGCCTACCATCACTTGAAATCCCCATTTTTGCAGGGTTTGAATACAATCAGCTGCTTTTTCTGCAAGCATATATCCTGCAGGGCAAGTGATGCCGATGGTTTGTTTGGCTTTAAGGAAAGATGGCTGTTTCATGGATTATCATTTAGGTTAATTTGTGATTGCTTTGCATTTACAAGGCATGAATAAATGTTTAGATGCCTGGTTCAAATATAATACAGTAAATCTGCAAAGTATCAGAAGGATTATTCCTTTAAAAAAAGTTAATGGAAATGAAAAACAGTTCACCGATAAAACTTTTATTACGAAGCTGCTTTTACCTGATAATGGCTTTATTGGCGGATTCCCTTTTGGTAGGTATGGGAATAGCGTATTACCATTATTTTCCAAGTACTTCGGCTGAAGGCAGTGCCTGGGGTAGTTTAGATGATGGGCTTTCTTTAGCAGTGATAGCAGGCTTTTTTACCCTTATCGCCTTGATATGGTGGACGGTTAAATGCGTGGATACAATGATACGAAACCGAAATAATCATGCTGTTCTGTGGTCGCATATCTTATTATTGCTTCTGGTTTATAGCAGTATGGTGTTTGTATTTGTTTAGAAGGAATCAAAGGATTCATTTTTCCTAGATCATTTTTTTAATATTAAACAAGTACAATATTCGAAATAACCAACAACTCAATTCCCCTTCATTATCCATTATCAATTATCCCTTATCAATTGTCCATTATCCATTATCAATTATCCATTATCCCTTATCAACTATCCCTTATCAATTGCTCCTCCTAGTTTCTCAACGGTTTCCCTGTTTTCAAAATACTTTGAATGCGTTCCAGGGTTTTTTTCTCTCCGGTCAAACTCAGAAATGCTTCCCGTTCCAGATTTAATAAATACTGTTCGCTTACCATGGTTTGTTCACTTAAATCGCCGCCACACATTACATAAGCGAGTTTCTTTGCAACGGTAACATCATGGTCTGTAGCATACTTACCACGCCACATGCCATTGATGCCGGCGTGTAATGCGCCCAATACTGAGCGGCCCATTACTTTGATATCTTTTCGCTCAACAGGCATTACATATCCATCATCAAATAGGGTGATAACTGCTTCTTTCGCTTCTGCTAATCTTCTTGCTGAATTGATACTGATGTTATCGACACCTTTCCGGTAAATGCCCATTTCAAAGGCTTCATGGGCTGAGGTAGCTACTTTTGCAGTTGCGATGGTGAGGAAGCGATTTTGAATGGTTATGGTTTCGGGTTCCCCTGCATGTAATTCATCAGAAGCCCTTAATACAAATTCTTTGGTTCCGCCGCCACCGGGAATTACGCCAATTCCGGCTTCTACCAATCCGGTATAGGTTTCAGCAGCGGCTATTACTTTGTCTGCATGTAAACTCATTTCACAAGCTCCACCCAATGCCAATCCATGTGGAGCCACCACCACCGGTATCGAAGAATAGCGTACACGCATTATCGTTTGTTGAAACATACGGATAGCCATATCTATTTCATCATAATCCTGTTCTATAGCTAACATGAAAATCATTCCAACATTGGCACCGGCACTGAAATTATTTCCGGAATTGCCAATCACCAGGCCCTTGTATTTTTGTTCTGCAAGGGAAATAGATTGTTGGATCCCTTCAAGCACTTCGCCACCGATACTTCCCATCTTGGTGTACCATTCCAACCCTAACACATCATCTCCAAGATGATAGGTACGGCAGGCGCTGTTTTTCCAAATGGTTTCATTTTCAAAATTTTTCATCACCAGAAACGCAGATGCTCCGGGCATTTCATGGTAGATTCCCGATTGGAGATGGTAGTACAACTTTTTGCCATGTGCAGTTTGATAGAATGAACTTATGCCATTAGCAAGCATCTGTTCTACCCATGGCGATACAGCATACCCGGCTTTTTTCATAGCCGTTACCGTTTTTTCAACACCGAGCAGATCCCAGGTTTCGAAAGCCCCGATTTCCCAACCGAATCCGGCCATCATGGCATCATCAATACGATATAAATCATCACTGATTTCAGGTATGCGATGAGAGATGTAGGAAAACAGCGCGTAATGAAAGCTTCTGTAAAAATCTCCTGCTTTATCCTGTGAAGTACATAATGCTTTGATACGTTCTTTAAGGTCTTCAATAGGTTTAGCAGCTTCAAGAGCCGCGAAGCTTGCCCGTTTGCGGGGTAGGTACTCCATAGTTTCCAGGTTCAGAACCTGTATATCTTTTTCTCCGCCGGCTGATTTTATTTTTTTGAAAAAACCTTGTCCTGTTTTATCACCCAGCCATTTGTTATCGATCATCTGCTGTAGCCATGCAGGAATCACAAACTGATCTCGTGCTTCATCTTTCGGACAATTTTCATAAACTCCGTTCGCAACTTTAACCAGTGTATCGATTCCCACTACATCTGCGGTTCGGAAAGTTGCCGATTTCGGCCTGCCGATCACTGGCCCGGTAAGTGCATCAATTTCATCAATACTCAACTTAAGTTTTTCCATGCTGTTCATGATGGCCATCATTCCGAAAACGCCAATCCTGTTAGCAATGAATGCTGGAGTATCTTTACAAAGCACTACCGTTTTTCCCAGAAAGCGGTCCCCGTAATCCATCAGGAACGATACCACTTCAGGAAGCGTATCGGGGGTTGGAATGATTTCGAGCAGACGCAGGTACCGGGGCGGATTGAAAAAATGCGTACCGCAAAAATGTTTTTTGAAATCATCCGAACGGCCTTCAAGCATCAGATGAATCGGAATGCCTGAGGTATTGCTGCTGATCAACGTGCCGGGTTTTCTATATTTTTCTACTTCTGTAAAAATTTGTTGTTTGATATCGAGCCGTTCTACCACCACTTCAATCACCCAATCCGCATTTGCGATATCCTTCATGTTATCCGTAAAATTTCCGGTAGTGATTTTAGCAGCAACTCCTTTATGGTAGATGGGTGAGGGGTTCGATTTTAATGCTGCTGATAAGGCATCATTCACCAGCTTGTTCCTTTCTGCAGGTTTGGCATCGGCAGCAACGCCGGCAGGTACCATATCGAGTAATAAAACGGATAAGCCCGCTCCTGCAAAATGAGCAGCTATCCTGCTACCCATTATTCCGCTGCCCAATACGGCTACTTTTTTTATCGGTCTGTTTGCCATTGCTATTTAGTTAGTTAAACAACTATTGTATACCGAAGGTAGCTTTTATGCCTGAAAAAAAGTAAGATTTCTCACTGTCTGCATATTTACTAAAGTAAAGTTGCATTCAGGATGAGATGCCCGATAAAGCTACGGGAATACCTCATGTCGGCGGTTGATGAAATTCGTGCCTTATCAAAAAGGATGAATTCGAAAGTGGTTACCATGATAGGATTGCTGGAGAGTATTTCTGATATCATCTTCAATAGGGAACACCTCAAACAGAGCGATGTGCAAACAGAAATCGATCTGCAGTTGATTCATCTCTTAACCGAAGAACAGCAACTGATGGTATTCCGAATTGTACAAGAACAAACCAGTAATATCATCAAGCATGCCAAATGCACACAAGCCAATATCATGCTGATTCAGCGGGGTAATCAGGCACATTTGGTTGTAAGTGATAACGGAGTGGGTTTCGACAAGGAAAAGCAACTGCTACGCAGCATGGGCTTCATCAATATTTTCAATAGGGTAGATGCTTACAATGGTAAAGTGGAAGTTGTTACCTCACCCGGAAACGGATGTGCGTTAGTGATTGGCTTTCCATTATCCATTGTCAATTAACAAATGTCAATTGACAGTGCTTCCATTATTAGCTTCTCCGCCTGCCTGTACAAATTGTAATTTACCTGAAGCATCTTCAGCCATCAATATCATTCCGTTACTTTCAATGCCACGCATTTTTCGTGGAGCTAAATTGGTCACTACAACTACTTGCTGCCCGATGACCTGTTCCGGCTGGTAATGTAAGGCGATACCGCTTACAATCACTCTTTTTTCGGTTCCTAAATCTACCTCGAGTTTTAATAATTTATCGGCTTTTTCCACTTTTTCAGCATTGAGGATAGTGCCTGTTTTCAATTCTACTTTTGCAAAATCATCAAACTCAATGATTGCTTTTTGTACAGGTGTTTCAGCAATTGGTTTTGCTGATTCTTGATTTGACTCCTCCATTATCTTTTTACTTTTTATTTTTAATTTTTCAATTTGTGCAGTCACTTCTTCATCTTCCATTTTCCGGAAGAGCAGCTCCGGTGCACGTAAACTATATCCTGTACTCAGCAGGTTTTTTTTGCCTGCATTTTCCCAATCGAGCATTTTTTCCACCACTTTCATCATGTTGCACATTTTTCTGGCGGTGAAAGGCAGGAACGGATTGATGAGGATGCTTAAATTTGCGTTAAGCTGCAAACAAATATGCAAACAATTATTGATACGCTGTTGTGCAGCAACAACGGGCAAACCCTTTTCATCGGTTTCTTTGGCTAAAATCCAGGGTTCTTTTTCCTGCATGTATTTGTTCCCTTTTCGCGACAAGTCGATCACCTCAAACAATGCCTCACGAAACCGGTAAGCCTCTAAATTTTTTTCTACCGAAACTTTACATGCCAGGATATCGGCTAATAATTTCTTATCGGTTTCATCCAGGATGGATTCAGTTAATGGGGGTACTTTGCCATTACACAGTTTATGCATCAGCACAAAAGTGCGGTTCACAAAGTTTCCGAAAATGGCAACCAATTCGCTGTTCAATGCATCCTGAAAACCTTTCCAGGTAAATTCACTGTCTTTTGTTTCTGGGGCAATCGCTGTTAGATAGTAACGCAAAGCATCAACCATCATACCGCCGCCATTTTCCTTTTTTATAAAGTCGTTGATGTATTCCTCCATTTCAATGCTCCAGCCCCTGCTGGTACTCATTTTATCTCCTTCCAGATTCATGAACTCATTGCTTGGTACATTTTCGGGTAAAATATTTCCATGCAACTTCAGCATTACAGGGAAAATGATGCAATGGAAAACGATATTGTCTTTTCCGATAAAATGAACGAGTTTGGTTCCCTCATCTTCCCAATACGGACGCCAGTCTTTTCCATTATTGATTGCCCATTGTTTGGTAGCGCTGATATAACCTATTGGCGCATCAAACCAAACATAAAGAACTTTCCCTTTTTCATGAGGAACCGCAACACCCCAATCGAGGTCGCGGGTAACTGCACGGGGTTGTAAACCTGCTTCTATCCAACCTTTGCATTGACCGATAACATTGGCCTTCCAATCTGCTGCATGATCTTCTAAAATCCATTGTCTCAAAAAATCTTCATGACGGTTCAGTGGCAAGTACCAATGCGTGGTTAACTTCATCACCGGGGCATGTCCACTTAAAGTGCTTCTTGGGTTTATCAATTGTTCGGGTGATAAAGAAGTGCCACATTTTTCACATTGATCGCCATAAGCTGAATGGTTACCACAAACGGGACAGGTTCCGATGATATACCGGTCTGCTAAAAAAGTTTTGGCTTCCTCATCATAATACTGTTCGGTTTCCTTTTTTTCAAGATCGCCTTTATCATGCAGGGCAGTGAAAAATTCTTTGGCAGTTTCGTGGTGTATCGGTTCGGTGGTGCGATGATAAATATCGAATGAAATACCAAGGTCGTGCATATTTTCTTTGAGCAAGGCATGGTATTTATCAACGATTGCTCTTGGTGTAGTTTTTTCTTTCATCGCCTGGATGGTGATGGCTGCTCCATGCTCATCACTGCCACATACATAAACCACCTCTTCTTTTTTTGCTCTCAGGTAACGTACATATATATCCGCAGGAAGATAAGCTCCGGCAAGATGGCCTATATGTTTGGGGCCGTTTGCATAGGGCAATGCAGAAGTGATCAAATATCTTTTTGGTTGGGTCATGATTATTTTTTTCCAGCAGAAGCTGACTCATTTTTGGCCTTACTGTCGGCGTTATCTGCAAAAATACCGCAAACAGGGGCAACACCCAAACAAAACAGGTGATGCCATGAGGGTTTGCAACGATAAATCTGCTGTTTTACTTTAAAGAGGCTTCTACGTTAGCAATGGCTTTTACTGTTTTAACAATAGAATCAGGCGTAACACTGATACTGTCGATTCCCAACTCCACTAAAAACTGAGCGAAATCTGGAAAGTCTGAAGGGCCTTGTCCACAAATACCAACTTTAACTTTCATCCTTTTTGCTGTTTCAATCAGCATGCGGAGCATTTCTTTTACAGCAGGATTTCTTTCATCGTACAAATGGGCTACCAGCGAGGAATCGCGATCAAGCCCTAGCGTTAGCTGGGTAAGGTCATTCGAGCCTATGGAAAATCCATCAATATGTTCGGCAAATTGGGCGGCCAAAATGATATTCGAAGGAATCTCAGCCATCAGATACAATTCAAGCGCTGCTTTACCCCTTTCCATGCCAAACTCTTTCATCACCTCTTGTACTTTTAGTAGTTCTTCTACAGTGCGGCAGAAGGGCACCATCACCACCACATTTTGCAAACCCATTTCTTCTCTCACTTTTCTGATGGCTTTTATTTCGAGGGCAAAGGCTTCTTTGTATTTTGCCGAATAGTACCTGCTCGCTCCGCGCCAGCCGATCATCGGGTTTTCTTCATGGGGCTCGAAATATTTTCCTCCAAGCAAATTAAAATACTCATTGCTTTTAAAATCGCTGAACCTCACAATTACTTTGTTGGGATAGAAAGCTGCTGCAATTTTTGCAATCCCATAACTCAATTGCTGAATAAAGAAATCTTCTTCATTTTCAAAGCCCCTTATCATTTTTCCGATGGTGGTGCTCAGTTCCGGATCATTCAATTCGCGGTGTTTTAACAAAGCCAAAGGATGTATCTGAATATAATTGTTGATGATGAATTCTTCTCGGGCCAAACCCACACCGGCATTAGGGAGGTGCGAAAAACGGAATGCCATATTGGGGGAAGCTACATTGAGCATCACCGGTGTTTTGATTGTTGGGAGTTCGTTGAGGTTGGTTTCTACTTTATTGAAAGGGATGATGCCTTCATATACAATACCTTCATCGCCTTCCGCACAGGATGCCGTAATTTCCTGGCCTTCATTCAGCAACTCTGTGGCAATACCGCATCCAACAATGGCAGGCACGCCTAACTCACGGGCAACAATAGCCGCATGACAGGTTCTTCCTCCTTTATTGGTAATGATAGCTGAAGCTTTTTTCATGATGGGTTCCCAATCCGGATCGGTCATATCAGTTACCAAAATATCGCCTGTTTGAAATTCATGACCTTCGGTTACCCTTTTATCCAATGAAAAAAGAATAGATACTTTTCCTGCGCCAATCTTATCACCTACAGCAATGCCTTTCAACAAAGTGGTTCTGGCAGTTTGTTCGTCCATCACATATTCTATAATCTTCGAAAAATCTTTTTGGGAGTGGATGGTTTCCGGCCTTGCCTGTACGATAAATAATTCCTTACTCAACCCGTCGATTGCCCATTCGATATCCATCGGGCACCAATGACCTTTGAGCTTGCTGTAATAGTCTTCGATGCTGCATACCCAATTGGAAAGCTGAATGATGCGTTCATCTTTGAGGCAATACCTTTGTTGTAAAGGCTTTTCTACCGGAATCACTACAACGCGTTCATCGGGATTGTCGCCATAAACCATCATCTTGTCTTTAACGCCTAACTTTTTCTCAATGATACTGCTGAACCCTTCTTTCAGGGTGGGCTTGAACACAATGTATTCATCCGGTGATACGGCTCCTTGCACAATCATTTCACCAAGCCCAAACGAAGCATTGATCACAACCACATCTTTAAATCCGCTTTCCGTATCTAAAGAAAAGGCTACACCTGAAGCACCCAAATCGCTTCGTACCATTTTTTGAACACAAACAGAAAGTCCAATACTAAAATGATCATACCCAAAACTTTGACGGTAACTGATGGCACGGTCTGTAAATATGGATGCAAAGCAATTGCGCACGGCATTCATCAAGGGTTCAGGGCCACGCACATTCAGGTAGGTTTCTTGCTGTCCAGCAAACGAAGCATCCGGAAGGTCTTCTGCTGTAGCTGAAGAACGCACGGCTACATCCGTCATTTCCTGCCCATAGTTTTTACTGAGCTCATAATATTTATCAATGAAAGCCTCACTCAGTTCACGGGGAAATTTTGCATTTTTTAAAAGTTGTCGCGCCTGCAAACCTCCTCTGCGTAAAGATTCGATATCATCGAGTTTGATATTGTTGATGATGCTATGGATGGCGTCATCAAGATTATTGAAACGGATAAACTCACGGTAAGCAGCAACGGTTATCACAAATCCATTCGGAATTTGAATGCCAAGAGGGCTGAGGTGTTGAAGCATTTCACCAAGAGAAGCATTTTTTCCACCTACCAGTTCCAGATCTTGCATTCCAACCTTATCAAGGTCGGCAATGTAAATATTTTCCGTGTTCATAAATAGTTTAGGTTTATCTATCAATTTAAGTTTAATGATTAAAATAGTTGAGCATGCGGAACGAATTGATATAAAATTAATGTTTTCCTTCATGTCATTAACATTATGTTCATCGTTAACTTTAAACTATGAACCGTAAGAATTTTCTCCGTTCAACACTGGGAACTTTAGCTGCATTACCTGTTAAAAGTTTGAGTGATGGTTTTTCGGAAGAACCTAGATCGATAGTTACGCCTCCATATCTTCAATCTAATGATATCATTGGCATTTGTGCACCCGGAGGTTATGTAGATTTGATCGATCTGGAAACTGCCATTCAGCGGTTAAAAGAATGGGGATTTTCGGTAAAGATTGGCAGCCGTATTGGAAGGCGCGATTTTAGCATGGGGGGAACCGATGAAGAACGATTGTCCGATTTTCAGGAGTTGCTTAACGATCGTTCTGTAAAAGCGATTCTTTGTGCCAGAGGAGGTTATGGGTCGGTAAGGATCATCGACCGTTTAGATTTTACCCGGTTTGAAAAATACCCGAAGTGGATCATCGGTTTTAGCGACATCACTGTTTTTCACAGCCATCTTCATCAGCACCTGAAAGTAGCCAGTATCCATGCCAAAATGTGCAATAGTTTTCCTTCCGATTGGGCCATGGCCGAGCCATTGCAAAGAACATCCATCGAATCTATACGTGATTGCCTCACCGGAAAAAAAATGATTTACGAATCACCCTATCATTCCCAACAACTTTCCGGAAAGTGCTCAGGACTTTTAGTTGGGGGCAATCTGAAAACCATTGAATCATTGTCGGCCAGCGTGAGCGATATTTCCACTAAAGGCAAAATTCTTTTTTTAGAGGATACCGGCGAATACCTGTACAGTATCGACCGGATGTTTTGGAATGTTCTGCGTTCAGGAAAATTACAAAACCTGGCCGGCCTCATCATAGGAGGTTTTAAAATCAAGCAGGATGAACCGGGAGAGGAGTTTGGACGCAGCCTCCAGGAAATTATACTCGAAAAAGCACGGCAGTTTGGATATCCCGTAGCTTTTGATTTTCCGGTGGGGCACCAAAAACACAATATGGCCCTTAAATGCGGCATCATGCATCAGCTTGATGTAAGTTCATCATCCGTTACCTTAACTGAAATCTAATCAGGTGTGAACTGAATTTCAAATCAGGCAGAATCGATTATCTTGCGCAGGCAAAATCGGGGTTTAAATTTCAAAAAATGTATTTACCATGAAACTGTTAATGAGCAGCCTTGTACTTTTCCTGTTTTCAACCATTTCGTTTGCACAGCAAAAGCAATTGACGATGGAAGAAGCCATCCTTGGCGCCAGAACCACACTTGCTCCTGAAAATCTCAAACAACTGCAATTCATCAAGGGCAGCAACGAGTATGTTTATCTGAAAAAGGAAGCCGGAACCGAGCAATGGGTTACCGGAAATTTTTCGGCACCGGCAGAAAAACCTTTTTTATCGCTCACCCAATTCAATGCTGCTCTGCGAACGGCCCAGTTGGATACAGTAGCTGCTTTCCCGGGAATGCAGTTTCAGTATGATTCGGTAACGGCAATGGTTAAAGGACAGAAGATCGCTTACCGCTATAGATCCGGACAAGTTATTGTTTTGGCCGATAAGAAGAAATTACTAAGGGAAAACCTTGATGAAAGCAAAACAGGATTAGCTGCCTATCTCGACAGTTTTAATTTGTATGTTGCCAATGGAAGTAACGTGAAACAAGTTACAACCGACGGCAGCGAAAAAATCGTTTATGCATCAACGGTACATCAAAGTGAATTCGGTATCACCAAAGGTACTTTCTGGAATAATCAGGGAAACGCTTTAGCTTTTTACCGCATGGATCAATCGAAAGTGCAGCCTTACCCTTTAGTAGACTGGAGCCAACGCCCTGCGCAGGAGAAATCGCTTTACTATCCCATGGCTGGTAATGAAAGCCATACCGTTACAGTGGGTATCTATCATGCCGCTCTACAAAAAACTACTTGGGTAAATGCAGCCGGGCCCGCAGAACAATACCTTACCAATATTTGTTGGAGCCCGGATGATGCTTATCTCTTCATCGTAGTGGTGAACAGGGCACAGGATCATTTCTGGGTGAATCAATATCATGCCGGTACTGGCGCTTTTGTAAAAACATTATTTGAAGAAGATGATCCAAAATATGCTGAACCTCTTGTACCGATGCTTTTTGTAAAGAACAAGCCTGAGCAGTTCATCTGGCAAAGCAGAAGAGATGGCTGGAACCATCTTTATCTCTATAATGCTGATGGCAGTTTGGTAAAACAGCTTACCAAAGGCGATTGGGATGTGGTGGATGTGAAAGGTTTTGATGAAAGCGGATCACAACTTTTTTTCACCTCAACTCAATCTTCACCACTCTCCCGAAACCTTTCTTCCGTAACGATGAAAACCGGTGCAATTAAAGCGGTTACTTCAGGTGCCTTAATGCACAATTGTATTATCAGTGCTGATGGAAGTACGGTGATAGATATATCCAGCAGTACCGATAATCCAAGAAAGGTGCAGTTAATTGATGTGAAATCGGGTAAATCAAAATTGCTTTTGCAGGCCACTAACCCTACTGCCAATTATGCAACAGGAGAACTTTCAGTTTTCCCCATCACCGGTAAATCGGGTGATCAGCTTTATGCAAGGATGTATAAACCAACAGGATTCAATAGTGCCAAAAAATATCCTGTTATCGTTTACTGGTATGGAGGTCCGCATGCGCAATTGATTCTTAACAGCTGGAATGGCGGGGCAGGCGATTATTGGTTTCAATACATGGCAGAGCGGGGTTATCTGGTATTCAGCATCGATACCCGTGGCAGCTCTAACCGTGGCAAGGCTTTTGAACAAGCTATATTCCGCAAGGCAGGTGAAGCCCAGATGGAAGATCTTCTCACCGGTATCGATTATCTGAAAAACCTTTCATATGCAGATACATCCAGGATGGGATTGTTTGGCTGGAGTTACGGCGGCTTCCTCACCACTGCATTCATGCTCAGGCATCCCGGAATTTTTAAAGCGGCTGTTGCCGGTGGCCCTGTGATGGATTGGAGTTATTATGAAATCATGTATACAGAAAGGTACATGGACAAACCCCAGGAAAATCCGGAGGGGTATGCAAATAGTAACCTGATCAGCCAGGCAGGTAAGTTGAAAGGCAAGTTGTTATTGATTCATGGCCTGCAGGATAATGTAGTACTGCAACAGCATTCAGTATTATTTGTGAAAGCTGCAGTTGATAAAGGCGTGCAGGTAGATTATATGATTTACCCGGGGCACGAACACAATGTGTTGGGTAAAGACAGGGTTCATCTTTATCAAAAAGTTACGGATTATTTTATGCTGCATCTTCCCTAATAAATTAGGAATTCTAAATTGGAAAAAATGGAATCCCATTTATTTCATCACTAATCAAATTGTTTTTACCATTCGTATAATATTTCACTTTAAAGGCGGTTAAAATTCTTTAACTTTCGGCCAGAAATGGAAATCAACCATATGGAGATACTCAATATCAAAAATCTTTCTAAAAACTACGGAACTGTTCAGGCACTTAAACAAGTTAGTTTTTCGGTACCGGCCGGAACGGTATTTGGAATCCTTGGCCCTAACGGTAGCGGGAAAACGACATTACTGGGCATCGTGATGGATGTATTGAAACCAACTTCCGGCACTTATGAAATTTTTGGACAGTCGCCTACAGCCGATCAGCGAAAGCAGATTGGGACTTTGCTGGAAACCCCAAATTTCTACCATTACCTTAATGCAGTAGAAAACCTTAAGATAAGTGCAGCCATAAAAGGAAGGGGAGTTGATGATATAGACCGGGTGCTGGAGGTGGTAGATCTGGCGAAAAGAAAAAATTCAAAATTCAGTACTTACAGCCTTGGGATGAAACAACGCTTGGCTATTGGTGCTGCATTACTTGGCAATCCGGATGTGCTGGTTTTTGATGAACCTACCAATGGGCTTGATCCGGTAGGAATTGCTGAAATCAGGGAGTTGATTAAAAAACTTTCCAAAGAAGGCAAAACAATCATCATGGCAAGCCACTTGCTTGATGAAGTGGAAAAAGTTTGTACCCATGTGGCCATCCTTAAACAAGGTACGCTGATTACTTATGGAGATGTGAATGAGATATTGATCAATGAAGATGTGGTGGAAACTTCCGCTGCCGATCTCGAACAACTCTATCAATTGCTGCAACGTATGCCCGGTAAGCTTTCCATCAATAGAAAAGATCAGGTTGTGCAGGTGAATTTTTCATCAGGTACTGCTGATTTGGCTGCGGTAAACCGTTTCTGTTTTGATGCCGGTATCACCATCACCCATCTCCAACTGAAAAAGAAAAGTCTGGAAACTAAATTTTTAGAGCTTACCCATTAATGCAAACTGCAAGCTATATGCAAAAATTATTACAGATAGAATGGCTTAAACTAAAGAACCACAGACCATTTATCATCATCGCCAGTTTTTTTACCCTTGGGGTATTTACTATTAATTATGTTGTGTACATTCTTAATAACACAATTAATAAAGTTCAGGGGGCAGCTCTCATTAAAAGCTCCAATCCTTATGATTTTTATTATACCTGGCAAACCACCAGTTATTGGACTGGATGGCTATTATTATTACCTTCATTGCTGATCATCATTTTAGTAACTAATGAATTTACTTACCGAACCAATCGTCAGAATATCATTGATGGATGGAGCCGTAGCCAGTTCATTGAAGTGAAGATGATGCTGGCATTGATTGTTGCCGTTTGTTCAACTTTGCTTGTGGTATTATCTGCCACTCTTTTCGGATTGCTTTCAGGCTCTTCTTTTTCCACCCATGGTATTTCGCATGTCTTTTTCTTTTTCCTTAAAGCGCTTTCCTATAACGTCATTGCTGTTTTTATTTCGGTTTGGATTCGCCTCACTGGTTTTGCAATCGGTTCGTTTTTCATCTATATCGGAGCAGAGAATTTCATTTCTATTTTACTAAATAATAATTTGAGTTTGAAATTGAGAAATGATTACAATATCGATCTGGGGAGTTTGGGCGATTACCTGCCCATGAATGCGTCAGACGGTTTGCTTACGTTTCCCGATAACCCGCTCAAAACTATTGCCAAGTCTGCACTTCCAACAGATTATACCTGGCTGGTTGCCTGCTTTGCCGTTGCTTACCTTGTGCTTTTTTTCTGGCTGAGTAAAAGAAATTACCTGAAGAAAGACCTTTGATTTTTTAAGGGTAAAGCGATTGTAACGCAGCATCTATACTGGGGTAATGAAAGGTAAATCCGGCTTCCTTGATTTTTTCTGCGCTAACGGTGCAGCTTTTCAGCACTTCAACACTTCTTTCACCCATCATCAGCTTAAGAACGAATTCAGGCACATGTGCTGAAATGAAGAAGTTGCCTTTCATTTTTTTGGCGATACCAAGGGTTAGTTCAGCATTGCTTACCGGAGCGGGTGCAACAGCATTATAAGCGCCATTGATTTCTTTTTCGATGGCAAAGCAGTACATCCTGCAAAGGTCTTCCAGATGGATCCAGCTTACTTTTTGCTTACCATTTCCAAGGATAGCGGCAATGCCTAAACGAACCGGTTTTTCGAATTCTTTCAATGCGCCTCCCTCCCTTGTTAAAACGATGCCGGTGCGAAGGGCACAAGTGCGGATACCCATGGCTGAAAAAGGAATAAGACTTTCTTCCCAAATCCTGCAGGTTTCCCCAAGGAAATCCTTAGCAGCAGGCGCTGATTCTGAAAATGAAATTCCGGTTGATTGATCAGGGCCGTACCATCCAATTGCAGATGCGCTGATCACTGCTTTCAGTTGATGTGAGTTGTTTTTGAGCTGATCGGCAATGATATCCATTCCTCTGGTTCTGCTATCGATAATTTCCTTTTTATAGCGGGCGGTCCATTTTTTTTCAACCACAGCAGCACCTGCCAGATGAATGATGTACTCCGTTTCATCCAATGCGGTTTTATCTATTTTTCCGAGTGTAAGATCCCAGATTGCATATTGTATTCCGGTAGCAGGGGCCTGAGTTGGGATTTTGCGGGTCAGAATGGTAACCTTATGCCCATGTGAGTGTAACATTTTAGTTAACGCTTTTCCCACCAATCCGGTGCCACCGGTGATTAATATTTTTGCCATGGTTATTTTTGTATTCAACAATGCCATTACAAAATTGTTGTGCTGCCGATAATAATGTAATTTTAATACAAAGATCGTTGCATGAAACATCATTACCTCAACTGTTTATTTTTTTTCCTTACTGTGCACTACGCAGTGGCACAAAAAATGACTTTTTCTGAAATTAACCGCCGTGACAATCAGGATATGTATTTTGAAATCTTAGGAAAGTTCGGCACAGATATATTGGTATATAAATCGATTAGCCGTGAACACGAATTATCGCGCTATGATGCTGAAATGAAACAGGTATCCACTGTAAAACTAGATTATCTTCCTGAAAGGATATTCAATATCGACTTTATCAACTATCCTACTTATTGTTATCTCATCTATCAGCATCAACGCAATGGCATTGTGTATTGTAATGCGGTGAAAGTAGATCAGGAAGGTAAGGCAGTTGGAGCCGTCCGTTTGCTGGATACAACACGTATCGGTTTTTTTGCCGACAATAAAATATACACAACTACTTTTAGTGAGGACAAGAAAAAATTGCTCATCTACAAGAAACACGTAAAGAATGACAACCTTACTATCGTTACCAAATTATTTGATGCAGATCTGAACCAGATTGACAGCACTCATCAATTTCTGCAGTTTGATGACCGTAAGGAAGTGTACAGTGATATTTATGTAGACAATGAAGGAACAGTGGTATATGCGAAAGAGAAAAAGAAAACATCCAACGATAACACCAGTGATCTGGAACTTTGGTTGCATCAACCCGGAGCGATGGAGTTTGAACATACCCAGGTTTCACTTCAGAAAAAATATATTGAAGAGGCTTCTATCAAGATAGACAACCTGAACCGGCAATACATTGTAAATTCCTTTTATTATAGCAGCCGTAGGGGTAGTATAGAAGGGCTTTTCACCACGATTGTAAAAAAAGAATCGCTTCAGTTACCACGGGCGGCTTTCAATCCTTTTTCCGATTCGCTTCGCTCAACCATCAATTCTTCCGATCAATACAAATTTGTTTTTGATAACCTGACTACCAGAAATATAGTGGTGAAGAAAACCGGTGGATTCTTCATTGCAGCAGAAGATTTCTATTCTGAAACACGATCATTCAATAATGCATGGAACAGGAATTATTACAATAACTTTCCGAATACTACTATGAATGACTTTTATCTTTACAATCCTTACTTTTACGGATATAGGCCGTGGAGCAGCTTTAACGGCGATCAGAGTACCCGGTATTATTACGACGATATTGTCATCCTCAGCATAGATAGTTCTTTAAAACTGGTTTGGAATAATATCATCCATAAGAAACAATATGATGTAGACAATGATAATTTTCTTTCTTATTCAATAATTAATGCAGGCGGCGAAGTACATTTTTTATTCATCGAAAAGGACCGGCAAAAGCATATTCTCAGTAACCAGGGTATATTACCCGGAGGGGAAATCAACCGATATCCAACTTTACGAAGCACTGAAAATGGAATAGAGTTCATGCCTCGTTTGGGAAAACAGGTTGGCGCAAGGGTCATGATTATGCCATTTATTCAACGGGGTAAGATAGGCTTTGCAAGGATTGATTTTTAATATGCTTCGGATCTCGTTTTTTCCTGCTGAGTAAACTATGTATTTTGTATTCTTAATCCATTATTTTCGACTTTAAAATTTTCAAGTGACCGGCACCTTTAAAGCCAATATTCCTTATAATCAGTTTTTGTTGCTGCTTTATGGTTTTTTATTGAAGCTGCCCATGTTTATCAGTCCGGCTGTACCCTCAGCGTCTAAATCTGATGCGTTTTTATATAAGGAATTGCTCGCTTTGTTATTACCGTTAGGAAAAGGATTCCCTTTTATCTACAGTATCATTGCTTTTTTTCTCTTATATTCTCAAGCGTTAAGTTTGAATAGAATGGTGAATCAACAACGGCTTTTGCCTAAGCCCAATTATCTCACCGGCATGTTTTATCTGTTGATCACTTCTATATTTCCTGGATGGTATGGTTTGCATGCAGCATTGATAGCAGCAACATTATTGATTTGGATACTTTCTAAACTATGTACTATTGGGAATGACCCTAAAATAAAATTCACTTTGTTCAACATTGGTATGGTTGCTGGAATCTGCACCTTTTTCTATTTTCCTGCCATTATTTATGTATTGCTTATTCTTGCCGCTTTGGCTATTACCCGAACCTTTAAACTCCCTGAATGGCTGATGGTTTTTCTGGGTATTGCTACTCCCTATTATTTCTTATGGGCCTGGTTGTTTCTCACCGGAAGGCCTTCGAATTTATTGGCTCCCACATTTGCCATGAGTAAAGTAGTCGTGCCAACCAGCATATGGTCTTGGGTAGCCATTTCGCTATTACTCGTGCTTTTAGCAGTAGGCATAGTGTTTATCCAAAAAAGTATGCGGAGGTTACTGGTGCAAAGCCGGAAAAACTGGACGGTTATCTATCTTTTTCTATTACTTGCTATGATCATCCCATTCCTTAACAAACAACCCGCACTCTATTATTGGATGCTCTCATCCATACCATTATCCGCCATAGCTGCAGCGGCATTTTTTTTTCCGGAGCGGAAGTGGTTCAGTTTCGTGGTGCATTGGGGGTTGGTTGCAATGATTGTTGTTCTTGGCGGAATATATGTGATGAATTCAGGAAAGCTGTCGTAATTTTACAACTTTCAGAAGCAAAACTTTTATATAATGAAATTTGGTGTGGTGGTTTTTCCTGGTTCAAATTGCGACAGGGATATGATTGAAACCCTCAGTTCAGATCTCAACCAGGAAGTTCGGGTGCTTTGGCATAAAGACCGCGACCTCAGTGATTTCAAGAGCAATGATTGCATCTTGTTGCCCGGTGGGTTTAGTTATGGTGATTACCTGCGTTGTGGTGCTATTGCCCGGTTTAGTCCGATGATGCAATCGGTAATCGATTTTGCATCAGCTGGCGGTAAAGTGCTTGGGGTTTGTAACGGTTTCCAGATTCTTTGTGAAAGCGGGCTCCTGCCCGGCGTATTATTGCGCAATGCAAAGCAACAGTTTGTTTGTAAGAATGTATATGTAAAGAATGAGCGGCAGCCAGATGGCCAGGTGCTCAAAATTCCAATTGCGCACGGTGAAGGCAGGTATTTCGCCTCTGCTGAAACTTTGGAAATACTCTATGCAAACAATCAGGTTATTTATCGTTATTGTAATGAATTGGGTGACATAGATGAGCAAAGCAATCCTAACGGGGCAATCGATCATATTGCCGGTATCTGTAATGCTGCCGGAAATGTTTTTGGAATGATGCCACATCCGGAGAGAGCTTGCAGCAATGCTTTGGCAAATCAAGACGGACGGAGGGTTTTTGCCTCTTTGTTAGCTATCGGTTAGTCAGAATTAACAGTTCTAAAGCAATACGCGGCAACTTAAAAAGTAAATTTGCCGTATTATATCATAATCACATTTACATGAAACATCTTATTGCTCTGATCCTATTATTTGGAAGTTGCATGAGTTTAGCATCAGCACAAATTGCAAACCCGGTTAAGTGGAGTTATGAAGCTAAAAAAACAGGAGATAAAAAGTACGACATCATTGTAACAGCATTGTTAGATCCCGAATGGCATATCTACGCACAAGATGCTGGTGAAGGTCCGGAACCTACTTCCTTTGTATTTACAGCAAATCCACTGCTTACTTTAGATGGAAAGGTTAAAGAAGTAGGAAAGCTGGAAAAGAGTTATGACCCCAATTTCAAATCCACGCTGAAATTTTACAGTAACAGGGTTTCTTTTGTCCAAAAAGTAAAAGTTAAATCAAGCGCATCAACTGTTTTCAAAGGCACGATTACTTACATGGTTTGTAATAATAAAAAATGCTTGCCTCCAAAAGATTTGCCGTTTTCCGTTAAATTAGAAAATAAATAATCCTACTTTCTTTATCATCCCGAACATTTCGGGATTTTTTATGCTGAACAAATGAAAAATAAGGTTACACTTTTTCTCTTTCTTCTCTTTTGCAGTTTCAGTTTCTTTTCATTTGCTCAGGATAGTTTACTGGTGAAATGGGAAACTTCCATCGATCATCAAACGGAAAAGCAAATCCATCTTCTATTAAAAGGTACACTCAAAGAAGGCTGGCATGTTTATAGGGCTGATTCCAGCGAAGGTTTAACCGGTATCACGATACAGTCAACCGACGCTTCGGTGCAACCAGGAATCCCTGAGATAAAGTCCGATTTCCAATCTTTACCCGATATGGTATTTGAAGGCAAGCCAAAAGCTGTTGCTAAAGGAACTATTACCATTAATCAGGTGCTTAATATTAACGGGCCTTTACCTGCTATGGTTAAATTGAAGATTGTTTAGATGCTTCAAAGCAAGTAACCAGAGAGGTTTTGGTGCCATCTATTGATATCAAACATCCTATAAGCAATTGCGGGGAAGATAATCAGGCAGTTACCAATACGAAATCTAAAGGATTAGGGGCTTTGTTTTTTATCGGATTTCTTGGAGGTTTAGTAGCCTTGCTAACTCCCTGTGTATTTCCTATGATCCCTTTAACGGTTTCTTTTTTCACTAAAAAAGCTACTTCCCGCAAAGCAGGCATCAGGAATGCATTTATGTATGGGTCCTTTATTTTTATCATTTACATATTGCTCAGTTTACCTTTTCATTTTCTGGATGGTATCAACCCCGAGATCCTCAACAATATCTCCACCAATGTATACCTGAATGTGTTCTTTTTTGCCATATTCATATTCTTTGCTTTTTCTTTTTTCGGTTTTTACGAAATCAGTTTGCCGGCTTCTTTTTCCAGTGGTGCCGACCGCAAGGCTGGATCCGGTAATCTGGCGGGTATTTTCTTCATGGCACTGACGCTTGCATTGGTTTCTTTTTCATGCACTGGTCCGATACTGGGTTCGCTTCTTGCAGGATCATTAACTTCCGATGGCGGGGCTATGCAGCTTACCGCAGGCATGGCAGGTTTCGGACTTGCATTAGCATTACCCTTTGCTCTTTTCGCTTTATTTCCGGGTTGGCTTCAATCTTTGCCAAAATCGGGGGGATGGCTTACTACGGTTAAGATTGTGCTTGGTTTTGCCGAATTGGCACTCGCACTTAAATTCTTATCCAATGCCGATTTAGTGAAACATTGGGGATTGCTGAAAAGAGAAGTTTTTATTGGATTGTGGATTATCATAGGAACAGGATTGACTTTATACCTTTTTGGAAAATTAAAATTCCCGCACGATTCACCTCCTAAGAAATTAGTTAAAGGTAGAATTTTGGCAGGGTTGATTACCGGTTTGTTCACCCTTTATCTTATTCCGGGTGTAACCAATACACCATGGGCCAATCTTAAACTGATCAGTGGTTTTCCTCCACCGCTCTATTATAGCATCTACCAGAAAAAATCGGATTGTGTGCTGGGGCTCAATTGCAGTAAAGACTTCACTGAAGGGATGAAGATGGCAAAGGCGGCCGGAAAACCTGTGCTGCTCGATTTTACAGGATATGCTTGTGTAAACTGCCGCCGTATGGAAGAAAATGTATGGAGCGATCCGGAAGTTTACCGGTTGATGAAAGATGAGTTTATTGTGATTTCACTTTATGTGGATGATAAGAAAAATCTACCTCCTGCTGAACAGTTCACTTATACTACAAAAGAAGGCGATGCAAAACAAATAGAAACAGTTGGCGATTTATGGTCAACTTTTGAAACGGAAAATTTTGCGAATAATGCACAGCCGCTTTATGCTATTCTGAACAACGAAAAACAATTGCTTTCTTTTCCTGTTGGCTATACTCCGGATAAAAAGGAATACCTGCAATGGTTGAAATGCAGTTTGGAGGCGTTTAAAAAGAAATAGCCATTCCCCTTTTCAGGAGAATGGCCAGAAGAGTAAGGGGGTTACAAAAGTTTAAAGCGCAATCTGCTTCTCGGTCATCATCTTGCGAAGGTTGATTAAACCATAACGCATCCTACCCAGAGCGGTGTTGATACTGCATTGAGTGAGGGTAGAGATTTCTTTGAAACTTAAATCAGCATAGTGGCGCAGGATGATCACTTCACGCTGGTCTTCAGGCAGCATGTCGATCATTTTACGAACACGGTCGTGGCTTTGATCGGCCATCATCCGTTGATCGGCACCGGCTTCAGAAAAATTGAGTACTTCAAAAATGTCGCGGTCATCACTGGTTTTGATGCTTGGTCCGCGTTTCACTTTACGGAAATGATCTACACAAAGATTGTGTGCAATGCGCATGGCCCATGGAAGGAATTTGCCTTCGTCGGTGTAACGACCTGCTTTAAGAGTGTCGATAATCCGGATAAACACATCCTGGAAGATATCTTCGGCGAGATACTTGTCTTTCACCAAAAGATAAATGGAAGTGTAGATTTTTTCTTTGTAACGGATTACTAAAGTGGCTAGGGCATTTGCATCTCCATCCATGTAAGCACGAACGAGTTGCTGGTCGGTGAGGTTTTGTAAGGATTTCATAAAGCTTCTACAGTTTAAATGGTTTGGATTTTTAATGATCCAATAAGAGGAGAAAAATTGCGTAGAAGACTCTTTGTTAGGC
Organism: Sphingobacteriales bacterium; assembly: GCA_026391525.1. GTDB lineage: Bacteria > Bacteroidota > Bacteroidia > Chitinophagales > Chitinophagaceae > Ferruginibacter. The sequence goes on from JAPLEF010000054.1 coordinate 53,043, forward strand.
AACGACGGCTTTTCACTTTTATTGGATACTGGACTGTGAAAATAAAGCGAAATGATAAACCGCCAAATCTTTTGGAAACTTTTTTTCTGATTTTCCAAAACTAAAGTACTTGTTCTCGAAATCATTCGTAGAACTACGTAGTATATTTATGAAGAATTTTGAAAATCATAGTAATAACAACATATTCAGCTAATTTGCTGCTCATTATGACTACATCTGTTGCCAAGAATAAAACGAAGATCAATCTAAAAACACCGGTTGATGATATCCAGATACATGGGGCCCGTGTACACAACCTTAAGAATATAACGGTAACGATACCACGAAATAAGCTCGTTGTGGTTACAGGCGTTTCAGGCTCAGGCAAATCGTCGCTCACTATCGATACTTTGTTTGCTGAAGGCCAGCGTCGTTATGCTGAAAGTTTAAGTGCCTATGCCCGCCAGTTCATGCAGCGTATGGACAAACCGGATGTGGATTATATCAAAGGGCTTTGCCCGGCTATCGCCATCGAACAGAAAGTGATCACACGTACCCCAAGAAGCACGGTGGGCAGCATGACCGAAATGTATGATTACCTCAGGTTGCTTTTTGCCAGGATCGGAAAAACCATATCACCGGTAAGTGGCCGTGAAGTGAAGAAACAGGATGTGGCTGATGTGATTGATTTAATGAAGCAACAACAGGGAGGCGACAAGCTTTTGTTATTAGTACCCTTCCAGATCCATCGCAACCGCAATACGAAGGAAGAGCTTTCCATCTTGTTACAAAAAGGGTTCTCACGTTTATACCTGACTGGTAACATACTCAGTATCGACGACCTTGTAGAAATGGAAAATCCCGACGGGATATTACAGCCCGGGAAAGGAAAAAAGCAACCGGTTCCTTATGTATTGATCGATCGTTTGCTGAAAAAAGAATTTGATGAAGATGACTTGCACCGGATTGCCGACTCTGTTAATACCGCCTTTTATGAAGGGGAAGGTTCGTTAACCTTATTGGTAAATGATGAAATCCGGCATGAATTCAGCAATAGTTTCGAATTAGATGAGATCCGTTTTGAAGAACCGGTACCCAACCTTTTCTCTTTCAATAATCCTTTCGGGGCCTGCACTACCTGCGAAGGATTCTCCCAGGTTTTGGGTATCGATGCCGACCTGGTAATCCCGGATAAACGATTAAGCATATACGAAGATGCCGTTGCCCCATGGAAAGGGGAAAAACTAAGTGCCTGGAAAACAGCATTCATACGCACCGCTTCTAAATTCGATTTTCCTATACATCAGCCGGTGATGGATCTTACACCAGCCCAGTATGAATTGCTTTGGAAAGGGAATGCCCAGGTGAACGGGATCGACGATTTTTTTAAGGAAGTTGAACAGAACCTTTACAAAGTGCAATATCGGGTGTTACTTAGTCGCTACCGGGGCAGAACTTCATGCCATGACTGCAACGGATATCGGTTACGCAAGGAAGCACTCTATGTAAAAATAGCAGGTAAGCATATCGGTGAGTTGAGTGCCTTGCCCGTATCAGATTTGTTGCCCTGGCTGGAAAGTCTTTCGTTATCGGCGTATGATCAGGAAGTGGGAAAAAGAATTCTGTCGGAACTCATTTACAGGCTAAACACCCTTATCAATGTAGGATTGGGTTATCTCTCCCTAAGCCGTTTGGCAAATTCATTAAGTGGTGGTGAAAGCCAGCGCATACAGCTCACCAGAAGCCTTGGTAGCAACCTTACCAATTCACTTTATATACTCGACGAACCTTCAATCGGATTACACAGCAGAGATACTGAAAATCTTATCAGGGTACTGAAATCACTCCGCGATCTGGGAAATACGGTTGTTGTTGTTGAGCATGATGAAATGATGATGCGGGAGGCCGATCATATCATCGATATGGGCCCGCTTGCCAGCCACCTCGGCGGCGAAGTAGTGGCAACCGGCAATGCAGCAGCACTTATGAAAGACAAGGCAAGCCTTACCGGTAAATATCTTTCCGGTAAACTAAGTATCGATCCTCCGCTTGTTCTGCGCAAATGGAACCGGAGTATAAACATAGAAGGCGCAAGGCAGCATAACCTTAAAAACATCAATGTCAGCTTTCCGTTACAGGTACTCTGTGCCGTTAGTGGGGTGAGCGGAAGCGGGAAAACCACTCTGGTGAAGCAAATACTCTATCCCGCCCTTCAAAAACTGAAAGGGGAGATTGCAGATAAACCCGGTCTTTTCCGTTCTATGAGCGGTGATATCGACAGTATCAAACAAGTGGAACTTATAGATCAGAACCCAATCGGCAAATCAAGCAGAAGTAATCCCGTAACTTATATCAAAGCTTATGATGAAATTCGAGATCTCTATGCCCGTCAACCCATGAGCAAGATGCGTGGTTTTTTACCAAAGCATTTTTCGTTCAATGTAGATGGCGGCCGCTGCGATACCTGTAAAGGAGAAGGCGAACAGGTGGTAGAGATGCAGTTTCTTGCAGATGTGCACCTGCAATGTGATGTGTGCTTTGGAAAGAAATTCAAAGAGGAAGTGCTGGAGGTACAATACAATGGAAAGAATATCTATGAACTATTGGAACTGAGTGTTGACGAAGCTATTGCTTTTTTTCAGATAGACCCCCAATCAGGTGCACCCATTGCAAGAGCCATCCAACCCTTAAGTGATGTGGGTTTGGGTTATATCAAGCTCGGACAATCATCTAATACCCTTAGTGGCGGCGAAGCCCAGCGGGTTAAACTGGCTTCTTTTTTGGGTAAGGGAAAATCGCAGGGTGGCATTCTTTTCATTTTTGATGAACCCACTACCGGTTTGCACTTTCACGACATCAGCAAATTACTGGCATCTTTTAACGCATTGATAGCCCAAGGGCATTCGATCATAGTGATTGAGCACAATACTGATGTGTTGCGTTCGGCAGACTGGATCATCGATCTGGGGCCTGAAGCCGGAGAAGCCGGAGGGCAATTGGTATTTGCAGGAACACCTGATGATGTAAAGAAAAACAAAAAAAGTATTACCGGAAAGTTCTTGCCTTAACATTGGTTAACGAAGCCTTTCACTGTCTCTGATGATCTTATTATCGTGGCGTATACCCTTTACCGCGAGTAATAAAAAAACAACGATAAAAAGCTGCAATAAAGATGTTAAAGCAATAGTACCTGTGCCGCTAACAAATGATGATGCTTCTTTAAAGTAAAGTGCCAGCAGAATAATTTCCAATAAAAGAGCCAGCAAGGTGAACCTTAACTGGAGGGTTCGGTTTTTAAAAAGGAAAATGGAAAGCAATGATACCACTGCAACCAAAATCGTAAACAGCAACAACATGAAATGGTGCGTGTCGGGAAAAAGTTTGAAAGAAGCCACACCATCTTTATTCGTTCCGCTGTAAAAGGGGAATTGAAAACTCAGGATGGCAAAGGCGGATGCCAGTAATAACCACAATGACTGCATTCTTTGTAACATATGGAATTTTTTGATTTAAACTATTTCAGGATATAATGGAAACCGTTGCATAAAGGCGTGCACTTCCCCTTTGATTCGCAGGGTATGGTCGGCATCATCAATATTCATGAGTATCCGGTGTATGAACGCTACCACTGTTTCCATATCTGCTTCCATCATTCCCCGGGTAGTGATGGCTGGTACACCAACCCTGATACCACTGGTTACAAAAGGGCTCTTATCATCAAAAGGTACTGCATTTTTATTTAAAGTGATATGAGCCAGATCAAGGGTTTCCTGCGCTTTTTTTCCGGTGATATTTTTATTGCGAAGGTCGATGAGCATAAGGTGGTTGTCGGTGCCACCGCTGATGATATCATAGTTTCTTGACATGAACGCCTTAGCCATGGCTTGTGCATTTCTTTGAACCTGGGTGATATAGGTGGTAAAATCTTCGGTAAGTAATTCTCCAAACGCAACGGCTTTAGCTGCAATCACATGTTCCAGCGGGCCACCCTGGGTTCCGGGGAAAACCGCCATATCAAGCAAATGACTCATCATTCGCAGATTTCCTTTGGGATCTTTGATACCGAATGGATTTTCAAAATCTTCTTTCATGAGAATAATTCCCCCTCTTGGCCCTCGCAAAGTTTTATGTGTAGTGCTGGTTACAAAGTGACAGTGACTGAATGGCGAAGACAATAAACCTTTTGCAATCAATCCGGCCGGATGAGCCATATCGCACAAAACAAAAGCATTGATTTCATCAGCTACTTTTCTGATTCGTGCATAATCGATATCACGACTATATGCAGAAGCTCCGCAAATGATGAGGGCAGGTTTTTCAGTTCTTGCTTTTTCTTCAAGCATTTCATAATCGATGAGTCCGGTTTCTTTAATCACACCATAAAAGGAAGCCTGATAAAATTTACCGGAAAAATTTACCGGCGACCCATGGGTAAGATGACCACCCATACTCAGGTCTAGCCCAAGAATCTTATCACCCGGTTTAAGAATGGCCAGCATCAGGGCTGCATTTGCCTGAGCACCACTGTGCGGTTGTACATTGGCATAGGCGCATCCAAATACCAACTTGATACGGTCGATAGCCAGTTGTTCTACCTGGTCAACAATTTCACAACCTCCATAATATCTTCTTCCGGGATAGCCCTCTGCATATTTATTGGTAAGCGAAGATCCCATCGCCTGCATGACGGGTACGCTGGTGAAATTTTCACTGGCAATAAGTTCAATGCCATTTCTTTGGCGTTCGAGTTCTAAACCGATCAGATCAAATACCTGTTTGTCGTGTTGCATACCCTTGATTTAGATTGCAAATATAAGTGCCGCAGACTAATTTTATCTGTTCAATAATTACGGGGAAGTGTTGTTAACATATCAACAGATGTGTGCGGAATACACAAATAAGTGGTATTTTCACTTTTCAGCAAAAACGCCCTAAAGCAGGGTCTATTTTTAACAGCGGTTTATTCATGAAGGCGATCATTCCAGTAGCAGGCGCAGGCACAAAGCTTCGGCCTCATACCTATACACAACCTAAGGCGCTTATACCGCTGGCCGGTAAAACTATCCTCAGCATCATTGTTGATCAGTTGAAAGAAGCTGGCATCACAGATTTTATTTTCATCATCGGTTATCTTGGTGAAAAAATTCAGGATTATGTGATCGCTAATTATCCTGATTTGAATTGCCATTTTGTTACGCAAAACGACCGTCACGGAACAGGTCATGCGGTAGACTTGACCCGCGAAATTGTGGGTAGCGACGAAGTGCTTATCGTTTTAGGCGATACCATCGCTGAGTATGATGTGAAGGAAGTATTACAAGCTCCTTTTTCAATGTTGGGTGTGAAGAAAGTAGATGATCCCCGTAATTTTGGAGTGGCCGAAATAGATGAGGAAGGGTTTATTACGAAAGTGATTGAAAAGCCTGCCATACCTAAAAGCAATATGGCCCTGGTTGGGGTTTATAAGATCAAAGAAACCCGTTTTTTATACAACTGTTTACAGAAAATCATCCATAGCAATGTTGATTATGATGATTTCAACCTTACCGATGCATTGGAATGTATGATTCAACAAGGTGCCAAATTTCAGTCGTTTAAAGTATCGAACTGGTTTGATTGCGGGAAAAAGGAGTCCTTGTTAGAATCCAATGCCATCTTACTGAAAAAATTCGGAGGCAATATTTCTGAAACCCATCATTTTCAGAATACAATCATCATACCACCGGTGAGTATCGGTGAAGGATGCAATATCAGGAATTCTATAATTGGTCCTAACGTGGCCATCGGGGAACATACCGATATGTCGTATGCTATTGTAAAAGACTCTATCATAGGCACGTATTCTAATCTTTATGAAATTGTTCTTACCCATTCTCTTATCGGCAGCGATGCAGAAGTGAAAGGGGAGAGCCGGAGCCTCAACATTGGCGATAATACAGCTATCCACCTCGGAGGCAGTAAAGGATGATTGCTGCATTCGTATGCTGTTAATTTTTTTTGCATGAATAAATTCCAAAACCAAATCACCCGTTTATTTAGCATTGAAATTCCACTCATACAAGCCGGCATGATCTGGGCAAGCGGATGGCGTTTAGCCAGTGCCGTGAGCAATGCGGGCGGATTAGGTTTGATTGGTAGCGGAAGCATGTATCCGGAAGTGCTTCTTGAACATGTCCGCAAGTGTAAGCAGGCTACCGATAAACCTTTTGGGGTAAATGTGCCGTTGCTTTACCCAGATATCGACCAGCACATCCAGACCATCATCAACGAAAAAGTACCCATTGTTTTCACTTCAGCCGGTAACCCGAAAACCTATACTTCAATGCTCAAAGAGGCAGGAATCAAAGTGGTTCATGTGGTGAGCAGCAGCCGTTTCGCCATCAAGGCCGAGGAGGCCGGTTGTGATGCAGTGGTAGCTGAAGGGTTTGAAGCAGGCGGGCATAATGGAAGAGAGGAAACCACTACGATGGTTTTAGTGCCGGCAGTTTGCAATGCAGTAAATATTCCGGTTATAGCTGCAGGAGGCATTGCAACTGGCCGTCAAATGCTTGCGGCTATGGCACTTGGTGCTTCGGGTGTACAGGTTGGGAGCCGGTTCGTTGCCAGCTATGAAGCGTCCAGTCATGTTGCTTTTAAAAATGCCGTTTTGAAGGCAGGTGAAGGCGATACGATGCTCACTTTAAAACAACTTACTCCGGTGAGGTTGTTGCGCAATAAGTTTTATGAAGAGGTAGCTGCCGCTCAGCAGAGATGCGCCAGCCCCGATGAATTAACTAAAATATTAGGAAGGGCCAGAGCAAAAAAGGGCATGTTTGAAGGGGATTTAGTGGAGGGGGAGCTTGAAATCGGACAAACCAGCGCACTCATTTCTGCTCTGCTCCCTGCAGCAGATATCGTTTTGGAAATGTGGACGGAATGCCGGGCCCTGTTACCACAACTCCTGAAATAAATATTATCTTTGAGCCATCATATTGATCACCAACCCCCAAAAGAATGCAACGACTACCCAGGTGGCGTATATTTATTTATATAGTATTGATCTTCTTTAATGTTCAGCCCATAACTGCATTTGGACAGCCTCCGGTGGTGGAGCAAATTCCCAGAGAGATGCTTCCTACCGATTTAGATCCCAAAAAAATGTCGCAGGAACAATTGTCGGCCTTGCTAAATGATAAGAACACCCAGAACACCGGGAAAGATAAAAATGCAGATTTGCCCAAAGCCATCAAGGTGGAAAAGGATAGTCTGATTAAAGATAAAAGCAAGGAGAACGCTTATAGTCCGGAAAAAACTTTTGGAGCCAATGTATTCATCAATAGTTCGGTTACCGATTTAAGTGAATTGAGTACTCCACCGCTTGATTATCCTATCGGAGTTGGCGATCATATCATTGTAGCTCTCTGGGGTGCAGCTGAATTTCAGCAAAGTTATATTGTGGCCCGCGACGGGGCTATCTTTCCTCAGGGCCTGGGAAAGATTAATGTACAGGGCCTCACTTTCGAAAATATGCGTTCCGTAGTTCAGGGCAGGTTCAGGAAAGTAGTGCCCGGAGGTACAAAAATATCAGTTTCCCTTGGCCAACCCCGCAGCATCAATGTGAATGTAGTTGGCAATGTGAATAAGCCCGGTCCGGTAACTGTTTCGGCTTTTTCAAATGCCTTTAATGTAATTGCAGTGGCAGGTGGTGTTACTGATTTTGGAAACCTGCGTAATATCCAAATCAAAAGAGGTGGAAAATTAATTGATACCCTGGATGTATACAAATATCTCACTACAGGTGATTTTGGCAATTTCCTGTACCTGCAAAACAATGATTTTGTGATTGTAACCTTTGTTGAGAAAAAAGTGCAGGCGAGCGGACAATTCAAACGGCCGATGTTTTATCAGTTAAAGAAAGACGAAGGCATAAAGGCATTGCTCAATTATGCTGGAGGATTGTCTGCTGGTGCCTTGGGTTCAATTATGCGTGTTTTACGCACCGAAAATGAAAAGCAGGTTCAAAGGGATGTTAATGCCAATGCGGTTACAAAAATTTCCGGAGATGACTTTATGCTCAACGACGGCGATATCGTGAGGGTGGAAATGATTAAAACGGGTATTGTAAATAAAGTGGAGTTGCAGGGTGAAGTTAATTATCCTGGTGTATATGAATTAAGAAAAGGCGACCGTTTATTTGATGTGATCAACCGTGCCGGCGGTGTTACCCGTAATACTTATCTTCCCAGGGCTTATATCTTCAGGGGTGCAGGCGACTCTGCTAATTTGAAGTCTGATCGTCTGGAGATCAATCTTGCAGAATTCGAGAGCAACTTTGTAACCAGCTCAAGCAATGTAGAACTGTCGCCAAATGATGTGATTCAATTGTTTGCTCAAAGTGAGTTTGGTGATCAGCAATATGTAGAAATTTTCGGTGAGGTACGTAAAGAAGGAAAAGTGAAGAAATATGGAGGTATGAGTTTGCAGGACCTTTTATATTTATCCGGAGGATTAAAACCTTCTGCAGAATATGGGCGGCTGGAAATTTCGAGTATCGTGAATATGGATTCGGCGCAAGTAGGTTTGAAACCCACACGTACGGTGATAAAATCGTATGCCATCCAATCGAATCTGCAGATAGATAATGAAGCTTCCAAAGTGATGCTTAAGCCCTATGATCAGGTTTTTGTTCGAAAAAACCCCACTTTTGAATTACAACAGAATGTTGAGTTGCGGGGTTTGGTATTGTATCCGGGTTTGTATTCCCGCCTCGATAAATATGAAAGGCTTTCTTCTTATATCGAAAGGGCAGGTGGCGTGAAAGAGAATGCCAATCTTGAAGGAGCTGTGCTGTTGCGGGTAATGCAAAGGGATATCCGTGAAATACCGATGGATTCTTCAAAAATAAAACTTGATTCTAACGGGGTAATCATTAAAGACAGTTTGCCGGCAGAACTCAGGTATAAGGATGAACCCGTGAGTATTGATCTGGCCAAAGCGTTGCAAAATAAAAATTCCAAGTACGATATCATCCTTCAGGAAAATGACGTTGTATATGTACCCGAAGTAAATCCGTTTATCAGTGTGGAAGGCAGGGTACAATCCCCGTTGAAAATCGCATTTGATAAAGAACACACCAAAACCAGCTATTACATCAATAAAGCAGGAGGTTTTGGGGTGAGGCCATGGCGGAAACGTGTATATGTTACGTATGCCAACGGAAAAAGTGAGCGAACGAGGAACTTCCTTTTCATTCATTCGTATCCCAAAGTGAAAGAAGGATGCGTGGTAACCGTTCCGGAAAGGCCACAGGGTCAGGAGATGAGTGATATTGCCAAATCCATTCTTTTGTCTACCATCCCTGCCATACTCACTGCGGTGATACTGAAGAATATCAATTAACCAAAATAGGTCAAGTGACGAATAAAGAACTCATCAAAACATTATTCCTGCGGGTGGCGAAGCTTAAGTTCCTCATCCTCGCAACAGGATTACTGTTTGCTGTTGCGATGTATATTTATGCAAAGCGTACGCCAGCAGTTTACGCTTCAAAGGCTACGGTTTTTCCATTGAATGCCGGAAATGATAATTCAGGCGCTACCAGCGCACTAACCAGTATGCTGGGCTTATCCGAAACGCCGAAGAGTTTCAGTCAGGAGGCATCGATCAATATTGTTGAACTGGCCCAAAGCCGCAACACCCGGGAAGCCGTTGCCATGAGCCGGCTACCGGAAATGGGTAACCGAACCGTTGCAGAAAAAATGATCGAAATCTATAACAAGAACAAATCTTTTCTAACAGCATCGATACCTGTTCCTTCAGATAGTGCTTCACTTGCTGCAACCGGAGGCAATTTGCTGAAGGACGATTTTATTGCCAAGATCACCAAGAACGGCATCCTTGAAATCAATTTCAGCTCAACCGAAAAATCGATCATCACACCGGTAAGCTATATATTCATTGATAAGATATCGGAATTCTATAAAGAGCTTAAGATAAAAAAAGCGAAATTGGATTATGAGTTTACGCTGGGCAAGATCGATTCGTTGGATGCGGTTCTTAATGGTTACGACCGCAAGGCTGTTCGCATGGCCAATACCACATTGTTTGTTGCGCCTGAGAAAATTCAATACCAGATACCAAAGGAAAACCTCGTGAATGAAAAAGACCGGGTGCTTCGCCAGCGTGATGCATCAGCCAACAACCGCGAAGAAGCCCTTTGGCGTTTACAAAAAGTTACACCCATCATTGCAGTGCTCGATAGGCCCGACCCACCTTTTGATGAGAAAAAACCTTCCGCACTTATTTTTGCTGCAGGTGGGTTCATCACAGGCCTGTTGCTGGGAACCTTACTGTTTATTTCGGGTATTCTTTACCGTTATTTAGTGGCTGAAATCAAGAAAGCCATCTTCGGGAATGAAGAAGTTGCTACAACTCCAGCCAACTGATCAGGAACGGGCAAATGCCCATTTCAGCATCTCTTTCCAGCTGGGTTTCTTTCCATACATCAGGATGCCGGTGCGGTAAATTTTTGCGGCAAGCCAGGTAAAAAACAGGAAACATCCAATTAATAGTAGCATAGAAAGCGCTAATTGCCATCCCGGAATATCATAAGTGATTCTTCCCATCATCACTATTGGTGATGTTAAAGGAAACAAACTTCCGAATACGGCCAGGCTGCTATTGGGGTCGTTGATGGCTTTGGTCATGATTACAAACCCCAGGATGATGGGCATCAGCACCGGAAATACCAGTTGCTGTGCTTCCTGTTGGTCTTCACTCACCACACTTCCTATTGCCGCAAACATCGACGCATAAGTAAGATATCCGCCAAGGAAATAGAAGATGAAAGAGAAGGCAATCTTTGCCAGAGGAAGCGAACTGATTCCCTGTATGGCAGTAACCGCCATAGAGTTACCGGCTTGCTGCGATGCAACCCCTGCCTGGCTCACCTGTTCCATGATACCCGGAAAAATAAGTGGTATGGCCATTTGCAACATAAACATCAGGATGATCCAAATAGCAAACTGAGTAAGCCCTACAGCACCTATTCCTATAATTTTACCAACCATCAGTTGAAACGGTTTCACTGAACTTACCATCACTTCAGCAATGCGGTTGGTTTTTTCTTCGGTAACGCCACGCATCACCTGGGTGCCATAAACAATCATCATCATGTAAATGAGAATACCACAAGCAAATGAAACGATATAAGCAACGGCTGCCACACTTTTTTTAGAGCCATCTTTGCTGTCTACCGTATTTACAAGATCAACATCAGCAGCGATTTTTTCATATGCCTTTGGATCGAGGCCTTGTGCCTGCAGTCTTTTATCTCGAACAGCCTTGTTGATGATTTTTTCTACAGCAGAAGTGGTAGCCAAACTTGCGGAAGATTTGCTATGCAATACAAAGCCAACCGGTTTATCGATTTCAAATGGGGGAACATAGAGGAAACCATCAAAACCCTGATCCTTATATTTCTTTGTAAAACTCTGTTCCGTTTCATTTTTGATCAACCGGAAGCTGAACTTGTTTTGTAAACTGTCGTTGAAATTCGTAAAAAGATTTCCTTCGTCGATCACGGCGATTTTCTGCTTTTCATCACTTCCTTTTATGGAGATGGCGATGATGGCTGCATAAAAACCGATGATCACCAGTGGAACAAGTATGGTGGTTACCAGAAATGATTTTTTCTTCACTCGGGTGAAATATTCGCGGCCGATGATGAGTCCTATCTTATTCATATGTTTTCTTTAGCAATTATTGTACTTGTTGAAATTGACGGGTAGCAGCAGTACCTTCTACCAGCTTGATGAAGATATCGTTCAGGGAAGGTAATACCTCATTGAAAGATTGGATGTTCACGCCCTGCGAAATGAAGTACTTCAATAATTCATTAGGTTGTGTATCATCCTTCAACCTGAGCAGGAGATGATCCGGATGATGCTTTACTACTTCAAATATATGCGTCATCAGTTGTTCGGGCAATACCTTTGCCCCGAGCCTGTAAATGTTTTCTTTAAAATCTTGCTTTACCTGTTGCACGGTACCATCCAGAATTTTTTTTCCTTTGTTCACCAATACGATATGATCGCAGATTTCTTCAACCTGTTCCATCCTGTGCGTAGAAAAAATAACGGTACTTCCGTTTTTGGCCAATCCGAAAATTTCGTCTTTGATCAGGTTGGCATTTACCGGGTCGAGCCCGCTGAAAGGTTCGTCGAGGATGATCAGTTTAGGCTCATGCAATACCGTGGTTACGAACTGCAGTTTTTGGCTCATCCCTTTACTGAGGTCTTCTACTTTCTTGTTCCACCAGGTTTCCATTTCCAGTTTTTCGAACCATTTTTTAATACTCGCCATGGCATCCTGTTTACTAAGCCCCTTTAACCTGGCGAGATAAAGCGCCTGCTCTCCGATTTTCATTTTCTTATACAATCCACGTTCTTCGGGCATATAGCCAATGTGGATGCTATCGTTAAGCGGGTCGAATTTCCGACCTCTTAAAGTAATTTCACCGCTATCAGGATAAAAAATACCGGTGATCATTCTTAATAAAGTGGTTTTACCTGCGCCATTCGGGCCTAATAATCCAAAAATTCCGCCTTCTCCAATCTGAAAGCTGATGTCGTCGACTGCTTTCTGGGTGGCGAAATATTTTTTGAGATTTGCTAACTCGAGAATATTCATCTTACATGGAGATTTGAGTACAAATATAACTTCATTGCCATTTATGCATACATTTTTTTTATTTGAACGGTAGCATCAGGCGTACAAGCCAGCTAGGTGGCCTGCAATCCGTTCGCCATCCATAGCAGCGCTTACAATCCCTCCGGCATAACCTGCTCCTTCCCCGCAGGGATAAAGGTTTTGAAACTGCGGATGATGCAGGTTCTTTTCATCGCGTGGAATCCTTACGGGACTTGAAGTACGGCTTTCCGTAGCCACTACAACGGCTTCTTCGGTGTAATAGCCCTTCATTTTTTTTCCAAAATTGCGAAAGCCGGCAACCAGGGTATGATAGATGAATCCGGGTAGAACATCTTTCAAAGCACTGCTCTGCAATCCGGGCAAATAGGAATTTTCGGGGAGGGATGCAGATAATTTATGGTTGCAAAAATCAGTAAGCCGTTGCGCCGGGGCACGTAAATTTCCACCTCCTGCAGTAAAGGCGTTTTGTTCAACCATCTGTTGAAAATGCATAAAAAGCAAAGGCGATTTATGGTCTGCCTCAGCAGGTGGCAAATGTTTCATTACCTCTGCAGCTTCAACCGGAACAACAATTCCTGAATTGGCAAATGGATTGTTTCTTTTAGATGGGCTCCATCCATTCACCACCAACTCATTGGCTGCGGTAGCTGCAGGCGCAATGATTCCTCCCGGGCACATGCAGAAAGAAAATGCTGAGGTATCCTGAACCTGCGAAACCAGACTATAAGGAGCAGGGGGAAGAAACGCCATATCAGCATTGCCATGATATTGGATGGTATTGATTAGTTCTTGCGGATGTTCAATGCGAACGCCCAGCGCAAAGGGTTTGGCTTCAATAAGGATGCCCTGATGATGTAATAATGTAAAAATATCGCGGGCAGAATGGCCGGTGGCGAGTATGAATGCATCGGCTTCAAACTTTTGCTGGCAGGCAGTTTCAACGGCAACGATGCTTCCTTTATCATGAATAAATCCGGTACATTTTTTTTCAAAATGAACTTCTCCTCCACAATCGAGAATCTGTTGCCTCATGGCTGTAATGATCTGTGGCAGTTTATTGGTACCGATATGCGGATGTGATTCATAGAGAATTTGGTGAGATGCTCCGAAATGAACAAACAGTTCAAGAATCCGGGTTAGATTACCTCTTTTATTGCTTCGGGTATAGAGCTTACCATCGCTGTAAGTGCCGGCTCCACCTTCTCCGAAGCAATAATTACTCTCCGGGTTTACGATGCCCGTTCTGTTTAGTACGGCAAGGTCGCGCCGCCGGCTTTTTACATCTTTTCCTCTTTCGATAAGTATGGGTTTGATGCCCACTTCAAGTAATTTCAATGCAGCAAATATACCAGCCGGCCCTGCACCGATAATAATCACCCTTTTCCTGCTTTGTTCAACTGATTTGAAAGAAAATAATGTTGGCGGAGGCGTAAAAAATGGTTCATTGATAAAGACGATCACCGAGAGATTAATAAAAATTTGTCGTCCTCTGGCATCAATAGATTTTTTCAATACCTCAAAACCGGTGATGGCAGATAAAGAAATAGCGGCAGTGGCCGCAATCTTGAACAAGATCTCTTGTTCATTGGCAGCTTCATGGGGCATGAGCCGCAAGTTGTATTTTTTTTGCATGTGTTAGGTATTAATCCTAAAAACAAAGCTTTTAATCAGAAGGGGAGATCATCAACAGCATCTGGTGCTGTTGATGAGAAGGTATCAAGAGGTTCAAGGTATTCGTTACCTGCCCCTGCAGCACCTTTGCCGGAAAGCAATTGTTCAATCCGCCAGGCATCCAGGTTAGTTATGTAGTTGGTTTTGCCGTCTTTTTCCCATTTTGTGCCTCTAATGTTGAAATAAATCTTCACCTCTTCACCGGTGTTTACACGGTCGATCATGGCGGTTTTATCCTGAACACATTGAAATTTCACATAGTTCACTATGCTGCGTCCATTGATTTCATCTGTTTTCTCCACCACAAATTCGCGGGTTTTGAAGGTTTCTGTTCGTTGTACGATATCGAATTTGGCAATCAGTTTGCCGGTAAGTTCGTAGCTCATAGAATTTTAATTAAGGGATTAAAAATAGCCTTAATTCATCAATCAATAAACTAAAATCTTTTTATTTAACAAAGTGCTATAGTAATTTTTTATGAAAACCCGTGTAGAAAAAAAATGATTTTTTTGAAAGAAATAATGATTACATTGGAAGGCTGAAAGGGATTTTTTTTAAGAACACTAATTTATCGTCGCAAATAAAAAACAACAGAATAAAAAAATTTTTTTTTCAACAATTTCTTTTGATATTCGCTGTCCTGCGAAAAATTATTTTGAAAATGTTTTCATGGTTTTTTGTCAGTAAATCTCTTGGAATAACGAAATAAGTCAACTTATATAAATTGCTTTAGGAATAATGGATAACACTTATGAAAAAGTATGGGCACAATGTTTGGATATCATCAAAGACATCGTTGAGTGGCAACATTTCAAAACCTGGTTTGAGCCGATCAAGCCAGTAGCACTCAAAGAAAAGATTTTGACCATTCAGGTGCCAAGTCAGTTTTTTTATGAGTACCTTGAAGAACATTATGTATCCTTGCTTGCAAAAACATTAAAACGTGAGTTAGGTAAAGAGGCGCGATTGGAGTACCGGATCATGGTAGATAGTGGCAACAGTAAAAACAAACCCCTTACAACAGATATTCCTGGTAATGGGTACAAATCATACTCAAACAACGAAATGGATTTTCCGCTCGTAATCAATAATCCGGTTAAGAACCCTTTTGTCATTCCCGGGCTTAAGAAGATGCAGATTGATCCGCAGTTGAACCATGCCTATACATTCGATTCTTTCATTGAAGGTGATTGCAACCGGGTGGCCCGCAGAGCAGGTAAAACCGTTGCGGAGAAGCCTGGTACCACTTCTTTCAATCCATTGGTTATTTATGGCGGTGTAGGTTTAGGTAAAACCCATTTGGCTCAGGCTATCGGCAATGAAGTAAAGCGATTGTATAATAATAAAGTGGTGCTCTATGTGAGTTCCGAAAAATTCATCAACCAGTTTATCGATCATGGTCGCAACAATGCCATCAACGATTTCATCCATTTTTATCAGTTGATAGATGTGCTGATCATCGACGATGTGCAATTCTTCAGCAGGGCTGAAAAATCTCAGGATGCCTTTTTCTCTATTTTCAATCACCTCCATCAGAGTGGAAAGCAATTGATTCTTACCAGTGATAAATCGCCTAAAGATCTTGAAGGGGTTCAGGAACGTTTGCTCAGCAGGTTCCGTTGGGGTTTGAGTGCCGATTTGCAATTGCCCGATTACGAAACCAAGATTGAAATTCTTGAGAATAAGATGAAAGCTGATGGCCTTGAAATGCCCAGGGAAGTGGTGAAATACATCGCCTATAATATCAACAGTAACGTGAGGGAACTGGAGGGTGCATTGATTTCTTTATTGGCGCAATCTTCACTCAACAAAAGGGAAATCGATCTGGAACTGGCAAAGAAAGTGCTACGCAATTTTGTGAAGTCATCCAGTAAAGAGATCACCATTGATGCCATTCAAAAAATGGTTTGCGAATATTTTGATGTGCCTTACGATAAACTGCTTCAAAAAACGAGGAAAAGGGAGATCGTACAAGCCCGTCAGATTACCATGTATTTATCCAAGGCTTTCACCAAAAATTCACTCAAAACCATCGGGGAGCATTTTGGTGGCCGCGACCATACAACCGTAATCCATAGTTGTCAAACGGTTAAAGACCTCATGGATACCGACAATCTCTTCAAGGAAAGTGTTCTGGAACTCCAGCAGAAAGTGCAATTGGCTGCGATGTAAATATTTCATGCTTTCTTTCATTTTGATTTGGGGAATACAGTAACTAACTGTATTTTTGCCACCCCTAAAGAGGGAGCAGGTAACGAAGGAGAGGTGCCTGAGTGGCCGAAAGGAACGGTTTGCTAAATCGTCGTACGGGTTAAACTGTACCGTGGGTTCGAATCCCACCCTCTCCGCAAAAGAATTTAACGTTCGGGATGTAGCGTAGCCCGGTTATCGCGCCTGGTTTGGGACCAGGAGGTCGCAAGTTCGAATCTTGCCATCCCGACAAATTCCCAATACAACCCTTCGATATTCCGGAGGGTTTTTTCATTTTATAAAGTGGTGAGATCGCTTTCGCGTCCCGCTAAAGGCGGGAAGGTCGCAAGTTCATCCCGACAAATTCCCAATACAACCCTTCGATATTCCGGAGGGTTTTTTTATTATAAAAAATGGTTCTATCGCGTCCCGCTAAAGGCGGGAAGGTCGCAAGTTCATCCCGACAAATTCCCAATACAACCCTTCGATATTCGGAGGGTTTTTTCATTTTAAAAAGTGGTGTTATCGCGTTCGCGTCCCGCTAGAGGCGGGAAGGTCGCAAGTTCGTCCCGACAAATTCCCAATACTATATTCGCAGTAGCCTGGTATAAGCTTATATTCTCACATAAATATATCAATGTAAATCATTAATGATAGACCAGATAAGCCTAATGCGATAAATGCAAGATGCCTGCTACCTTTTAGAAGGCTAAAAATAGCAATACTTAAAAAGGAAAGAAATAATATACTAAATGGTAGAAAGTAAATTGTATTATCTGTGAAATTGCTTTTATTACCCTTTAAATACTGG
>JAPLEF010000034.1:0-2743 GCA_026391525.1 Sphingobacteriales bacterium
GGATATACTGCAGAAAAAGCTTTGTGTGAAAGGATAGATGCCGTGCTGGCCACTAAAAGATGAAAGAGGATGGTTTATAAAAATCAGTTCTATTTTACCACCTTAAACCGGTAAGAAAAACCGAGTGATAAATATCTTTCCGGTGAATCTTTACTGAGCGCAAAACCACCAGAAATATCAGCTATCATATTTTGATTAAGCAGAAAGGTGAATCCTCCATCGCAACGGTGATCCGGTTTTTGTTTTTTTGCTGCAAATCCATACAATTCCAAATAACAACCCAGTTTCTCTGTAATGCTGATTCCGGTTGTAAGGGTATACAAATAATTTTCAGCAGCGGAATTGCCATCCCATTCCGCACCTAAATTATATGCCAGTGAAAAACGTGATGACAAGGTGTGTTGCATCGTAAAACGAAAAGATGGAGCCAGATATGGCGTATGGAAATCTTTAGACCCGATATTGGCACTGGTGAGATGGCAAATTACTGATGTCATTGGCACCAATCCATTTTCTTTACAAATACTCGTTTTAAAACCGATGGTTACCGGAGCCAGCCCCTGATACCTCGCTTCAGGCAATTTCATGGTATTCCATTCGGTAATCAATCGAAACTCAAAACGTTGGTGCAGGCCATATTTCCATAAAATGGTGGGGGTACTCGAATTGCTCATCCCCGAATTTACCCGCTCAAAAGTAAACCCATTTTCTGCCTGGATATAATGTTCAGGTACTATGAAAGGGCATTCCGTTTGATCGGGCCTGTCGAGTTGTATCGGTGGTAATTGCTGTGCATTAGTATTTTTAGCAACTAATACAATAATTAAAAAGTATACCAGACGTATCTTCATAGAAATTATTGTTTAAATGAACCCACTATTGTTTCTAAATACAAAATAAATTTCGTTGCTACCCTTGTGCTGAAATGCCGGTTTAAAGCTATGCTAATGAAAAAAAATTCAAGTATAATTTGTAAATTACTTTTTTAATCAGTTAAAGCATGAAGAAAATATTACTATTATCCCTGTTCATTTGCAGTTTGGTGATGCCGGTTTCAGCACAACCTTTTGCCTTAGCCATCAATAATGTAGATGGCAGCCCATTCACCTGCAACCTGCTTGAAGACCTAGGCATTTATAAGCGCTTAAGGGTTCAAGCCACACAAAATGCATCCAATGCAACCTGGGAGTTTCCCGCCTTGTGCAGTTTTCCGGGTAATGTATGGCGGCCATACACAGCAGGTACTTTGCCAATACCCTTCAACACTACCATACCTCCGGTGCCGAATACTGCTGCAGCGCTTTACAATAGTGGAAATGGTGGAGCTTCTGGAAATTTATCTCCTGTAACTCTGGGTAATTATTACACTTTTAATGTACAGAATATCTTTACGCCTACCGGCAGCCCGTTTATTGGCGTGCTGGAAACCGCCACCTTCCCGGTATCCATTCCAAATGTTACCCAAAACCCGGTAAGCAACGCCGTTGGTGAAAATGTACCCGTTACCGTTAGTATCACAACAAGTGCAGCTCCGGTAGAAAATGTTTTTGTTCGTTACACCACAGATAATTTCGTAAGTACCCAGATTGTTCAGGCTACATTTACGGGAAACAATGGTACAGCAGATATCCCCGGCCTTCCATTAGGTACTGCGGTAAAATATTATGTTTACAGCAGTCCGAAATCAAAAACCCTGATCGATTCAGAAGCCACCCTCTATGGAGAAATAGTTCATGATATGTCTACGCTCGATTGGAATACCAATATCAGCCAAAACTACAGTTATGTGGTAACTACGGTACTACCCGTTAAACTCTTGGCATTTAATGGAACTAAACAACAGGATGCCAATATCATCACCTGGAGAGCAGATTGCACATCAGGAACATTTTTGCAGGTGACCCTTGAAAAACGCCATGAAAACGAGGACTATAAACCCATATTTCAATCCAATATCCAATCTCAAAATTGTTCACTTCCTTTCAGCTATCGTGATGATAAAGCTGAAACTGGCGCAAACTATTATCGCTTGAAATACCTGGATGAAAGAGGCCGTATCCTTTATAGTAGAGTGATTATTCTACTCAATAAACCCGACGGCATTATCTTAACAAAAATAGCTCCAAACCCAATTACAGAAAACAGCACACTTGAACTGGTATCAGCTAAAGCCCAAAACATCATCCTGATGATTGTCGACCAAAAGGGAGCCATCGTTATTCAAAAAAATTACAGGCTTGTTTCCGGTTTAAATCGCATTCCTATAGATGGAAAATCATTGAGTGGCGGACTATACATCGTGAAAGCGGTTGCTGCAGATGGAAATGTAGCTGTTCTTAAAATCATGAAACCTTAAATTGAGATTGAGTAAAGCATCATTTATTTACATTAAAATTAATTGCCATTTTTTTTATTGTTTACCATCTATATGCTAATTTTCAAAAAAAGATTAATCATGAAAAAGATACTCTTTACCAACTTATTTTTTTTACTATGCTGCATTACTGTTGTAAGTGCTCAAACTGAAGAAGAAAGCAAAAAATGGATGGCCTACATGACTCCCGGAGAAGTTCATAAACTCATGGCGAGCTGGGATGAGGAATGGAATGAATCTATAACCATGTGGATGGCTCCGGGTGCTCCGACTCAGGAAATGAAATCTACCTGTGTGAATCGGATGCTTCTTGGAGGCCGTTATCAGGAATCGAAGCATTTAGGTGATTTCGGCGGTATGCCTTTTGAA
>JAPLEF010000034.1:2779-22627 GCA_026391525.1 Sphingobacteriales bacterium
GCCTCAAAAACTATTCAACTCAAAGGAGAAATGATGGACCCCATGTCTGGCCAAAATATTCCTATCAGGCAAGTACTTAAGATTATCGATAATAATACCCAAATCATGGAACAGTATAATACCAAAAATGGTAAGGAATTCAAAACCATGGAAATCAAATTCATCAGGAAATAATTCATTGATTTTATTCAAGTTTAAAACTTCCTGTTCTTTTCTTCAGATGTCGTGTGCTTGTATTTAGATGTTAAGCACAAGATTTTTTTGCTCTCTATTTGTTGTGATGATTATCAACCTATGCTAATTTTATGCTCTTTCAGCATTTATAGAAATTCCTGATTTATAGAACATCTTATCCGGTAAGACATAGAGAAATTTCAAACCACTTGAATTAGCTTTTCCTATTCACTTTTTCTTTTTCAAAAGCCCCTCGTAACAAGCCACCCAATCGACTACTTTCATTTTAGTTACTAATTCCCCTATCAACTCATAAGGAATAAGTTCTGGCTTTTTAAACCTGACACAACTTTTGCCCATGTCTAGTTTTCCGGGTACTTTTTCAGCATAAGCTTTAGTGAACCAATCCATTAGTTTTGGATCTGAATATATCCCCATATGGTAAAATGAAATGGCATTTTTCTGTGCTGCCAAACCCATAAAGGGTAAGGGAAGTTTTGGGTCGCAATGGTATCCTGCAGGATAGATTTTATGCGGCACCACATATCCGATCATCCCATAATTCATTTGAGCTTCAAAACCCTTTGGAAGCTTTTTCATGATCTGTTGATGTAAGCGCTGCATGGGTATACGGCGGTCTTCAGTCATTTGTTCAAGATATTCTTGAATCGTCTTTGCTGCTGATGTCATGATGTAAAATTGATTAGAAAAAGTTTAAACAATATTAATCATTTGAATTATCCCAAAAAAAATATTGAGCCCTTTATGCAAATTCAGAAATCGATGCATCCTATCGAAAAAAAGCCATGTACCAGATTCATCTTTTCAAAGACCCCAGACATTTTCAAATCTTATTCCAATCCAGCTTCCTCATTTATGGGGTCGTATTTCTGCATTGGAGCAGCCCTTTATGGATTTATGCCGCATACTTCATTACCGGGATTGTGATGCATACCATTTGTGAGGCCGGTTTTACTACAAAACAGTTTCCTGTATTTTCAAGCCGGTGGTGTACAAAATGGTGGATGGGCATGCCTTCCGCCCTGATCAGTTCGTATGGCCTATGCCTGTTTCTAAAAACCGATATGCCGGAAGTTGCCATTGCCGCATCAGCCATTGCCATTCTTTCCAAATACATTATTCGTATCAATGGAAAACATTTATTTAATCCGTCTGCGCTAGGAATCGTATTGGCCGTTTTATGGAGTGGTAAAGCGTGGATCAACCCCGGCCAATGGGGCAGTGGGGCATTCCTACTCGCAGGTATCCTTACGGTTGGTGTAATCGTAGTAACCAAAGTCCAAAAATTAGATGTCAGCCTTGCCTTTCTCGGCACCTATGCCATCCTGTTATTTTCCCGCCAGGCTTTATACCTCAACTGGCCGATAGATTTTTTCACGCAAACCATCAGTACCGGTGCAGTTTTGGTGTTTTCGTTTTTCATGATTTCTGATCCTAAAACCACACCCAACCATCCCGTTGCAAGGATACTATGGGCGATGATGGTTGCATCGATTGCCTTTTACATGACCAGTTTCAGATATATCGTAGGAGCACCTGTGTTTGCCCTGGTGCTTTCACAAATGATGGTACCCTTATTTGATCAGCTTTTTCGGGGTACTAATTTTCAATGGAAACATTTCACAGCATCTACTTTAAAACCAGCAATGTCATAAATCAAATTTTTAATTCATCTAAAAAACACAATCATGAAAAAACAAATCCTCAGGATAGTATGCCTGCTGTTCATTAGTCCAATGCTGTTTTCCTTTTGCGGCATTTATGTGAGCAAATCAGACGGAACTCTTAAAAACAAAGCGTCACAGGTGATCCTCGTTCGTGATGGCGAACAAACCGTTGTAACCATGTACAACGATTTTAAAGGAAATCCAAAAGATTTTGCGATGGTAGTTCCAGTTCCGGTATTGCTGCAAAGAAAAGACATACGGGTAGTTAGCCCGGCTATCTTTCAAAAACTAAATGCCTACTCTTCGCCGAGGCTTGTTGAATATTATGATGAAAACCCATGCTATGGCAAATGGGAAGATAAAGAATCTGTAAATGAGAAGAGTATCATGGTAACCTCTGCCAATAGTAACCCTGTAGCTAAGAAAAAGAATTTAGGTGTAACCGTAGAAGCCCAATATCTGGTTGGCGAATATGACATCCTCATCCTTAGTGCAAAAGAAAGCAGTGGATTAAAAACATGGCTACTGGAAAACGGATACAAGATACCTTCAAAGGCGGAAGAGGTATTGGAACCATATATCAAATCGAACCTTAAGTTTTTTGTAGCTAAAGTAAATGCCAAACAAGCAGGTAAAATACAGAAGGGTTCCTTTCTTAGTCCGCTCCAAATCAGCTTTAGTTCCCCAAAATTCATTCTGCCTATCAGATTGGGGATGGCAAACGGGGATGGCGACCAGGATCTTATCATTTATAGTTTTACACGCCAGGGCAGGATTGAATCTGTTAATTACCGTAATGTGGAAATACCTTCAGGAAATAATATCCCTTTATTTGTTAAAGACAACTTCGATCGTTTTTATGGAGAAACCTTTGCCCATAAATGGGAACAGGAAGGAAAAAATATCGCGCTGCTGGAATATGCCTGGGATGTAACTCCAGTCAACCCTGTAAAATGCGATCCATGTGTGGGCAATCCACCTGTTGACCAGGATATTGTACAGGCGGGTG
The DNA here is from genome assembly GCA_026391525.1 of Sphingobacteriales bacterium. GTDB lineage: Bacteria > Bacteroidota > Bacteroidia > Chitinophagales > Chitinophagaceae > Ferruginibacter. The sequence goes on from JAPLEF010000034.1 coordinate 5,651, forward strand.
TTTGGTGGCTGAATAATTCCAATCCACAAAGCAACCAACATACTTTTTTTACACGATTGCATGTAAGATATAACCGAAATAGTTTTCCGCAAGATCTTCAGTTTCAGGTTACGCCAAACCAAACGTCTTTTCAGGCAAGATATGTAGTTACACATCCTGCCGAAGGAGACTTAACCTGTGATGAAGGCAAAGTATACCTCAGGGAATTAAAGGGCAAAAGAAGGAAAGAACTTCGCAATCTGGTATCCCTTACCGGTAGTACTGTTGAAGATTACCTAAGCAATACTGAACCGGATTCGGATAATGATATTGCCTATCAGACATTACTACCGGAAGTAGAACAGGAAAAAGAATCGGAGCGTACTATTTTCCCGGGTCTTGCTTTAATGGCTGTAGTACTGGTTACCGGAGCTGGCTTAATGAGGTGGAAAGGTTTGATATAAAGCAATCTGTTAAAAAAACGTCCCGACTTGTTTCGGGACGTTTTTTCTGATCAGGAGTTTCCTAATCCGCGTTGAGGCCTCAGCGAAGGTTCAATTTCATTCAGCCATTTATCCATCTGCTGTTCGGTAAAAATCTTCCTTAATTCAGCATCGCGTTCTGCTGCTAGTTTTTTTCGGGTTGCTATCAATGTCTCACGGTCAACATTACCCGATGCACGCATTTCTCTTATCGCTTTTTCAGCAGACTCATAAAATTTGGTCATGATCACAAGAGCGCTTGATTTGCTTTCAGGAGTTAAATCGAGCGGAGCCATCTTTTCAACGGCCAGTTTGGCTCTTTCGGCAGCAGGCAATCTTTGTGAATTCCGGTTATCTTGAGCCATCGTATGACCAATACAGCCTACAGCGAATAATAACAGCATTAATTTTTTCATGATATTTTATTTGAGGATGATTTATTTATTGGACTTACCCTTTGCACCAAATTTACGTGAAGTAATTTTATAAAAACCCGTATCAAAACGTTTCAATTGTGCTCCATTGCAAAGCGAACGTATCTCAACAAGTTGACTGAGCATTGCTAAGTCAACGATTCTTTGCTGGGTATTTATTTTAATAGCAGCATTTTGAATGGCTTCAGGAGTAAATCCTGAAACTGCTAATTCCTGAAAAACAGGTTTACGTAGCAATGAAATACTATCCATTAGTTTCATCATTTTATCCCGATGAGCACCTGATATTTGATCATAGCCGGCTAATTGGCCTGCATCAAAAAGCAGCTCTTTCTCCAAATAATTCTTAACATACTCCTGCCTTGAAACATGGCGGTTTTGTTTCATGCAACTATTGGCCTGCAAATACAACAAAAGCAAAATGATATTCGTTATCAATAGCACTGCTATCCAAATCAAAAGTGTTTTATTTTTTGTTTCCGTTTTCATCAGGGTTCAGGTGTTTCCAGGTCAATAAGTGATGGCATTCCAAAAGCAAACTCTTCCCCTGGGTCTGCTTGCTGGTTACCTAAAAAAGGCTGAGGAGCAGATTTCACCACCATGAAGTTTACCGCCAGTACGATAAGGATACAACTGATAGCTACAACAGGCCGGCTCAGGATGGCACCTAAACGTATCCATAAATTAGGTTGGGAATCAGCTGCAGAACGTGATACTATTCGTGTATAGAGAAAAGGCGGAGCCTCAGCCCTTTTACATCCATCAAGGCTATGCAAACTTTCTTCTACAATCTTGTTCAAATGTTTATTACTCATACTTAGTTGTTATCAAAATGATTAAAATCCTGATAAATATTTTCCAACGTTTTCCTTAAACTTTGCTTTGCTCTTTTGAGTAAAGCAGATACAGCATCTGTACTGGTTTTCATTGCTGCTGCGATTTCAGTTGCATTCAACCCTTCCATTTTCTGTAATACAAATACCAACCTTTGTTTTTCCGGCAATTGCCTGATAGCAGCAAACAAATGCTTCGCCATTTCTTTGTTCGCATATTGTACACCCGGATGATTGAAGTCGGCAGGTAATTCTGCGGGTAGTGGATTAAAAACCCTTTTCAAAAAACCGCCATTTTTCATCCGTCGTTTTTTCTTTTCGTGATCGAGTGATTTATGGATACAGATCCTGTAGATCCATGTTTTCCAATCGGCATCACCGCGAAATTCACCTGCCTTTTGAAACAAGGTGACAAACACTTCCTGACTGATATCTTCTGCATCTGCGCTGTTCTGTACAATACTCAGCGCCGTATTGTAAACCATATCCTGAGTGAGTGCCACCAATTTTGGAAACACAGAGGCATCACCCTGTTGCAAGCATTTGAATAATTCCTCCTGGTTCAATTCGTCTATTTCTATACCCCTAAAAATACTTAAAAACCCGGATAAGTGCCTCTTGGGCGCATGGGCATATTTTCTTCAGTTTCCCTTGCTGGTGCGGCAGTTCTGCCTTTTCCGAAATTCTTCAGGTTATAAGTGAATATCACCATAAAATATTGTTGCAACACTACACTTTGCACATCTTCTATATAAGTATTGGTAACAGTGCGGCTGATGCTCTGGTTCTCTTTCAAAAGATCGAATGCAGATAACTTAAGTTCTGCTGCTTTGTTCTTGCCAAATTTCTTTCCAATTGAGGCATTCCATAAAGTATACGATTGGTCGAGATCTCCCGATAAACCGTTATAATACTGGTTGGAAATATCGTTCTGGATGAACCATCCTTTTTTATTCAACAAGTTGAGCACCATTCCTACGGTTTGGTTGCTGTATTTGTTCTCTGCAAAATTGCCACCGATTGTTTTTGCATTGTTGAAGTTGATGGCATACGAAATATTGAAATCCACATATGGGCTGATATTGCTGGCCAGTACCACTCCGGTATTGTATTGGTAATTGTTGGTTACCGTTGCCAGATTGTTTACGATACCGGGAAGTCTTGAATAGATAAATCCAGCATTGAGATTAATAGTTGTTTTGAGTTTTTTCACAGGCATACTGTAGGTGAGAAATGATCGGATATTATGATATCCATCAAGGTTTACCGGTTTGGAAAGTTGAGATCCCCGGCGCAGTATGATGCCATTTTGGATTACAGAATCCTGCTGTGCGATATAAGTTGCATTGGAGATATAATCTGCTGCTGTTTGCAAGAAAAGATTCGCAAAGAAACTTTTGCTTGTCTTGCTGTTGGTATAGGTATAGCGCCCGCCAAGGAAATGGGTATACGATTGTTTCAACAGCGGATTGCCACTGCTCACCCTGAGTGGATTGTTGAGGTTCACTACATCCTGCAATTGGGTGATAGATGGGAAATTGGTTGATGCCCGGTAAAAAATTCTCATGTTACTTACATTAGAAAATTTCTTCCTCCAGAAAGCATTGGGCAGGAAATTACTGAATGACTGATTCACGTTTCCAACCGAAGGGAATACCCGTTCACTTTCCAGCATAGCGGTTTGAAAGTTGATTCCGAAAGCCAATTGCTCGTCTTTACTGGGATTCAATCTGAATGTAATCCCTGCCCGCTGGGTTGTGATGGAATTATCGAATTTATTGGAGAGGCTGGTATCGAGTGTGGAATATTTCTGCCCGTCATATAAAAATGTCTGTTGGTTTGCCTTGTTAAATTGATAAGAAGGTGAATAATCAAACTGTAAGCTTGTAACCTTGCTCAGCGGTTCGGTATAGGTTACATTCCCTTCCAGCGTATACCCGTTATTGTTATTATCAGTAAACTGCTGTTGAAGGGAATCGGGCAGGATGGGTTGGCTGTTGATATCATAAAATCGGTAATATCCGTTGATAATAGACTCGCCATCATTCTGCGTGAATATGGTATTAAAACCCATAGAAAGCGACCTTCCTTTTTTAGGGAATGAATGGCGGTAAAGCAGGTTGTTTCGCAGGTTATAACCGTTACGGTCAGCATCCGTTCTTGCAATCGAGTTATTGATGGAATCTGCAATCTCCTTGTAAGATTGCTGGGTAGATAAGGTATTGCTTTTATTATTTTGAAAACTCAAGCTTGGTATAATAAAAAAGGTATTGTTAGAATCAGGTTTGAATTCAAAACGGGCATTGATCCGATGATTGGTATTGCGGGTGACGCTATTGCTGTTTTGAAAGGTAAACTGGTTATTGTCTAATAGCTCTGTATTACTGGTAGCTCTGTTGGTATTCTTACTGTTGTTGAAAAAATAACTTCCGGAAACGATCCATTTTTTCCCCCATTTATCACTATAATTCAATCCGAGTGCATTGGTTTCACTGATCCCGTTCGCTTGTCCGACCGTAAAATTTTCCCCGCCTCCCATACCTCCCATTCCGCCGCCTCTTCCACCACCACCACCACCAAAATTGCGGGTATTGCTGTTGCCCGAAATGCCCAACAAGTCCTGAGAGCCAAAATTCTGTTGATTGATATTGTTGAAATTGGCAACCACCGACAATCTCCTGTCGCCTTTAAAGAAACTGATATTTCCGCCGGTAGTGTATCGCTCATCGGTTCCGTAACCGGCAAAGGCTCGACCAAATTGTCCATTTCGGATACCCGTTTTCGTTACGATATTGATGCTTTTCTGCGAATTGCCATCATCTACACCTGTTAGCTGGGCCTGATCGCTGAGCCTGTCGAATACTTGTATTTTGTCTACCACTTCCGCCGGCAGATTTTTAAGGGCCGCTGTGGCATCATCCCCAAAAAAGTCTTTTCCGTCGACGGTCACTTTCCTAACCTGTTCTCCCTGTGCGGTTACCGTTCCATTTTTATCAACGGTAATTCCGGGCATTTTTTTGATGAGATCTTCCGTACTGGCATCCGGATTTACTTTATACTGGCCTGCACTAAATTGGCTGGTATCTCCTTTTTGCACCACAGGAGGCGCAGTTGCCACAACTGTGACCCCTGCCAATTCTTTGCCTTGCTGTTTATTGAGGGTGATCGTTCCCAGATCGCGGTCTCTGTTCCCGGCCCTGATTTTACGTTGGTAAGTTTCGTACCCGATCATACTGATATTGAGTTGAAAACTATCGGGCACAGCTATAGTTAAAGAAAAAAGTCCGTTATTATCGGATATCGTATTTAGTAGCTGCTTAGTCGTAAGTGATTGCAGGGTTACTGTTGCTCCAGCTAACACTTTCTGATCGGCTTTATCTGCCAAACTACCTTTAATGATTCCATTTTGGGAAAAGCTGCTAGAACCTAAAAGCAAAAAAAACAGAAGCGTGGAAAATTTTATATGTGTCATAATTGATGTAGTGACTGTTAGACGTAATTTACAACCAGTATGGTCACCTAAGGTTCATTTTCTTTTTAAAAGGCGAATCCCTTCTGATTTTCGATGAATAGGTTTAACTTGCAGGCTTAAATTTTTCAGCATGGAATATCATAAGTTAGTGGCCGTTACCGGATTAAGTGGATTGTTTGAACTGGTATCTTCAAAATCAGATGGAGGTATTGTAAGATCTCTTGAAGACAAAAGCACCAAATTTGTAAGCAACCGTTTACATTCTTTTTCTCATTTGGAGAGTATCGAAATATTTACACAAGGTGAAAATGTTAACCTGGTAGATGTATTTCAGGCAATGAAAATGAGCACTGAAACGCTACCTGCATCAACTGCTGACGCCGGAACTATTAAAGCGTATTTTGAGAAAATTTATCCTGCAATGGATTTTGAAAGGGTTTATGGCAGCGATATGAAGAAGATGGTTCGCTGGTTCGACATCCTGCAAAAAAATAATGTGGAGATTAAATTATCAGAAGTTGCCAGTAATGACGCACCTATTGATGCCATAGCTGAGAAGAAAACTGCTGCATCAGCCAAAACAGTTACCCCTAAAGCTACCGCGGTGAAAAATGCGCCGGCAAAAAAAATCAACACCCCACGTAAAATGGCTTAGTACAGATTATCTTACCCTCTTTGCAGAAATCATAAGCGTATCATGAATTATTCCGCCGATATCAAAAAGGCAGAAAGGAAATTCCTTCCTGCAAATTTTAAAGTGACCAACTGGGAAGTGCTTGAACCTTTTTTTAAAACCCTGCTTGAAAGGGATCTTCAAAACATCCATCAACTGGAAACCTGGCTTACTGATCTTAGCGAATTAGAAGCCGTTGTTAGTGAAGATGCTTGTTGGAGACAGATCAGGATGACCTGCGACACCGCCAATAAGGAACTGGAAGCTGCATTCAATTTTTTTTTCCTGGAAATCCAGCCGCTCATCCAGCCTTATACAGATGCACTGAACCGCAAATTGCTGTCATCACCTGCATTTCCTGAACTGGATCCGGAAGCGTATTTCACTTACTTGCGTCAGGTAAAGAAAAACATTGAACTATTCCGGGAAGCCAATATCCCTTTACAGGCGCAAATGTCGGTTTTGCAACAGCAGTACGGGCAAATCACCGGCGAGATGCAAGTTACTATTAACGGCAAAGCATATACGCTGCAACAGGCCGGGAAATTCCTTGAAAGTGAAGACAGAAAAGAAAGAGAAACCGTTTATCATCTCATACAAGAACGCAGGCTTCAAGACAAAGCCAAGCTGGATTCCTTATTCGACCAGTTGATTGCAAACCGCAACCAACAGGCTTTGAATGCAGGCTTTGAAAGTTATGGCCCTTTCCGTTTTCAGGAATTGGGAAGATTTGATTATACAGCAGCAGACTGTACCCATTTTCATGAAGCGGTGAAACTGCATGTGCTTCCATTGGTGAAGAAAATACATGCCCGGAAAAAAGAGAAATTAGGCGTTGAGCAACTCCGTCCCTGGGATCTGGAAGCCGAACCTGCGGGTACCCTATCCCTTCGGCCATTCACTGATGGCAGTGATTTACTCGAAAAAACCATTGCCTGTTTTGAAGAGATTGAACCGTTCTTTGCGGATTGTCTGCTGAAAATGAAATCATTGAAACACCTAGACCTCGAAAGCCGCGTTGGCAAAGCTCCGGGAGGTTATAATTGCCCGCTTGCAGAAAGTGGTGCGCCATTTATTTTCATGAATGCAGCCGGACAAATGCATGATGTGAGTACGATGGTGCATGAGGGTGGGCATGCGGTTCATTCATTTTTGGCGCATCCACTCAAACTAAACGGCTTTAAGGAATATCCTATGGAGATTGCGGAAGTAGCAAGCATGGCGATGGAGCTTTTCAGCATGGATCATTGGCAGCATTTTTTCCCTGATCCTGCTGATCTCAAAAGGGCCCAACAGCACCAGTTGGAAAGGGTGATCACTATTTTCCCATGGATCGCCATCATCGACAAGTTCCAGCATTGGCTTTATGCAAATCCATTGCATACCCATGAAGAAAGAACCAAAATCTGGATGAATATCCTGAATGAGTTTTCAGATGCTGTAATAGATTATTCAGGGCTCGAGATTTATCGCCAAAACGCCTGGCAGCGACAATTGCACCTTTTTGAAGTGCCGTTTTATTATATCGAATACGGTATCGCACAGCTTGGCGCAATTGGCCTTTGGCAGCAGTATGTAAAAGATCCCAAAAAAGCAGTTACGCATTACTGTGATGCTTTAAAACTTGGCGGCACTAAAACACTTCCTGAATTATATTCAGCAGCAGGCTTACGATTCGATTTTTCGCCTCAAACCATCAAAGAACTGATGGAATTTGTAGATGAAAGGTTATAAGAAAAGCCTGATCACTGTGAATTGAAGAAAAAAACTTGTGGATTATTCAGTTGATCTGCATCAGCTACCTGCAATCATCACATATCCCTTTTACCACCATCGCCGATTGTAAAGGCTGGAACCCTTTTGGTAATTTCACATCGGGCACCGTTACATCATCGAGGCAAATGGTTTTATTACAATTGTCGCATATGAAATGTACATGTTCGTCGTGATGATGACCTTCCTCGCAACGGTCTTTGCAAAGCGCATAAAGAATGGCATTGTCTGTAGTTGGAATCTGGTGTATGATTCCTTTCTCAACAAAAGTTTGTAACGTGCGATAAACAGTCACCCTGTCGAATGCAGCATCGGTATGCTTTTCGATATCTGCATGAGCCAATGCCCCTTCAGCATCTAAAAAAAGTTCCAGAATTTTTTTTCGGCCTTCTGTAATACTCAGGCCATTTTTCTTCAGGATGTTGAATTGCTGTTCCATAAAAGCGTTTAGCCGGGATTGTTACTGAATCCGTTCATAAAACGGTTGTGGTCTACTTTTTCTTTCAATAAGGATGGAATATCCTTGAGTAATTTCTGGATATCCGCTTCAATCAATCCATCATATATGCCGCGCACCCTGCCATAACGGTCAACCAGTGCGAAAAACTGCGTATGGATAAACTGGTCTTCCATCCTTTGGGTACTATCTGGTTTGCCGTTATCTATTTGGTATCCCTGACGGGCAAGCTTATACAATTCAGCTTTATCGCCGGTAAGGAAATGCCAGTTGAGATTGCTTATTGAGGCAGTATCTATTGTTGCCTGTGAAGAAACCTTATACGACCCATCTTCATTGCGCAACAACGTTCCTCCGATCATCTTTTGTTCATACGCTTTCAATAAGGGTATGCTATCTACCTCGGGCATGCAGGTATGCGAGAGAATCAGAAAATCCTTCTCTGTTTTGAAAGCATCAAAAACCCGGCGCATATTGGCGTTCATTTTTGGACAAATACCCCTGCAGGTTGTAAAGAAATATTCCGCAACATATACCTTGTCTTCAGTTGTTTTCTGGGTGATTGATTTTCCATTCTGATCGGTAAATTTGAATTCAGGGATGAGTGGGTTGATCACTGCTAAGGGCGCATCAGTAAAGGGATGTTCTTTGTAGATAGCAAGGAAAAATCCGCCAAGAAGGAGGGCGAAAAACCCCAAATAAATCCACAACCGGTTCTTTTTCATATCCGCAACAAAAATTTATGCAAAGTTAAGGAGGAACACAGCTGTTGCCATATAAAACTTGCAACAATAGTGCAAATTCTATATCTTTGTTTTCCTCATGAATATAAAAATGAATTGGGACGGGGTAGGAATTGCAACTTCAATTGCCTGTGCCATTCATTGTGCGGTATTGCCGATAATTATTCCATCCCTACCCTTATTGGGAGTGAACCTGATACACAACCAGCTTTTTGAATGGCTCATGATCATGCTGGCTTTTGTAGTGGGGAGTTTTGCTTTAATCCATGGGTATTTCAAACACCATCAATGTTTTTATCCTGTGCTGGTTTTTTTATTGGGTTTTTCTTTTTTAGTTGCTAAACAATTCGTACCCCGAAGTGAATATCTTTTGTTAGGCATGGCGGTTTCCCTGATTATTTCGGCACATTACTGGAACTACAAACTTTGCCATCGCAGCAAGTGTAACTCGCCACACCATAAACACTAGTATTGGGAAATGGCTGGTTTAAAATTTGTTCTCCAGGTAATAAGGTAGCATAGCTCTCCAGGTTGGCCAATCATGTTTCCATTCAGTACCCCAGATATCCAACTCATGCCTGATAGCTTTATTGTTGAGCATATTTGAAAAGTTTGAGGATGCATTGGGATCTTCATAATCACCACTTCCTGTAAGGATATGGATATGATTACTTCTCCTGATCTGGCTGAGGTACCAATCGTCGGTAAGATTGGGTATGTAATTAGCCGGAGAGTTGAAATAAACCTGATTGTCATAAAAGCCTTTCGTGTATTCGGTTAGGTCATATACCCCACTCATAGAAATAACGCCATTGATCAGATCGGGCCTTTTGAGAAACAGGTTCATGCTATGCAGGGCTCCAAATGAAGCACCACAAGTAATAATTGGGGTTTCGGCTGAAGTATTGGTGCGGATAAAAGGAACCACCTCATCAAATACATAATTATTGAACTGGTTATGCCTGATGGCTTTATGTTCCCCTCCCATTTCATTATTGAGCCAGCTTTCGTTATTGATGCTATTGATGGAGAAAACCCTGAGTTTCCCACTGTTGATCAATGGGGCCAGGGTATCCATCAACTGGAAGCGCTCGTATTCGAGATAATCCGCCGCCGCAGTTGGAACCAGCAGCAATACAAATCCATAGTAACCATAAGATACAATCGGCATTTCCTTTTGCAGGGAAGGACTGTACCAGGTGGCCAGATCTCTTTTCATCATTTAGACTATTTATATAATAGTTGTAAATATAGGTAACTAAATGATTACTAAGTTAACAGTTCCGTTACAGACCAAATTCGGCCAGATTATTGTTTAGTTGAACAGAATTGTTATTTTTACAAAAAAAATTACATAATGATTCGTACTGTCAAAGCATTAATGCTGCTTTTATTGTCTTCCCTTTTCATGATTTCCTGTGAAAAAGAAAAGAGTGAAGAAAATGGCCTGCTTCCAGGTGGAGGTGGCACCAGCAGCGGAACATCTGTATTTACCTATGTTGGTGCCCCGGGCAGTTGCACCGCACCCGTTGTAAGCGGTACTTACACAGTAGGAACTGCCTTATCCTCATCTAATACCATAGAAATAGATGTTAATGTAACTACTGCCGGAACTTATAATATAACCACTTCCTCAGCAAACGGCATCAGTTTCAGCGGTTCGGGTGTATTTGCAACAACCGGGGCACAAACCATAACCCTTCAAGGTACCGGAACACCTGCCACAGCAACTACTTCAGCTTTTGTGCCCGGAGGAAACGGCTGCACTTTCCTGATTACCGCTACTCAGGTTGTTGTAGGTCCGGTGGCTGCAGGCACCTTGAATTGTGCTGGTGCAACACTGGCGGGTGTTTACACACAGGGTATTGACCTTGTTGGATCCAATACCATTACCATCTCTGTAAACGTAACAACGGCAGGAAGCTATTCTATAACAAGTTCAATTGCAAACGGCTGCAGTTTTTCCGGTTCCGGAACCCTAGCTCTTGGAAATCAAAATATCGTACTCACAGGCAGCGGAACACCCATAAATTCAGGTCCAGTTTCGTTTAATGTAAGCCTGGGCTCAAGCAATTGCAGTATTCCAGTAACCTTCCTTCCCGGAGTACCTCCACCAACAGATTATTTGAAATGTAAAATTGACGGCGTTACTAAAACCTTTTATGTAAATCTTGATGCAGATGACACCCCGATCCTGTTACCTTACGGTGTTGCTGTTTCAGGAGAAGCTGCTACCGGCTCTCCAGAATACCTTGATCTTACAGTAAACAGCATTTCACAAATCGCCGCAGGAGTATATTTAAACCCATTGGGTACAAGCTTCAGTACTAGCCAATATTTTGATACCAATGGAGATGGCTGGCAGCCTGCAGGCAATTCTTCACCTGCTTTTTCTGTTGTGGTAACAAGCATTACTGCCACACGTATCATGGGAACATTCAGCGGCCAGTATAAGAGCCTGAATGGAACAGGCACTTTGTCTAAACAATTTACAAACGGAGAATTCAGTGTAGCTCTTCCTTAAAGTAATCCATAAGATATTATTATCAAAAAAGACAGGGATTATTTCCTGTCTTTTTTATTTCAGAATGGATTATACCAATGTGATTTATATAACATGCCAATATTTTATAAATCTTAAATGCCGAGATGGTATCAAACAAATAGTACAATGAGGCGATAGCCGATATTGTACTATATTGTTTATCCAATCGGTATTATTTCTTCATCTCTTCCAGATCCTTCTGCATCCTGAACATCTCATCCCGTAAACGAGCGGCTTCCATAAAATCAAGGTTTCTGGCAGCCTCCTCCATTTCCTTTTTCACTTTAGAAAGGGCTTTCTCCATTTGAGGAATGGTTTGATAGATTACCTGTTCCTCAGCTACCTTTGACACCAACTCTTGTTCAGCCTGTAGAGCATATGGGTTTGAAGGATCATAGCCTTTCACATCCAACACACTGCCCTGAGCATATACCTGTTCTTTAGTCTTGTTTATAGAGGTTGGTATAATTCCATGTGCTTCATTGTATGCCATCTGCTTATTTCTTCTCCGGGTGGTTTCATCGATGGTTTTCTGCATGCTATCTGTCATCTTATCAGCATAAAATATAACCTTTCCGTTGATGTGACGAGCCGCTCTTCCTGCAGTCTGGGTCAAGCTTCTTTCATTGCGCAAAAAGCCTTCTTTATCAGCATCCATAATCGCTACAAGAGATACTTCCGGTAAATCCAAACCTTCTCTTAACAGATTCACTCCAACCAATACATCAATAATGCCTAAACGCAGTTCGCGTAAGATTTCAACCCTTTCTAACGTATCTACATCACTGTGTATGTATTTGGCTTTGATATTGATCCTTCCCAGATATTTATTCATCTCTTCTGCCATCCTTTTGGTAAGGGTAGTCACCAATATACGGTCGCCCATTTTGATCCTTTGATCAATTTCATCCAACAAATCATCCACCTGGTTGTGTGAGGGACGAATTTCAATGGGTGGGTCGAGTAGCCCTGTTGGCCTTACTACTTGCTCTACAACCACACCGCCGCATTTTTCCAATTCATAATCTCCCGGAGTTGCCGATACAAATATTACCTGATTAGTGAGTTGCTCGAATTCCTGAAAGTTCTGTGGACGGTTATCCATCGCCGAAGGCAAGCGAAATCCATAATCCACCAGTACGAGTTTGCGGCTTCTGTCGCCACCATACATGCCACTTACCTGCGGGATGGTCTGATGGCTTTCATCAATGATGGTGAGATAATCGCTGGGAAAATAATCCAGCAGGCAGAAAGGTCTGGCGCCTGGTTTGCGTCGATCAAAAAACCTGGAATAGTTCTCAATACCATTGCAGTAACCCAGTTCCCGTATCATCTCAAGATCATAACTAACGCGTTCGCTTATACGCTGCGCTTCGATGTATTTTCCTGATCCTTTGAAATACTCAGCCTGCGCCGTAGCTTCATCCTGGATTTCACTAACTACCTGTGCCAGCATATCTTTAGGTGCCAGATAAAGGTTGGCAGGAAAAATAGCTGCATTTTCAACCCTACTGATCCGTTTTCCGGAAGACAGTTCCAGCGTTTCAATGGATTCTATCTCATCTCCAAAAAAACTGATCCGGTAGCCGAAATCCACATAAGGCAGGTTGATATCGATGGTATCTCCTTTCACCCTGAAAGTGCCTCTGGTAAAGTCTCCCTGACTCCTGTGGTACAATGAATTTACAAGTGCATGTAAAAATCCCTGACGCGAAATCACCTGTTTTTCTTTGATGCGGATGATGCCGTTCTCATACTCTGTTGGATTGCCCATACCATAGATACAGCTTACACTGGCCACCACTACGATATCCCGCCTTCCACTCAATAATTGCGCTGTTGCCTGTAACCTGAGTTTATCGAGCTCTTCATTGATGCTTAGGTCTTTTTCAATATAGGTATTACTCACCGGCATATAAGCTTCGGGCTGATAATAATCATAATAGGAAACAAAATACCCTACCGCATTCTCTGGAAAAAACTGTTTGAATTCACCGTACAATTGAGCCACCAGGGTTTTGTTGTGGGTAAGCACAAGTGTAGGCCTTTGTACCTGTTGAATCACATTGGCCATGGTGAATGTCTTGCCACTACCGGTAACGCCTAACAGCGTCTGGTATCTTTCACCTTCCTCAATTCCAGTAACAAGCTGATTGATGGCTTCCGGTTGGTCGCCTGCAGGTAAATAAGGAGAATGAAGTTTGAATGACATGCAAAAATTGCGATGAAGATTTATTTCAGTTTCGGGTATATCTCATCTGCAATATAAAATTAAGCTATTTCAGTGCTCAGGCTTTCACAGGCAAGGTGCCGGGTATGGAGGTATTCCTGTTTAACAAAAATCGAATGGCCCATGCTATACTGAAACTGGGAATAAAATCGGTGAAGGGAAGCAATTCTTCCGCAGTGTTCAATAAGCCGCCAAATAAACCCAACCTACCACCAAACATCCGGTAAAAAAGCAAGCCGGAAATCGGTGCCCATAGCAGATCTGCAAATTCGCCTAAAAAAGGAATGCAATAACTTGCCCACCCGATCAGGTCGAATAAGATGCATAAACCTAAAGAAGGTGCGGTTGTCTTTTTCAAGAATTTCAATTTATATGCTATTATCAAATCATATGCAACTTACCAAAATTGACAGGATGGCAGGGGTAAGATTGATTTTTTAACAATATATACCAATGTGATTTATATAATATGCCAATATTTTATAAATCTTATCCCGAATGCTTTCGGGAGTAAATGCCGATGGTATCAAACAAATAGTACAATGAGGCGATAGCCGATATTGGACTATATTGTTTGTCCAATCGGGATAGCCGATATTGGACTATATTGTTTGTCCAATCGGTAATACATACTATTGTAGTCTTCATCCACCGCTTTTATTAATTAATATTAACCTTGACAAACCATTGAATTTGCATACCTTTGCGCCTCAAAAAACAAGACCATCTTTGCTGCCCAGCCGGGATACCGGTTATTCTTACCCGCAAACCCACAGCTATAGACGGCCCATTTTAACATGAACATCCGCAACATTGCCATTATCGCCCACGTAGATCATGGAAAAACAACATTGGTAGATAAAATTTTACACGCCACCAAGGTATTTCGCGACAACCAGGATACAGGTGAACTGATTATGGATAGTAACGATCTGGAAAAAGAACGTGGAATCACCATCTTCAGTAAAAACGCTGCCGTTGTTTATAAAGACTATAAGATTAATGTTATCGATACACCTGGTCACTCTGATTTTGGAGGTGAAGTGGAAAGGGTGTTAAAAATGGCAGATGGTGTGATTTTGCTGGTTGATGCGTTTGAAGGCCCGATGCCACAAACCCGTTTTGTATTGCAGAAAGCGCTGCATCTAAATTTGAAACCTATTGTGGTTATCAATAAAGTAGATAAACCCAATTGCCGTCCTGATGAAGTTCATGACGCGGTGTTTGAACTCTTCTTCAATCTTGATGCTACCGAAGAACAACTCGATTTTCCTACTTTCTATGGCTCCGGAAAAAACGGCTGGTTCAACGATTCATTAACTGAGATTGATAACATCACACCTTTGTTGGATGGCATTATCCAATACGTACCGGAACCGAAAGTGAATGAAGGTTATTTGCAAATGCAGATCACTTCATTGGATTATTCATCTTTTCTGGGCAGGATTGCAGTGGGAAAAGTTGCTCGCGGCGTGATCAAAGAAAACCAACAGATTGCACTGATGCAGGCCGATGGCAGCATCAAGAAGATGAAAATCAAAGAGCTTTATGTGTTCGAAGGCATGGGCAAGAAAAAAGTGTCTGAAGTAATTGCCGGAGATATCTGTGCCGTTGTTGGTTTGGATGATTTTAATATTGGTGATACGATTGCCGACCAGGAAAATCCAGAAGCATTGCCGGTAATCAGCGTTGATGAACCCACCATGAGCATGCTGTTCGGTATCAATAACTCACCTTTCTTTGGTAAGGAAGGAAAGTTTGTAACCAGCAGGCATTTGCGCGACAGGCTGATGAAGGAAACCGAAAAAAACCTGGCATTGAGAGTGGAAGATAGCGACAGTGCAGACAGTTTCCTGGTTTATGGAAGAGGAATCCTTCATCTGGGAATACTTGTTGAAACCATGCGCAGGGAAGGTTTCGAACTTACCGTTGGACAACCACAGGTTTTGGTAAAACATATTGATGGTGTAAAGAGCGAGCCTTATGAAATACTGGTAGTGGATGTGCCATCAGATTATAGTGGCAAAGTAATCGATCTGGTTACCCAGCGTAAAGGAGAAATGCTGGTGATGGAAACCAAGGGTGAAATTCAGCACCTTGAATTTGAAATACCTTCCCGAGGCCTCATCGGATTGCGAAGCAACATGCTTACCAATACTGCAGGAGAAGCGGTAATGGCACATCGTTTTCATGAATATAAACCATGGAAAGGACAAATTCCCGGAAGGAATAATGGTGTTTTGTTAAGCAAGACTACGGAAAAAACAACGGCTTATTCTATTGATAAATTACAAGATCGCGGAAGATTTTTTGTTGATCCCGGAGATGATGTTTATGCAGGACAAATCATTGCGGAGCATATCAAACCAGGAGATCTGGTAGTGAATGCTACAGAAGCCAAAAAACTCACTAACCACCGTGCAAGCGGAAGTGATGATGCCAGCCGTGCCGCACCAAAAATCTTGATGACATTAGAAGAATGCATGGAGTACATCCAGCAGGATGAATGTATAGAAGTTACGCCAAAGAATGTCCGATTGCGTAAAACCATCCTGAATGAAGAAGACCGCAAAAGGGTGAGCAAATCGATGACTCAGGAACCGGCATAAATTTTTCAATAACCGATACTAATCCGCTTCAAATGAAGCGGATTTTTTTATGGTTAACATTCAACAAAATGGCAAAAGCATAGAAATCAACTATCTTTGCATCGTGAAAAAAATCCTCATTTCTGCTGCATTTTTTTTGATGCTATTGTTCACTGAAACTATAGTTGCCCAGTGTGCCATGTGTACCAAAACTGCTTCCCAACTGGGAGAAAAGCCTGCATTAGGTTTAAATAACGGGATACTTTATCTCATGTTCACGCCTTTTGTCATCATGGGCATCATTGCTTATCGCTGGTGGAAAAGCCAACCTAAATCTGGAGAAGAAAATTAACTGCTGATAAACTGATTTGTTCAGCACATTGTACCTTGCCAGAAAAAATGAAAGTTTTATTCAGCATACTTTTGGGTATGATACCCTTCTTTTGCCTCTCTCAACCTCAATGGGTTGATTTTTATAAAGATAGTTTCCACCTCAAATACCCTGAAAACTGGCTTCCCGATACTTCCGGAAAAATGGGTACCAGATTATTCGTCTTCTCTCCGTTGGAAAATGAAGAAGATAAATTTGCCGAAAACATCAATGTGATCATTCAAGAACTTTCGGGAAAGGATATCGATCTGCCAGCTTATAAAAAACTTACGGAAACCCAAATAACCGAATATGCCACAGATCCGGAAATGTATGAGTCTACTATTATAAATTCAGGGAAAGGCGAATACTATAAAGTGAGTTATGCCATGACACAG
>JAPLEF010000012.1 GCA_026391525.1 Sphingobacteriales bacterium
CTGAGGAAAATAACCATCCTTTTTTTTTATCAAGAAATAGTTTTGCTGCAATAATACCCATTAAGAATTCGATCAGTCTGTTTGGAATAGAGTAATTTATAATATTATGAGGGTCGTTATTAGGTATCCAAACGAAAAATCTGAATATCAGGCAAGCAAATAGCAGAAAGATAACAAACCTGTAAAAAGGAAAAAAATGAAACCCCCAAACAATAAAAGGAAGCACCAGGTAAAAATGCCATTCAGTACATAATGACCAGAAATGAGGTGCATACTGGGTTGGAGCCGTGAAGAAAGTCTTTATGAACATGGCATTTTTAATAGCATACCAAGCATCGAACCTGAAAATCTGAAAAGAAACGGCAAATAATCCATACAACAGGATGGCCGCATAAAATGCAGGTGCGATGCGCAGCCATCTTTTTTTCAGGTAGCCAAAATAGGTGGAAGAATTAAAAGAAGTTTTTTTAGACACATACATCAGGTACATACAAAACCCGCTAATCACAAAAAACAGATCCACTCCGGTTCCAAAAAAAGAGATTAATCTTGCGATATCTACGCCTATGACTTTGTAAGAAGGGGTGCCGGCAAACATCCAGACATGTGCCCAAAGCACGCCTAGTACTGCAATAGTTCTAAAACCGTCTATAACTTTTATGCGCATTTCAAAGAAAAGATTGTACCGCTTTGCACTCTTATTTTACTACACTTGATATTCGTTTTGAAATCACTACCGGCCCGATTCCTTCAAAATAGGGCGCTCTGGCAGCTATCAGACCATCTTCTGAAAAACTCTCATCGAGATTTGCCGATGCAAGGATGATGAAGTTTCTTTGTAGCAGAAAATCAATACAGGCATCATGAAGCTCATTGGAATGGGTGGATATGAAAACATATCCTATTTTATTCTCTTGAAAGCTTTTCATTGCACCTTTTAGCATTTCAAATTCGAACCCCTGAATGTCGGAATGAAGCATATGGAGGAATGAAATGTTGTATTGATCAACCAAGCCATCAACACTTACCATTTTCACTTCCGGAGTATCTTTCATTTCATCCCCAACAAAAGCCTTGATAAATGTGCCCTTCAATTTGTTAAGTTTGAAATTGCGTACACCCTGGCCCATATTAAAAGCATCGGGTTCAACCATATAATTTACGGCATCTTTCACTTTAGTATTGAACCACATCGAATAAAAGCTCCAAAATGCGCCCATTTCAAGCATAATTGCCCCGGATGGGATGGCTGTAAGTACTTCCTGAAATACCCTTTCTTCCTGTGGCTCATGAACCCCTTTGCTCAGCAAAAGCATTTTGGAATATTCCGGACCATAATAGCTTCCCAACCTAATCAAGAGACCATTGTGCATCACCTGTGTACCTTTCCTGATTTGTCCCGCATCAGATACTTTAGGAATAAAACTGTTATCACTACTCTCCAGCACATGATCGATGCGTTTTTGCCAGATAGGCGAAACCTGGTAATTTCGGAAATATCGGTCGAAAAAACCGGAAGAGGCCAATTTATAGCCTACCAACTTCCTCATCATCATATTTTTTTTCACCATTTGCCTTATCGCATTAATCATGTGAACTTTGAATTTAGTTGACGTATTTTTTTTGTAAGCCCGATCTTATAAAAGCACAAAAATTACTGTCATTTACCATAGTTTGAAAAAATGCACCTACACCCCTAGTGTTCAAATGATTGGCATTATAGAAGTTTTCAATTTGGCTATTGAGGGTGTTTCTATTGAAATCAAAGAAGGTAAAACCCAGGTTTCTTGCCAATGCTTCCGGGAATTTGATGGGCTGATTTGTAAAAACAGGTTGATAAACTGGAGACTGAACGAGCAATAAGCTGATGTGATGATCTTCGCAAACCTTTTTAAACAACAGCATTTTTTTTTTCAGATTGTTAATACTTTTCTCAGAATTAAAACTAATAATTGAATCTATCAGCTTAACCGGATGACTTAGGGTATCCCAGTTTTCATCATGTCGTTCATATCCTTCGAACCGCCATTTGTATTCGCCTTTCATACTGATAATTGCAGGAAGCATCTGATAGTGTAACAAGGCATAGGATGGAAAATACTTTTCTGCCAGATTGTATCCAAAATAATCAATCACTTCGGTCGACTCGCTGAAAGGCCTAAACGCATATCTTGAGAAGTAATCCTTATGCACTTTATTTGTTTCTACTTCATTTCCATTACTGTTGATGAAGATATCAAAATTCAGCAATATCAGCTTCGGAGGCAGGTTATGTTTTAGGTATGATAGCAGCTTTAGTAAATGCATATCCAATTCACTGTGGCCATCTACTCCAAGATTTAAACTTTTGCAATGAAAGAATTCGTCGAATTTTTTAGGGCTATAATGGGTGATGCACCTTGAACTGCCCATAAATAAAAGATCTGCTCTTTGCGGATAGCTTAAATGAAAATTGTCGTACAGATGCAGCACTTCGCGATTCTTTATTCGGTATGATGCTGCACATTGAATGATGAATGCCAGTGAACTGACAATCCCGAAAAAAACAAATATTTGTTTAAGAAAACGCCTCATACTCAAAACTGGAAATAGATAAACTCCGCATTATTACCTGAATGGTAAAGTAGAAGAAAGACTAACAGAATGTATATCAGGTAACGCAAAACATTGTTTTTACCCAGCAACAATACCCTTTCATCTCTACGCAAATGCCATTCTACTAAAACAAACGGAATGATATACAAAAACAGAAACGACAAATTAGTCGGCTTCGAAAATAGTCCTTTCGGAATATGCTGAATGTAGTTAAAGGTTTGTGGAAGACTGGCTGAGCGGAAAAAAATCCAGGCAAAGGTTACCAATGCAAAGGTGAATAACATTTGAATCAGCTCCTTTGCACCGGGCCATACTTTATGCATCGCTACTACATCTACATGGGTCCTGTTTTTATCACGAAGTAAAAGCGGAATGAATGCTACTGCATGTAACCCACCCCAAATGATGAAATTCCAACTTGCCCCATGCCAGAAACCACTTAGTAAAAATATGATAAGTACATTTCGTATACTCAACCATTTACCTCCACGGGATCCACCTAATGGGATGTAAACATAATCACGAAACCAGCTCGACAATGAGATATGCCATCTTCGCCAGAATTCAGCGATATCCCTCGAAAAGTAAGGAAATCGGAAATTGGTTAGTAATTCAAATCCGAAAAGTTTAGCCGTACCAATGGCGATGTCGGTATAACCGCTGAAATCGCCATAAATCTGGAAAGAAAAAAGCACCGCGCCTACAAGCAATGTTGAACCCGGGTAGGCTTCTGGATTTGAAAACAGCGGAGATACCACTTCGGCAAGACTATCGGCAATGACCACTTTTTTTACTAATCCCCATAAAATAAGGCGAAGTCCTTCAATAGCCTGAGTATAATTAAAAGCACGCTTATGGTTGATTTGTGGAAGCAGGTGAGCAGCTCGTTCAATAGGACCAGCAACAAGCAAAGGGAAAAAACTTACAAATGTGGCATAACGGATGAAGCTTTTTTCGGGTTGTACTTTGCCTTTATAAATATCCAACACATAACTCATTCCATGAAAAGTGTAAAACGAAATTCCAACCGGAAGGGCAATACCGATCAAAATTGGATTGATAGTAACCCCTATAGCATGAAAAAATTGTTGAAATTCTAAGGCAAAGAAATTATAGTATTTAAAAATGCCGAGAACCAATAAGTTGTTAAAAATACTCAACCACAAATACCATCTTTTCTTCTTATTATCTGTTGTTGCTACCAAAAAACCGAAGTAATAATCAATACCTGTAGATAAAAATAACAAACTGAGGAAACGCCAATCCCACCAACTGTAAAAAACATAACTCGCCAGAAGGATCAAGCCATTCTGCAGATCTAAACTTTTATTTACTACAAACCAGTAAAGGAAGAAAACGATGGGTAAGAAAATGAAAAAAGCATAAGAGTTGAATAACATAAACTCAACTAAAGCTTAGAATTTTCTGATAGGGAGAATTGATGGGCAACCGTTTTCAAATTTTTTTCAAGCAAATCAGGATGCTTGTTTTCAATCAAAGGGCCTTCATAGTACTTACTGTTTACATCTTCCGGCCTGAAATCTGCATATAAATGATCGGGATGTTTGATTATGGGAGCATCAGACAAAAAGCCAGCCCAATAACTGAATGTACTGCCGTTAGCGGTAATGATCAGTTTGCTTTTGCTCAGCAGAAGCAAATCCACAATGTCAGCATTACCTTCAATCATTTTGATTGGAGTTAAAGAAAATACTTCTTCAAATTCATTCCTGTAACCATCAGTAAATAATGATACCGGCAAATACATGCCACTGATTGAACGGATTTGGTTTACTACAGCTACAAAATAATGCTCCGGTGTACGAACATGACCCACTCTTGCAAAGTCTTCTCCCTGTTTTAATTTCCTGAAATCACCCATTCGGATATGCATGCCAATCACAGGCAGTTCCAACTTTTCAATTTCTTCATAAACCCAACTGTTTAATGTTTCTTTCAACAACAATTTCACCAGACTCCTGTGTGGCTTCAAATGAATGAAATAATCATGATATGTGGGTAATTTTTCAAAAACAAAAACCTTATTCCGGATCATCTCTTTTTCATAGCATATTAATTCGGGTTCATAAATGCAATTATTATTCTTAATCGCCCTTTTGCATAAAAAAGAATCGTATGCTTCTCCAAAAACTGATTTTTGAAAACGGAAATAACCTCTGTACCTGCGCTTTATTTTTTCCTTACGCAAATAGGGACCAATTTTCAAATGATGATATCCTATGATAGTAACCGGCAAATCGTTGAGTTTACCGAAAACCAAAGCATTCAAGAGGGGGAACAATTGATTTCCCAATCCAGCTTTAGGCAGAATACAAACTACACGGCTCATGCGTTTGCAGAATTTTTTACTTTGATAACCGTATTTTCGATACTTATGGCGAGACTTTCTAAAGAATACTCTTTTATAATTTCTAAAGATTGCTTTCCCATTATTGCCAACTTGTCTTCAGTATGGAATACATTTTCGATACTTGCAGTTAGTTGTTGCTTATTCCCTGATGAAAATACAAATCCATTAACCCCATCCTTCACCAGATCTGCTGCACAACCGCATCTGTCGCTAACGATAACTGCCTTGCCACTTGCCATGGCTTCATTTACTGCCAAACCCCAGGTTTCTCCTGGGCCCTGAGAGGGCAATACAAACAAATCAGATGCAGCATATAAAGCAGGCATTACTGATTGGTTTTGAAAAGACATGAAATGGATATTCGCTGATGACTGAGCTTCTATTTGAATGCACTCTTCCAACTCACCATTCCCAACCATGATCAAATGCAAGTCCAGTTTGCTTACCACATCTTTAAATGCCTGAATCAATAACAAAGGATTTTTTTTCGCTTCAAATTTACCGGCAAAGAGAATTACTTTAGCAGAAAGCGAAATACCCCAATGTAATCTGAACTGGAGCGCTTTTTCCCTGCATAACTCCTGATTACAGTAATAACGTTGGTTGTCGATTGCATGTGCTCCAAAAATCAGTTGCTTTTCACTTAAACCTGCACTTTTGAAATAGAGTTTATTACTTTTACCTGTATAAATGGCCGCATCAACAAAACGGTAAACCCATCTTAAAAAAATACTGCGTTTTATCTGATGTAAGAAACCCGCTTTATCTAATAAGGTGGAATCACCTCTGAAAATGACAGGTATTTTTCCTTTAAAGTAGCGCATGATTTGCAAATGGCTTTGAAACGACCATCCATAAACCAGCAAGGCATCCGGTTGATATTTTTTTATTGTAGAAATGTTGTTAGGGTTAACAATTCCTTTAAAATGATGAGAACCCTTATCAGTTGAAGTGTTTTCTAAAAACTCATAATCATATCCATCCAGAACTGGAATATCCCAACTGATATTTTTTCCAAAGCCGGGATCATACTTATCCTTCAATACAGTTTCGCCCCAGGTATAAAATACTTTTAATTGCAGTTTTGCACGTTCCTGAAGCAAGGCAAATAAGGGTGCATTATATTGAATTGGATGAGTGCTGATGATGGCGAGCTTTTTCAAATCAATTTAACTGTTGATAGTTGCCTAAAAGCAGATTTGCCATTTGTTGATATTCTGTTTCATAAAAATAAGCACAAGGTTTATAGGTAAGGCCATCCCTATCCAATGCTGCATTATCATCAAATGCTGAAAGGTTTCTAAAATCAACCGGAACAATTTTCGGATAGGCGTTCAATTCTGTATACTGTAAAGTAAAAGTCATTTCTTCTGAAAACCAAACATCAAGTCCACAGGCCAGGTACTCGAATACCTTATTAGAAACCGCATGGATAGTATTTTCAGAGAAAGGCTTATAAATCACCAATCCAACATCATAATCCTTTAAAACCTGTGGTAAAGCCTGATAGTCGCATCCCCCGCAAAATCGTATGCCATTACTTTTATGCTTATCCAGAAATTGTTTGGCCTCCTCGTCAATATTATGAGCATAAATATCCAATATATATTTTTCTCCTTTCTGTAAAATCCATTCTATTAATTCCTTCAAATACATATTACCGTAACCCAATGAACCCACATAAACCAATCTAACAGGCCGGCCTATTGGATTAACTTTGGCAGACAGCCATGAAGAAGGAGGATAATTTGCAAAAGTATGCAACACTTCATTGTGCAAACCCTTCAAATGAGCATCCTGAACAAACTTCTGTAAGCGAATGGCATTGGTTTGTGAAATCCAATCATAATGAGCATAATCTTTCAATTCCATCTTATGCATCCATTTCGATAAGAACATTCGTGTTTCATATTCAACAGGAGTTGCGTATTCGTGATAATGGGCTAGTAATAAGAGTTTTTTTTTACGCCATCGCTTAAACAAAATTGCTGGCCAGGCAGATAAGGTTTCTGTATAGATAATGGCGTCCGGTTTTTGAAACAGTATGATGAAAAAAGACGAGAGATAATAAAACACATAATTGAAGTACCTAATCATTCCTGAAACAGAATCCCTTGCAGGCCTGTAGATGGTTGTTCGATCAGAAGAAGATTGATACTTTTTTAAATTCCGGTGAGCCGAGACCTTATTAGTGATCACTTTTAATTGAATAGCTGGGATTTGGCCGAGATAATCAACCAGGTTCATAGCTGGCGGGTATTGCTCCAAAGGATGAAAATGAACAAAAATTACCTTCCTGCTTATTTCAGCCATCAATCTATGATTCATTTAACACTGTATCGATTACCATTTTTAGCCTGGAAGTGTGGTCATATCCGCTTTTTAATCCTCTATCCATACCTGCACGGGCTATCTTTTTTCTTTCCTCCTCATGGGCAAGATAATATTGTATCTTTTCTAACATCTCTTCTTTCGATTTAAAGAATACGGCTTCCTTTTCATCTTCAAACAAGGAGCGATGCAAGGCACTTGATTCTGCCAGCATGAATACCCCACAGGCAGGTATTTCAAAACTCCTGCTATCTTGTTCATCACGGTTGGCCTGTCTTAAAAAATGGAGGGCTATTTTCATACCGTTGATGGTTTTCACATAAGGTTCACCATAAACGGAAGGTCCTTTATAATAAGGTTTGATGAGATTCCATCGCTCTCCTCCGGGCCATCCATCACCGGTAACGCTAACGGGTATGCCATTTTCAATGAGAAAAGCAATATATGCTTCCCGGTTTGCCTCATAAGTTCCGATGAAACCCACTTCTGCACTAAAAGTTAACTTATCTGCTTGATTAAGTTCAATAGGCCTATGGAAACTGGGGTCATATGAACGGTAACAAATTTCAACACGCCTGGCCCCTTCGGCCTTCAATTCTTCCACATTTACCTGCCTTTGTACAAAATGACAATCATATAAAGATGCCGATTTGAGACAAATGCTCCATGCATATCGGTATTGACCTGTTGGATCGTCTGTGATAAGATTTACAATCTTCATCTTTGGAGCCAATACTTTTACTTTTCGAAGTGTTCCCGATGATACAAAAGGTTTATTATCGATCAGTAAAAGGTCGGGCGCAGCCGATCTCACTAGTAAAAGAATTTCCTTATTCAGGCGGCTTACACCTGGGCCGACATTTAAATGATAATGCAACCTGCTAAAGACCGATTTGAAAATCAAAGGGTCGATATTGATACCTCTGGTATGATGACCCAATAATGATAAGGTGTTGAATCTTCTCAAAGAGTTACTATTGAGCCCAAGGCTACCAACATATAAAATATTGAGGGCTTTGTTCATATTGATTTCCAACTATGGAGGTTTGGCTTAAAACTCATAATTATTGATTTTTAACACGGCTAAAAAATTGATGTTCTTGAATATTTCGAGACGCTCATTATAATTTTTTATGGCAACAAATCCGTTTTTCACAATCCGATAAAATGTATAATCATCCTTCAGTAAGTACCAGAAATCCTGAAAATAAGTTCTGGAATCGATATTACACCCACCAAATTCAAATTGGATAAAATCAATTTTCTTTTCGGTCAATAATTTACCTGCTCCCTGCAAACAACTCAGCTCGTGCCCTTCAATATCCATTTTTAGAAAATGGATACGATCTATCTGATTATTGGCACAAAAATCATCTAATCGTATGATTTGTACCTGTTCCCTGATAGGCATATCCATTTTAAAGTGCTCAAGCCGTCTGTTATAAACCGACGACAAGCCTGAGAATTGCGATCTCTTATACAATGTCATTTCAGCATCACTTGCACCAAGACCAAAATGAACCGGTTGGATCTTTGGATTAATGGCCACTGCAGCAGCCATTGTATCGAATATAATTTGCGAAGGTTCGAAAGAATACATTTGAAAGGATGTTCCTTCAAATACTTTTCCTAGAGCCAAAGCATATTTGCCACTATTTCCTCCCACATCAAAAAGCTGGAAACTCTTGTATTGTTGTTCTAATGCCTTTCTGATCATTTTGGCGGCATAAAGCTCACCACTGATGTTAAAAAAACCGTTATTGCCATAATTCATGCCATAAACTCCGGCTGTATAAAACCATTCAAACATAGGTTGCAAAAGCTTCCGACCGGCTATAGAATCAATCAGTTTTCGCATCATGGTAAAGATTTGTACTGTCTTTAGTGAAAAAAATCTGGTACCATATCATATAACTGAGTGTTCGCCAGAAAGCAGATAAATCACCATTGCCTTCATAAAAGCGTTTACCCATCAAAGTAGTTTCATTTTCCCTAAGTAAATCAGTCTTTCCGGCAAGGTTAAAAAACAATGCTTTTCCTTCTGCATTTCCTTTTAAGGCATGATCGATAGGTGAAGGAAAACCATATTTCCCTTTCTGTTGTAAAATGGTTTCAGGTACAATCTGCTGAAATGATTTTCGAAGCAAGCTTTTGCTCTTGCCATCAATGATATCTTCCGATGCAAACTGAATGATGAATTCAATCAGCTTATGGTCGAAGAAAGGAACCCTTGTTTCTACTCCAAATGCCATTGAGTTACGGTCTTCATAATGAAGGAACGGAGGTGCCGACCAGCTCAGGTAATTGTTGACCATATTGGAAAAATAAGGATCGTTGTGGCGGTGATAATAGTGAGGAAAATCAGGAGCGATCGTGAGATGCGGATTGCGGCTTCTGATCTGCCTGCGTTTGATACCCCTGCGGACAGACAACGGTATTTGTTCGTATAAACTTTTTACCAGTAAGTCTTTTTTTGGTAAGCCGGAATGTTTACTGAGCTTTAGTACATCCTTAAAATATTTTGTAAATCGCCCAGTGGAAAGAAGCTTTGCCAGTTGAGCATAAAGATGCGAAGAATACCCGCCGAACAATTCATCTCCTCCCGAACCAGAAAGCAATACTTTAATCCCTTTTTGCCCGGCCATTTCACAGAGCTTGTAATGGGCATACATAGACCCATCCATCGTAGGTTCGTCGTGATGATAAATCAAAGCAGGGATGTCTTTAAAAAAATCATTACCATCTAATAGGAATTGGTGTGGTACATATCGATCGGAGGTTTGCAGCAAATCTGTTATCAATGCATTCTCCGGATGATGATAGGGCAAAACGGCCGAAAAGGTATGCATTTTTTCCTGCTCAAGGTTACGGATTGCAAAACTGGCAACAGCAGAGGAATCGATTCCACCAGAAACAAAACATCCAACCGGCACATCCGAACGGATGTGCAACCTGATGGATTCACTGAATACCTCAATCAGCTCATCTTCTGCTTGTTCATTGAAACGCCTATTTCCTGGTTCCGGAAACTGCCAGTACCTGGTTGAAGTTGAAATTGCTCCTGAAGGTTCTATCCAGGCATAATGTGCAGGTTTCAATTGATATACTTCACTGAATAGGGTTTGCTCATCTGTATCTAACTGGCAATTGGCCAGAAATTCATAAGCCTTGAAACTGTTCACTGCATTTTGTGATGGAGTAACTGCAACAATCGCCTTTATTTCAGAAGCAAAAAGCAAGGCTCCTTTCAAGCTCCTATAGTAAAGTGGTTTGATACCGAACCTGTCACGGACGATCAATACTTTCCCCGATTTTTTTTCATAAAGCGCAAAAGCGAACATTCCTCTTAATTTTTCAAGGAACGACATGCCATAACAGGCAAAAGCTGCAAGTATGCTTTCTGTATCTGAAGTAGTTCTGAAAGCATAACGATCACCAATATCCGCTTTTAATTCCCGATAATTATATATTTCTCCGTTAAAAATGATAACATTTCCGTTAGCAGGATCTGTCATTGGTTGGTTTGCATCGGTACTCAGGTCGATGATACTCAACCTGGCATGGCCAAAATCGAAATTGCTGTCCTGATGATAGAAACATCCATCTGGACCCCTATGCGCAATGGATTGAAGCATCTGCCTTACCGGATATTGACTTTTTTCGGGGCCTACTATTCCTGCTATACCGCACATTTTTTTCTAGAAAGAAATTAGATTGATAAAGCTATTTTGGGGTTAAATAGAACGATCACTTTTAAGTTTTATAGCTTTTCGGATGATTACATTCAACTGTTCTGTGAGTTGCTTTCGCTGATATTTATGGATGGCATTTTTATTGGGCTTCAGTGCCGTTACACCTGAAAAGAGTTCATGCATCTGTTGGGCAGCTTGTTGTGGCTCGTCGGGGTTACAAATCAGTGCCATTCCGGATTCTTCAAGAATAGATTGCTGCGCTCCCTCACAAACAAATCCTAGTATCGGTTTGCTCATCGTAAAATATTCAAAGGTTTTACCTGCGATGCTGTAATCGCGGCCATTCAATACTTTTGCGGATGTGAGCAATAATACATCAGCCTCTTTTTGGAAATTAATGGCTTCTGCATGACTAAGATATCCATGGAGGTGACAAAAGCCTGTTAAACCTAAACTGTCAATCTGCTCTTGAAGCCATCCCTGATGATGCCCTGCAAAATGGATTTGAACTTTATTCTGATATTGCGGATATAATTCAAAAAGCTTATTGATACTTTGAAAGAAAAAATAAGGAGAACGATATAACCAGTCTTCTTTTCGGGGCACATATTGAAGGATCCTGTTGAATTTTCGTTTGTACCAGGGCCGGAATATGTCGTTTCTCGCTTCGGGGCTGTAATAGAAGTTACCTACATAACAGATTCGGATAACCGAAGCATTATCCATCACAATGGTATCCGGTAATTCAAAATCACCATCATAACCATTCGGAATCACAGCCCATTTTCCTTTACCTGCTTCGGAATGCAACCTTTTGAAGTCGGCTTCTGTTTCCTTAGTGGTGCAGATCACTGCTGAAGCTTTTCTGATGATACTTTCTTCCATTCTGAGCTTAAGGCGATAGTGCCAGTAAGTTCCATTAGGCGCCAATGCCCATTGCGACCAGGCATCGCGGAAATCGATGATGAGTGGAATATCAATTTTTGTCAATAACCGATCCCATAAAGGAACCATTGCAAAGGGCGGAATGGTAAGATAAATGGCTTGAGGATTGTACTTTTTGATAAGTTTTGGGAGTGCTTGCTCCAACGGCTGCCGCCAGGTTTTATCAAATATTTCCGTTACAGAAAAATATATTCTTAACCATCCCGACCAGACATTGGCATCCGCCGGAATAGCCCTGCAGGGTAATCGTTCAATGATGGTGCCAGATGGAAGATCTTCAATAAGGTTATTGTCTAATTTATATTGCTTCAAAACAGCCGGATAATCGCTTTCACGTACGGTGACCACTATTGGATTGATTCCGAAATCCGGCAAATATTTTACGAATTTGAGTGAACGTTGAACGCCACCGCTTGATAATGGCGGAAATTCAAAAGCAATGAAAAGGATGTTGTGATTATGATTCAATTGACGGTATCAATTTATAGTTATGTTTTTAATTGGATTACATTCAAAATGATTCCCTTGATAAAAAACTCCAAGCGTTTCAGCATAAATATGGAATTTTTTCCCGAATTCGTTGCTCCACATCTGCATAACTTCCTTTTCTCCTGTTCTATTTGCATCGTCAAGAAATATCACATAATTATCATCAAGAAGGTCCTTCACAAAAGGTAATGCATAATATCTACTATGCGCTATTTCACTTTTATAAGCACTTGGTCCGTCAATTAGAA
>JAPLEF010000075.1 GCA_026391525.1 Sphingobacteriales bacterium
TAAGCCGCCTATTTTTTTATTGCTATTTTGCTGATGCGGATTTAGTACAAATAAATAATAACCATCATAACCACATTGCTGTGCAAACAGGGGATATGCAGATAAAATTAAAAGTGCTAAAAGACTAATTTTTAGGTTCACTTGGTAAATTATTTTCTATAGGATTCACTAATTTGAAATTTACACAAAAATGATTTTATGTTTAATTGGATTGTATTTTAAAAAGCTAAAAATGTATGAAAAATAGAATTAGGAGTTAGTTGCAATTTGGAATTTTCAGTCAACTATTTTATTTAAGTAGCCGCTATAAATTTCATAGATATGGAGTTTACACAATGACGGGTATCTTTAGCTGTAAACCTTTCTCCGGTAAACACATGCCCCAGGTGGCCTCCGCATTGGTTGCATACGATTTCAACACGTTGTCTGTCGGCATCGGGAATTCTTTTAACCGCTCCTGGTATCTCATCGTCGAAACTGGGCCATCCGCAATGCGAATCAAATTTGTCGGCCGACCGGTAAAGCGGTTGGTCACATTGACGGCAAATATAGGTGCCTGCTTCTTTCAGGTTGGTATATTCACCGGTAAAAGGCCGTTCTGTTCCTTTATTGATGATTACTCGGGCTTCTTCAGTGCTCAGTGGATGGAGTTGCATATAATTTTTTTTCAGATTAATAACCATCAATTCCTACACATTGTTCGAAATGGAATGCTAACCTTTCACTTCAGCATTTTTTGCCATTTTCCATAAGTCATGCTTCGCCAAAACCATTCTATAGGCCCGAAATGAAATAGGCGCAGCCAAATATGGCTCAATACAATTTGGCAGGCAAATACGGCAAAGGCGAATGCGGTCCATGCAGTTGGTCCATACCTTCCCCCCAGCCCCAGCCCTACCCCATAAAAGGTAAAGATGCCCACCAGGGTATGAAGGATATAATTGCTAAAGGCCATTTTTCCTACAGGTTGAAAAAGCAGTAATATTTTTTTCCCTAAAACAGATTGGTACACTAACGCGATACAAGCTGCATAAGCCAAAGCCAGAGGTACTACCCCTAACGCATAAACGATAGTTTGGTACCAACCGGAGATTTCATAGTTCCAGTAAGGATCTTCATTTTTCATGAATTGTGCGAGAAAATAATTGCAGGGCAGGCCTATGGCAAATCCAATTGCAGCAATTCGCAGGAGTAATTTCTTATTTTGTAAAAAGGCTTTATACCTGTTGTTTCTACCGAGGTAATACCCCAATAAAAACATGCCCAGTACTTTTGGGATCCTGCTTACAAAAAACAAGTAGCCGTATCTGAAAAATGCACCGGAGATCGTGCGTTCCCATATTTCCTTCCAACTGCTTGTTTGCGATACGCCACGCCCGGGCCCATCTTGTGCAGGGTGGAGATATTTGTAAATATGATCTGAAACATCAAAGAAAGAATTTTCAGGTGCACGCATCCAGGCGAAATTCATTTTAAGTGCATAAAGCAGGATGGGAGAAAGAATCAATAGCACAAACCAAGCCAGTAATTTTTTATCAGTAGATTTTCTAAATAATAACAATATAAATCCAAGCATGGCATAAAACGCAACGATATCTCCCGTCCATAGCAAGATCAAATGCATCATTCCAAAAAGAAGCATGCCCCAAAGCCTTCGTTTCACCAAACGGGTGGCGCCTTGTTGTTCCAGATTTACTTTTTGCAATTGCAAGGCGATGCCCCAACCGAAGAGCAAACTGAACAGCGTGTAAAATTTTCCTTCCACAAACATGGCTTGTAAAAAAATCATACGCTGATCGAAGGCATGAAAATAATTTACAGCGGGGGATTGATTCGGGTTATAAAGCGAAAGAAAATGCAGGTTGGCAATGAATATTCCTAAAATTGAAATACCCCTGAGGATGTCCATAAATTGCTCGCGATCGGTATTTTTTACGGGTGCCGCCGGGTTCATGGGTAAAGTTTAAGCGTATAAGCTAAACAAGTTTATTGAAGCTATCAAAAAAAGTGAATTAATCTTCGGGTTTTCGGGCAGGGCTGTTAGAAGTGATTTTTTGAAAATGGTACAGGGCGTTCAGGATATATTCATTGAATTGTATTTCATCTGCAGCACGAGTAAATTCATAATCGGGACGGTACCAAACGATAAAACTGTCGAGTTCCGGACTTTGCAAACCGGTGACCCTTCTCACATAGGGTTTACTGAAACGGTAATTCACATATTTCTCTTGTTCCTCGGCTTCCAGTCTTTGCTGAAAAGCTTTCATCCTTTTATTTCTCCGAAACCTGAACATATTTACCAGTTCAGCGATATCCATTCCTACACCTCCTGTTGGCGAAACGGAAGTTTCAACTCGGGGTTTACGGTAATCATAAATATCTGCGTAAGCCTTCCTGTTTTCGAGAGAATCTGCGCGGTAAGTTTTGGCATAAACCGTAACTTCTTTGAGCATACTGTATTTACCTTTCACCGGTACCCGAAGAGAGATATCAAAACGACCAGGGTCTGCAATGGAAGCAACTGCAAATTGCTGCGTTGGTTTGTTGAGATAAATGAAACTAATAGAATCTTTTTCGGTCACCATGATATGATATCGACCCAAACTATCGGTAAAAGCAATCATTCCGCCGGTACTTACCACTCTAACGTTCTCTACATAATTTACCTTACTGATGTCGAATACAGTGCCCTGCACCGTAAGTTGCGCCGATACGGGGCAATAGATAAGGAACATAAACAGCTGCGTAAAGAAAAATCGCAATAGAAATGGTTTACAAAAGATAATATTAGGAAGAAATTACCGGCAAGTTATGAGGCTTGCCTATGTTTAACGTTGATTTTGCTTTTTGAGATATTCGTGCACTACCAAAGGGAAATGTTGCTGCTCGAGTGCATGAATTTTTTTTGCCAGGGTAATGGCATCATCATCTTCAGTAACAGCGCAGGCTGCTTGGAACAGCAGTTTTCCATGGTCGTAATGGTCATCTACTAAATGTATACTGATACCGCTTTCTTTTTCGCCATTGGCAATAACAGCCTCATGAACAAAGTGGCCATACATTCCTTTTCCTCCATATTTGGGTAGTAATGCAGGATGGATATTGATGATCTTATCCCGGTAGGCTTCAACAATAGGTGGCGGAATTTTTAGCAAGAAACCGGCCAGAATAATGTACTGAATACCTTGTTGTTGAAGATGGAGCAGGCATCCTTTGGGGTCGTTCAGGATTTTTTTGTTGATCAGCATGGTATTGATATGATGATCACCCGCTATTTGCATCACCCCGGCCTCTGCATGGTTACAAACAATAACTTTGATAGCTACCTCTGGCAATTCTTTAAAATATCGGATCAGATTAGCGGCATTCGTTCCGGCACCACTCGCAAAAATAGCTATATGGGTAGCAGTTGGCTTTCCTTTTCCAAACCTCCTGAATACCTTATTGATATAATTGCGAAAAAATCGAAATTGCCCGAGCGGGATGCTTACCAGCAGTACACAAACCGGCCATAAAAGTGTGATGAGGAGAATATATAAGAAAAACCAAAGTCCATTTTTTTCTAACCCTGTAAATAACAGTATTTTACGACCAACCCAGCCACATAAACTGCCGCCTATGGCAAAAGTGCAGATAACCAGAAACAGGTTAAGGTTATTTACTTTCCATCGTTGTTTCAGTTTTTTGAACATGCTGCAAAATTGGGGAAAACATCCTGATCTACAGGGTAAATTTTTTAGCATTCTTTAGGGTTGTAAAACTGTTTACAATTGCATGACAATCATGGCGGGTTTCTGTTTGCAAAGCCTTGAAATACACGTCAGATGAGCGAAATTTTTTTTCCCAATGTTGATATATTGTCAACATCCTGCCTTACTTTTGTACCCGAATCAGGATTTTTACCCACATTAGCCCCGATAATTGTATGAGTCGCTATAAAAAAATCATTAACAATTCCTTAGCAAGTATTCTTTTCCTTTTTTTATTTTCTTTTGGAAATGCGGTGAAAGCTGCCGACGGCGAGGCCTTGTTTAAAGCCAATTGTGCCAATTGCCACAAGCCGGATGCAGATTATACCGGTCCTGCCCTTCAAGGCTGGGCATCAAGGATCCCTAACCCGGAATGGCTTTACAAATGGGTAGCCAATCCTGCCCAAATGATTGCTTCTGATGCCTATTCTAAAGGTTTGGCCGATAAATGGAAACCTACAGTAATGACTGCTTTTTCTAACCTTAAGAAGGATGAAGTAGATGCTATCATGAAATATGTGGATAATTATAAACCACCTGCACCTATAGCTACAACGGGGCCTGCCGGCGAACCGGCAACTGATAACAGTCTCTTATTCGGCATACTCACGCTGGTACTGGCTATGATAGCTTTCATCCTTTTACAGGTAAATAGCAATCTTCGTAAACTTACCGATGAAAAAGAAGGGGTACACCGAGGAGAACCGGTTCCTTTTTACCGCAACAAAACCTACCTGATGACGGGTATTTTGCTGCTTTTTGCATTGGGTGGTTATTATACTATAAATGGTGCAATTGGATTAGGGCGAATGAAAGATTACCAACCCGAACAACCCATTTATTATTCGCATAAAGTTCATGCCGGAACCAACCAGATCAGTTGTTTGTATTGCCACGGCGGTGCACAGGATAGCAAACATGCCAGTGTGCCCTCTGTAAACGTATGTATGAACTGCCATATGGCGATCAAAGAATATAAAGGCGAACCTATTGTTCGGGAAGATGGCAGTTCAGTTAATGGCACCGCCGAAATCCAGAAACTTTACAGCTACGCCGGATGGAACCCCGATACCAAGCAATACAATCCTGATAACAATAAAGATGGAATGCCTGATGGTTCCAAACCTATTGATTGGATTAAAATACATAACCTTCCTGATCATGTTTATTTCAACCACAGCCAGCATATCAAAGTGGGTAAACAACAATGCCAAACCTGTCACGGAAATATTCAGGAAATGGGTGAAGTAGCCCAGTTTTCTGATCTGAGCATGGGTTGGTGCATCAACTGCCATCGCGAGAGCAAAGTAGATTTCTTCAATAAAGAAACCGGCGAAGGCAATAAATTCTACAGCATTTACGAGAAATTTCACAACGATATCAAGAATCATAAAATGGACAGCGTAACCGTTGAGCATATCGGCGGTACAGAATGTCAGAAATGCCATTATTAAAATTGGGCGAACCATTAATTAGGTTGGCTTAGGCTGCATATGAAAGAGATGGTTTCAACAGCAACAATGTACATTACGAATTATCGAATTATTAAACTATGAGTAATAAGAAGTACTGGCAGAATTTCGGAGAACTGAATGAAACAGCAGCTTTCACAAAGTCAACGGAAAAAGAGTTCAAAGAAGAGTTGCTTCCGGTAGAAGAATTAGCAAGTGAAGGTTTGTTGGGTGGTAAAACACCTCGCAGGGATTTTTTAAAATACCTCGGATTCAGCACTGCTGCAGCAACGTTAGCAGCAAGTTGCGAAATGCCGGTACGTAAAGTGGTGCCCTACCTCCAAAAACCGGATAACCTGATTCCGGGAGTAGCCAATTATTACGCCTCAACTTTTGTAAATGGTGGTGACGCCATTTCTGTTGTGGTAAAACAACGTGATGGCCGCCCAATTAAAATTGAGGGTAACGAATTATCATCCATAACCCGTGGCGGAACCAGTGCGCAGGTACAGGCTTCTGTTCTGGATCTTTATGATACCACACGTTTGCGCCATCCCTTACAAAAAGATGGCAGCAGTTTCAAGGAAGTAAGCACTTTCGATGCATTTGATAAGATGATTGCCTCCAATATGGCCAATCTCAGTGGCAAACAGGTAGTGCTGCTCACTTCAACCATTCATTCACCGTCTACGCTTCAAGTAATCAATAACTTCCTGGCAAAATATCCCGGAAGTAAACATGTGGTTTACGATACCATCAGCTACAGTGGCCTGATACTCGCCAATGAAGCCTGTTATGGAAAAAGAGCCCTGCCTTCCTACCATTTCGATAAGGCCAAAACGATTGTAAGTTTAGGCGCCGATTTCCTGGGAACATGGTTAAGTCCGGTTGAATTCAGTAGCCAATATGCGCAAAACCGGAAAGTAACATCAAAACGCCCCGAACTGAGCCGGCATTTTCATTTTGAAAGTATGCTCAGCTTAACCGGCAGTAATGCCGACGACCGCTTTACACACAAGCCATCAGAAACTGCAGCCGTTGCTCTGAACCTGTTGGCAAAATTGGGAGGCAGCGTAAATGCTCCGGCATTATCCAATGCTGCTTTGAATGAAGGAATAACCAAGGCTGCCAATGCACTAAATGCAAGCAAAGGGGCATCGCTCGTGGTATGCGGAAGCAACGATATGAACATTCAGGTTATCGTAAATGCCATCAATGAAATAATTGCTGCAAACGGAACTACCATCAACTGGGCGGTAACATCTAACTACCGTAAAGGCATAGATGCTCAATTCACCCAACTGGCTGCTGATTTAAGTGCCGGAAATGTAGGGGCTTTATTGGTTTACGGTTGTAATCCTGTATATAGTTTTGCAGACGGAAAAAAATTGGGAGAAGCCATTTCAAAAGTTTCGGTAAGTATTTCTTTCAATGCAACCCTTGATGAAACTACCGAACAATGCAAATATATTCTGCCTTCGCACCACTGGCTCGAAAGCTGGGGTGATGCGGAACCTAAATCAGGCTATGTAAGCATTCAACAACCCATTATCAACCCCTTATTCAAAACAAGGGCTTTTCAAACTTCTTTGATGAAATGGACAGGTGCCGTTTCAACTGCTCCAACTGCTGCTGTGGTAACAGACAGTGCAGGGAAAGTAGTTAGCAGCCCGGCTGTGAATATACCTGCTACTGCAGATTATGAAACTTTTATTACCAACTACTGGACCAGCAAACTGGGCACTGCCCAATTATGGGATAAGGCTCTTCAGGACGGTGTGATCGAAATGCAGGTATCTCCTGCTCCGGCACTTTTTAATGCAGGAGTTGTTGCCACTGCTGCGGGTAAATTAGGTAATGTGGTATCCTCTGCAACCGAAGTGGTATTATATCAGAAAATAGGAATGGGCGATGGATCGCAGGCGAACAATCCCTGGTTGCAGGAATTGCCTGATCCTATTACCAAAGTAACCTGGGATAATTACGCTGTAATGTCGCCTGAACTGGCTAAAACAATTATTGGCCTCGATATCATGAACAATCAGCGCCAGGCAGATGGTTATGAAGTTACTCCGGAAAAGCCGGTGGTCAAAATCACGGTTAATGGTAAATCGATTGAATTACCGGTGCTTATTTTACCGGGTGTAAATAACCAGACCATTGCCATTGCACTTGGATATGGACGTAAAAGTGCAGATGAAAAACTTTCATTGGAACGCATCGGTCGATCAGCTACGGGTGCAGGTCAGAACGCTTATCCAATGGTAGGTTTCGATGGCAATTCGTTTATATACACCGTTGCTGCAACGGTTTCAAAAACAGATAAGGAATACCCCTTGGCACAAACTCAGGTGCATGGTTCTTCTGAAAGCAGGCCCATCATTTTTGAAACCAATCTGAAATCTTATCTCGCAAATCCGGAAGAATTGCTCGCAGAACCACGCCATGAAAGAACGGCACTTCTTGCAGAAGGCAAAACAGATTTTGTAAAGGATGGTACCATTTACCCGAATTTCGAAAAGCCGGGCATCAAATGGGGCATGAGCATCGATTTAAATACCTGTACCGGTTGCAGCGCTTGCGTGGTGGCCTGTACAGCTGAAAATAATGTGAGTGTGGTTGGTAAAATTCAGGTGCAGAAAGCACATGAAATGCATTGGTTGCGCATCGACCGTTATTTTACCGGGGATGTAAAAAATCCTGATGTGGTTTTTCAACCCATGATGTGCCAGCATTGCGATAATGCTCCTTGTGAGAATGTATGTCCGGTTGCCGCTACCAACCATAGCAGTGAAGGGCTTAACCAAATGACTTATAACCGTTGTATCGGAACCCGTTATTGCGCCAACAACTGCCCGTATAAAGTTCGCCGTTTCAACTGGCTGGATTATACCGGGGCCGACAGTTTTGCCGATAACCAGGAGCCACTAAGAGGTACTTATCTCAATGAAGTTACTTTCCAGATGAACGACGACCTTACACGCATGGTATTGAATCCGGATGTAACTGTTCGT
Organism: Sphingobacteriales bacterium; assembly: GCA_026391525.1. Classification (GTDB taxonomy): domain Bacteria; phylum Bacteroidota; class Bacteroidia; order Chitinophagales; family Chitinophagaceae; genus Ferruginibacter. Next base: position 8,215 of record JAPLEF010000075.1, read on the forward strand.
TCGAGAGGGGTTATTGAAAAATGTTCTTTCTGTGTACAACGCTTACAGGAAAATAAACTCGAAGCAAAAAAGAAACAAGATCCGGCACTGGTTCGCAATGTTAAAACAGCTTGCATGCAGGCTTGTCCTACTCAGGCGATCAGTTTTGGTAATGTGAACGATAAGGAAAGTGAAGTGTCGCTGGCACGTGCCGATGATAACAGGAATTTTTATGTACTCGAGCAATTGCACGTACTCCCCAACGTTAGTTACCTGGCCAAAATCAGGAATACCGATCGTCATGTTGGAGTGGAAGAAGAACATGTAGCAGGAGCTCATGAAGCACATGCTGCTAAAGAAGAAAAAAAACCAGCCGGAGCAGCGCATTGATCTGTACCAGAGAAGAGAATAATAGATTTAAAATATTCAGACCAACAGCCCCGGGCAATTTGGGGCTTAAAGCTAAAATAAGCTATGTCATTACTCAAATATGAATCACAGCAAAGGGAACCGCTGGTAGATGGTAACAAAGACTATCACCAGGTAACGGAAGACATCATCAGCCCGATTGAAATGAAACCGAGCCGCCTCTGGTACATCGGTTTTTACATCAGTGTGGGTTTGCTGCTTTTCGGGGTGTACAGTGTTTACCGTGAAGTGACGTATGGTATCGGTCAATGGAACCTGAACAAAACCATCGGATGGGGTTGGGATATTACCAACTTCGTATGGTGGGTAGGTATTGGTCATGCGGGAACCCTGATTTCTGCGATTTTGCTCCTCTTCCGTCAGGGATGGCGTACCGGTGTAAACCGTGCTGCTGAAGCGATGACTATTTTTGCCGTAATGTGTGCAGGCCAGTTCCCCATCTGGCACATGGGTAGGGTTTGGATGGCATTCTTCGTATTGCCTTACCCCAACAGCCGTGGTCCGCTATGGGTGAATTTTAATTCGCCTTTACTTTGGGATGTATTTGCGATATCAACTTATTTTACCGTTTCCTTATTATTCTGGTATTCCGGTTTGTTGCCCGATCTGGCTACAGTTCGCGATCGCGCCAAAACCAAATTGCGCAAAATGCTTTATGGCATTGCTTCATTCGGATGGACAGGAAGTACCAAACACTGGCAACGTCATGAATCGCTTTCCCTGGTATTGGCAGGCTTAAGTACACCGCTGGTACTTTCAGTACACACTATCGTATCATTCGACTTTGCCACTTCTATCGTTCCGGGATGGCATACCACCATCTTCCCTCCTTACTTCGTGGCTGGTGCGATCTTCAGCGGATTTGCCATGGTGCAAACCCTATTGATTGTGGTACGTAAAGTGATGGGATTACAGGATTACATCACTATGGGCCATATTGAGGCGATGAATAAGGTAATTGTACTTACCGGTAGTATCGTAGGTTGTGCCTATCTCACCGAATTGTTCATTGCATGGTACGGACAGAATCCATACGAGTGGTATGCATTTAGTCAGAACCGTGCCAATTTGTTCAGTCCTTATGGATGGAGTTACTGGCTGATGATGTTCTGTAATGTGGTTTCTCCGCAGTTGTTCTGGAGCCGCAAATTGCGCAGAAATATTGCCGTGACTTTCTTCATGAGCATCGTGGTGAATATCGGTATGTGGTACGAGCGTTTTGTAATTATCGTTACTTCTATTTACCGCGACTTCCTGCCTTCTTCCTGGAGTACTTATTATAGTCCTACCATTTGGGAGATCGGATTCTACCTTGGAACATTCGGATTGTTCTTCACTTGCTTCTTCCTCTTTGCAAAATACTTCCCGGTGATTGCTGTTGCGGAAATCAAATCGATTTTGAAAACCAGTGGAGAGAATTACAAGATGAAGATGACGGATATTGAAAAAACGGATGCAGAAAAATTTTATATTGAAAAAGTGGAGCACGCGCATTAAGGAAAGAGAAAAAGAAATTATTTTTTGAATCATAATAAGCTGGATGCCATTTGCAAACAGCCCAAAGCTTAAAAATATGGCCGGAGGAATTAAAAAATTTATTGTAGGCTCATTTGATGATGAAAAGGTATTGTTTCCTGCTGTGAAGAATGTGCGCAGGGCAGGATACAAGATACATGATGTTTACACCCCTTTTCCGGTGCATGGATTAGATCATGCGATGGGCCTCCGCGAAACCAGTTTACACACCGCAGGATTTATTTATGCGATCACCGGTACCACCACGGCACTTACTTTTATGAGCTGGGTGTTTACCAAAGACTGGCCGCTGAACATTGGTGGTAAACCTCATTTTGCGTTACCGGCATGGATACCCATCACCTTCGAACTTACCGTTCTTTTTTCTGCAGTGGGTATGGTGCTTACTTTTTGTTATCTCTGTCAATTATCTCCTTTTGTGAAGAAACATCATTTTCACCCAAGGGCAACAGATGATCTTTTTGTAATGGCCATTGAGTGTACCGAAAAAACCAATGAATCGGAAGTGAAGCAATTCCTCGAAAAATCGGGTGCTCAGGAAATCAATGTACAGGTTGCTGAAACCGGATGGTGGATAGGGCGTTACGACAGGGAACAAAAGCTTTACCGCGAAGAAAAAGGGTATTGATAAAGAGAATGCTGTTTATTTATTTGAAACATTAATGCGTAAAAGAATAATGAAAAAATTTGCAACAATAGCTGGAATGGTTCTGCTGATGTGGGTGATGTTTACCGGTTGCGACAGCAAGCGTAAGCCGGGAAAGATTTACATGCCTGATATGGCATACAGCCGCAGTTATGAAACCTATGCAGAATACGATTCTTCCATCATCACAAATGATCCTTCCGATAAAGGAGGAAATAAGATTTACTATAACAGCCAACCGGTTGCCGGAACTATAAAAAGAGGCGAATTATTTCCTTATACAATTCCTAACGATACCAATGGTTATAAGTTGAGTGCAACGGTGATGAATCCGATTACTGAAATGACGAAGGCAGAAATGGATGAAACGGCCCGATTGTACAATATCAATTGCGCCATTTGCCATGGAGAGAAAGGATTGGGTAACGGCCCGATTTCCACTTCAGGTAAAATTGGTGGAATTGCAAACCTGACCCTGCAGCAATATATTGATATGGCAGATGGCACTATGTTTCATTCCCTTACCTACGGCAGGAACCTGATGGGCAGTTATGCTTCTCAACTTGATCGTAAACAACGCTGGATGATTGTGAAATATATCCGGAGTTTACAACCGAAACCAACCGTTGAAGCAGCCAAAGCAGTAGCAAAAACAGATTCTACAGCAATAGCTGTAAAAAAGTAAAGATAAAATCAGAAACAAGCTTTTTTCATTGAAACGATCAACAGGAAAAAGTCTTTATAAAAAATAAAGTTTATTCGATGAACAATCAATTTGAATTACCGGGCAGCTATAAGAAATGGACCTGGGGTTTGATCGTGGCAGGTGTGCTCGCATTATTGTATGGCTTTATCATGCTGCATCCATTTTCTGCGCCTGCACATGGCCATGGCGGAGAACATTCCGGGAGCACCCGTTTTTGGGCTGTATTGCTCCAAAACAGCGTGTATTGGTTGTTAGTAGTAAATGCTTCTATGTTTTTTATTTGTGTAACCACCATGGCGATGGGGGGATGGCAAGTTGCCCTTCGCAGGGTACCGGAAGCCATTTCAAGCGTGGTACCTGTTTTGGGTATCATTACTTTTATTGTATTGATGGCTATCATCTGGGGTGGAAGAACCGATATTTATCATTGGTTAGATAAGGAAGCTGTGGCTAATGATAAAATATTGAACGGTAAAAGCGGTTTTCTGAATCCTACTTTCTATACCATCTGGTCTGCAATCGCAATAGTATTATGGTGGCTACTGGGCAGAAAGATGCGCAGCCTCAGCCTCGAATCGGATAAGAACGGACCAATGGATTATGAAACCGGTAAAAAATGGATTTATAAAAACACGGTTTGGGCTTCTTTGTATACCGTATTCTTCGGACTTACCGTTGCATCTACCATTCCCTGGCTTTGGGTGATGAGTATCGATGCACATTGGTACAGCACCATGTTCAGCTGGTATACTTTTGCAAGCACTTTCGTATCAGGTATGGCATTGGTAGCGTTGTTCATCATCTACCTTAAAAATCAAAATCAACTGGAATACGTTACGGAAGAACATCTGCATGATGTAGGAAAATTCATGTTTGCCTTTTCGGTTTTCTGGACTTATCTCTGGTTTTCGCAATACATGCTGATCTGGTACAGTAACCAGCCTGAGGAAACCAAATATTTTGTGGAAAGGATCGGAACAGCCGAAAGATCCGGACCTTATAAAGGAATATTCTTTTTTAACCTGATTGTAAATTTTCTTTGCCCTTTGCTCATTTTAATGAAACGCAATGCGAAAAGAAACTGGACGCTGATTACATTCATGGCCATCCTGATCATTTTCGGGCACTGGATAGATATGTACCAGATGGTAATGCCGGGTACTCTTGGCGCTCATGCCGAAATGATGCCCTTTGAGTTTGGTATCGGGGCTTTGTTCATCGGGGTAATCATGTGGGGCGTAGGCCAATACCTCACTCGACATTCCTTACTGGCAAGAAATCATCCTTTCCTTAAAGAAAGTATGATTCACCATACCTAAGGTTTAAACAAAATAATTTCCATGCAAGATTTGAAATAGCTTTGCATCAGAAATTATTAAGCGATAAACTTGAATAAACAGAATATCCCTAAATGGGAAATGAAGCTTAAAAAATTATCAAAATGAAGGAGTTTTTTTTGGTCATCATTGTAGCAATGATTTTTCTGGTCATCTTTCAGATTTCTAAAGCCAGTGAGTACGTTAGTGTGTTAAAGGGAGAAGAGAAATCCAGAAAACAGAACAATAAGATCAACGGTTTTTTAATGGTAGCCTTTCTGGTGCTGGGCTTGATCGGCGTATGGTATTGTAATGAATTGTATTATGGCAAAACCTTATTTCCCCAGGGTTCGGCTTCTGTGGAGGGAGAGCAGGTAGACCTTATGCTTTATATCACCATCGGAGTAACCGGTGTCATTTTTGTTATCACACAAGTACTCTTATTTTGGTTTGCATTCAAATACCAGGAAAAAGAAGGACAAAAAGCTTATTTTTTTCCGCATAATAATAAACTCGAACTTTTATGGACAACCGTTCCAGCCATTTTCCTTACCGTACTGGTGGTGTTTGGATTGAAGAACTGGTTCAAATTTACCAATGATGCTCCAAAAAATTCGGTGCTGGTAGAAATTACAGGTCATCAGTTTGCCTGGGACATGCGCTATCCCGGTAAAGATGGTGTGTTGGGTAAAAAAAGTTATAAGTTGTACAATCAGCCGTTGGGAAACACACTTGGTGTTGATTTTGAAGACCCGGAGAGTTGGGATGATTTGCATACCACAGTGATGCACCTGCCGGTAGATAAACCCGTTAAACTGGTGATCAATGCAATGGATGTGATTCACGATGTAGGATTATCTCATTTCCGCATGAAAATGGATGCAGTTCCTGGTATACCTACTACCATGTGGTTCACACCACAGTACACTACTGAAGAAATGAAAGTGCGAACAGGTAATCCTAATTTCGTTTATGAAATCAGTTGCGACCAGATGTGCGGAAAAGGGCACTTTTCCATGCGTGGTGTGATTGTTGTTGAAAGTGAAGCAGATTACAACAAGTGGCTTGCTTCGCAAAAACCAGAATATTTTACGCTTCATCCTGAAAAAGATCCGGGAGGAAACAATCAGGCTGTAGATAGTACCCAATCGGCTCCTATAGCCATTGCAGTACCTAAATCAAATTAAACTTTTTTTAATAATAAGATCATGAGCAGTACCATTTCATTACAAGAGTCAGTTTTGCATACCGGGCATGCAGATGAACATCATGAGCATCATCATCATGAAACATTCATTTCGAAGTATGTATTCAGCCAGGATCATAAAATGATTGCCCGCCAGTTTTTGATAACAGGTATTATTTGGGCTATCATCGGAGGATTATTTTCTGTAATCTTCAGATTACAACTCGGTTATCCTAATCAAAGCTTTCCATGGCTGGAAGATTTTCTGGGTCATTGGGCGAAGGGTGGTAAACTGCAACCCGAATTTTATTATGCTCTGGTAACCATGCATGGTACGATACTGGTTTTCTTTGTACTAACGGCAGGGCTTAGTGGAACTTTTGCCAACTTTCTGATCCCTTTACAAATCGGTGCCCGCGATATGGCTTCGCCGATGTTGAATATGTTGAGCTATTGGTTTTTCTTCCTCGCTTCAGTAATCATGATGGCCTCTTTATTTGTTCAAACAGGGCCTGCAAGCGGTGGTTGGACGGTATATCCTCCCCTTAGTGCATTGGGTGAAGCTTCCTCAGGAAGTAAAATCGGTATGGACCTTTGGTTGGTAAGCATGGCGATGTTCATTGTTTCTTCACTATTGGGCGGATTGAACTATATCACTACCATCCTCAATATGCGTACCAAGGGAATGACCATGACCCGCTTGCCTTTAACCATTTGGGCATTATTCTTTACTGCAGTTTTAGGGGTACTTTCTTTCCCGGTATTGTTGAGCGGTGCTATTTTATTGTTGTTCGATCGTAACCTGGGCACAAGTTTCTTTCTCAGTGATATCGTAGTAGCGGGAAAAATTTTACCGAACGAAGGAGGAAGTGCCATCTTGTTCCAGCACTTGTTCTGGTTCTTAGGCCATCCTGAGGTTTATATTATTCTGTTGCCGGCAATGGGTATGTCTTCTGAAATTTTATCAGTTAACAGCCGGAAACCTATTTTCGGTTACATGGCGATGGTGGCTTCTTTATTCGCTATTTGTGTACTCGCGTTCCTGGTTTGGGCGCATCATATGTTTGTAACCGGATTGAATCCTTTCCTCGGTTCCATCTTCGTATTGCTCACGCTATTGATTGCGGTGCCGTCGGCCATTAAAGTATTCAACTGGCTTACCACATTATGGCGGGGAAATATCCGCTTCACACCGGCAATGCTTTTCGCCATTGGTTTTGTGAGCCTTTTCATCAGCGGTGGATTAACCGGTATCTTCCTGGGAAACTCTGCATTGGATATTCACTTACATGATACTTATTTTGTAATCGCTCACTTCCATATCGTAATGGGCGTGGCGTCGTTCTTCGGCATGTTTGCCGGTGTTTACCATTGGTTCCCTAAAATGTTTGGCCGCTACCTGAATAATACCATGGGCTATATCCACTTCTGGGTCACCATCATCGGTTCTTATCTTATTTTCTGGCCGATGCACTATGAAGGTTTAGCAGGTATGCCCCGCCGTTATTATGATTTCTCAAATTGGGAATCCTTTAAAATGTTTGGTGGACTTAATGAATTCATCAGTTTGGTTGCGATGATTGTATTTGCTGTGCAACTCTTGTTTGTAATCAACTTCTTCTATAGCATATGGAAAGGCCGCAGGGTGACTACTGAAAATCCATGGGGTGCAAATACCCTTGAATGGACAACACCTATCCGTCCTGGGCATGGCAACTGGAAAGGAGAAATCCCTGAAGTACATCGTTGGGCATATGATTATGGTAAGGATGGAAAAGAATTCATCACGCAAACTACTCCGGTAGGTGCTGATGAAAGTAAAGATCATTGATCCGGCGAAGCCGTTCAAATTTAATAAATCAGTACTGGTTGAAGTAAGTTATTTAACTTATTGAAAGCTAAGCTGAATATATACATGCAGGAAAAGAACATCATATCCAATTCAACTTCGTTTGTATTGGCCAGTAAGGTGAAAGATTATTTTCTTTTAATCAAATTCACTTTAAGTTTCATGGTGGTTTTCAGCACGGTTATCAGTTACCTGCTGGCACCCAATATCAGGTTCGATCTGCTGGAAGTTCTTTTACTTTTTACCGGAGGCATGCTGGTTACCGGATCTGCCAATACCATTAATCAGATATTGGAGAAAGACACCGACAAGCTGATGAAGCGAACGGCATCACGGCCCGTTGCAAGTGGCCGAATGCATGAAAATGAAGCCTGGGCATTTGCAGGAATTACCGGGGCTTTAGGGATCCTGATCATGTACCGTTTTAGTACCGAAGCTGCTTTGCTGAGTTTGCTCAGCCTTGTTTTATACGGGTTTATTTATACGCCGTTGAAAAAGGTAAACTCCATTGCAGTGTTGATGGGAGCCATTCCGGGTGCTCTACCCTGTTTAATAGGATGGGTAGCCAGCTTTGAAGAAGGCAGTAACAATGTATGGACCGGTGGTTGGATTCTTTTTGCCATCCAGTTCCTTTGGCAGTTTCCTCATTTCTGGGCAATTGCCTGGGTGGCGCACAAAGATTATAGTGCTGCAGGATTCAAGCTGTTGCCAAGTGATAAGGGACCCACCAGGTTTACCGCCATACAGGGAATCATGTACAGCGCATTGATGATACCTATCGGGCTGATGCCTTATCTGTATCATATCAGCGGAATGGTAAGCATGTGGATTTTGCTGGGCTGCAATTTGTTTATGGTTTATGTGAGTGTGATGTTGTTGTTGAAAATGGATATCCCTTCGGCAAGGAAAGTAATGTTCAGTTCTTATTTTTATTTGATGATCGTTTTTTTAAGCTTGTATGCTGATAAGATCCGGTCGTAATGGGTTTCATAAAATAACTCTTGGAGTTTGGAGAAATGTTCAACGTGGCGATACAAAAACAAAATAAGATTCATCCGCATAAGTTCACTTTGTGGGTTGGGATCGGAAGTATTATCATGATGTTTGCCGGTTTAACCAGTGCTTACATCGTAAAACGTAATCAGGCCAACTGGGTGACCTTCGATTTGCCGGTGGCATTCTGGTACAGTACTGCTGCAATATTATTAAGCAGCCTTACAGTTTACCTTGCCACTAAAGCGTTTAAGGAAAGAGCCATGGCCCGTTACAGACAGCTTATGCTGGCTACGCTGTTACTTGGTATCGTTTTTATTGTATTACAGATAATCGGGTTCAGTCAGTTGTGGAAATCAGGAATTACTTTGCAAGCCAATGTATCGTATTCCTTTTTATATGTGATTGTGGGTTTGCATGGGGCACATGTGGTTGGGGGAATCATTGCACTGGTGCTGATGTCGCTTAAAGCTTTCAGCATCAAAACAAGAACTTACAGTTTTGTACCGGTAGACCTGATCAGTACTTACTGGCATTTTGTAGATTTATTATGGATTTATTTATTGCTTTTTTTATTGATGATCAGGTAAAATAAAATTTAAAACGGCTTATTTAGATAATTGAATTAACGCTTATGTCAACAACAGCAATTCCTGCAGGCACTAAATGGTGGAACGGTGGTAGAAGTCCGTTCAACGCAAGCTACGGTAAAGTGATGATGTGGTACTTCCTGATGAGTGATGCCTTCACCTTCGGCGCATTTCTGATCAGTTATGGTACCATACGGTTTAGTGTTAACGATTGGGCTGATCCCAACAAAGTATTCAATTCTTTCCCTTTTGCCGGCCATGCCAACTTACCACTCGCTTTTGTGAGTTTGATGACTTTTATTTTGATTTTCAGTTCGGTTACGATGGTGCTTGCGGTACACGAAGGCCATAATATGAACCGCAAAGGAGTGGAGAAATACATGATCCTTACCATTATCGGCGGATTGGCTTTCTTAAGTTGCCAGGCCTGGGAGTGGACGCATTTACTTACCGGCGAACATGTAGCACTTCTTTCTGATGGTACTTTATCTGCTATTCCTACTACAGTTAAAGCAAATCCCTGGGGCACTGATCTGCCCCATGATGCCATGTTAGCTGCATTGCAAAAAACACCACACGACCAGTTGGTAAAAATTGCAGGAACCCTTCATCATGGTGCTGCAGGGGCGGCACATACAGGTGCTGAATTGTCGAATGCCGAACTGATCAGCCAGATATCCGCTTCAGGTTTACATGCCACACATAGTGGGCCTATCGCATTTGGAGGATATTTTTTCGGTATTACCGGCTTCCACGGTTTTCATGTTTTCAGTGGTGTGGTGATCAATATCGTGATGTACTTCAAAACCAAACTCGGCCATTTTGATCAGCGCGGGCATTATGAAATGATAGAAAAAGCAGGTCTCTACTGGCACTTTGTAGATCTCGTTTGGGTATTCGTATTCCTTTGCTTTTATCTGGTATAACAGCATCATTTCAAATTGCTAAACTTTTAAATCAATCACATGTCTGCACATACATCTTCTTCAGAAATCACTTTTCATCCCGAGCATACCGGGGGAACCAAGCGCATTTGGAAAATTTTCTGGGTATTATCTGTTTTAACCATTATCGAACTAGGGCTCGGCTATTTTCTATATGCACAGCATGGGCATCTTGGATACAGTTCCGTGTTGGCAACAAAAATTGTTATCGTCTTACTCACGCTCGCCAAAGCATATTATATCGTTTCTGTTTTCATGCACCTGGGCGATGAGATCCGTAATTTCATCATGACGATAGTAGTGCCTCTGATTCTTTTCGTATGGTTCATCATCGCCTTTTTGGCGGATGGAAACAGCTGGAAGAATATGCGCAATACCGATGCAGGCAGCAGGCTTAATAAAACAGAAAAAATTGTACCTGCAGCAACGGAGAAAGGGGCGAAAGACTAACCTGAAAATATTTCATGATTTGTAACCATCGTGCGATATACCGTCCGATGGTTTTTTTTAACCTCATTTGCTTAGTGCTATAAAAAATAAAAAGTGTGAATCGAAAAGCCCTCCTCACATTAATCGTCACCTTACTGGTACCCTTAACAGGATATTGGATTGTAAAATATTACAGTAAGGATGCCGTGCACATGCCGAAACGATATTTTTACGATAGCGTTACGGTGAAAGAAAGCAAAGGCAAGATGCTGAATGATACGGCCTGGCATTCCGTTCGGAATATGAAGTTCACCAATCAAATGGGCCAGGAAGTTGAATTGAACCAGTTGAGAGGGAAAATACTGGTGATTGATTTTTTCTTCAGCAGGTGTCCGTCTATTTGCCCGGGTCTGGCACGCAACATGAAAAAACTGCAGGATTCCTTTCAAAAAAACGACTCCATTGTACAGTTCATTTCCATCAGCGTAGATCCTGAATACGATAGCGTGGCGCAGCTTCGTAAATTTGCCGATAGGTTCAATGTGAATCATGATACCTGGTGGTTTGTTACCGGCGATAAAAAAGACATTTACGATTTCGCTTTAAATGAATTGAAAGCAAGCATCGCTGATGTGAATGTAGATACTGCGTTTATCCATACCGAAAACTTTTTTCTGCTCGATTCCAGCCATGTAGTAAGAGGATGGTACAATGGTTTTGATACGTTGAAACTGGCCCGTCTCGCTATGGATATCCCCACACTCATGTTGGAGCGCGACCGGAAACGGCCTTCCATACTCCGCGGGTTTATACCTTATCTCCCGGTAATTTTTCTGGGTATCGGGTTAACCATATTATTGGTTTCATTGTTGAACAGAAATAAAAAGATTAAATAATGTTAGCACCATCATTACAAAAGAACGATGCCAAAGCAAGGATTTTCATTTTCACGGTTTCAATAGTAGTTTTTGTTGCTGTAGTAATACTCAGCAAGGTTAAGTTAGCAGTAAACCTCCCTTTCGATATACATGTTTTTGCCACTTTCAATGCCATAATTAATGGTACGGTAGCAGTATTGCTTGTTGCGGGATTGTTTAGTGTAAAGCAAAAAAAATACGAGCTGCATAAAAAAATCATGCTTGCTGCGATTTTGCTTTCCGTGTTGTTTTTACTGAGTTATATTGCCCATCATTTGCTGGCTGGCGATACACGTTACGGCGATCTTAATCACGACGGCATATTATCTGATGAAGAGAAGTTGTCGGCCGGAAGTATGCGGATGGTTTATTATTTCCTGCTGATTACTCATATCCCGTTAGCAGGCATTATCCTTCCATTCATTCTTTTTACGGCCTATCGGGCTTTGATCGGCGAATATAGCAAACACCGTAAACTCACGCGGTTCACCTGGCCGGTTTGGTTTTATGTGGCTGTTACCGGGGTACTGGTGTATTGGATGATTCATCCGTATTATGGATAGGAGCTTCAATTCTTTTTATTACGATGCGGTCGCTGTTGAGGTGTGTAATCATCACGGATATTTGGCTTCCTTCCTTTAATGTTCCCTCACTGATAGCTATATTCATCCATGCATCAACAGGAAGTTTCACTTTGATTTGCGGATCAAACAGGAAGGCGTATACGCCATAAGTGGAAATTTTGGTTACAGTTGCTTCCGTAACTATTTGTTTCTTGTGATGCTGGATGGCTTTGAGAAATCCGGGAAGATATTCGTGGTTGTATAAAACAGCAGTAATTTTTTCGGGGTTGTGCAACTGTTCGAGTTTAAAAAACACCGGCTTATCTGTGTCGGTTTCCACAGGAGGAATTTCGAATGTGCCGATATGAAGCGGAAAGAAAAGATAGCTTTCAATTTCCTTGATGAAATAGCGGTTGTCGGCCAGTTTCACATAGCCGGCAAACTTGTTCACTTCTTCAGCCTGATGAATCAGTTTACTGAGGGTATTATTATAGAGGTACCTGATGTTACCGGCCGATATTTTTCCATTCATTTGGGATAGGGTGAAGCGAACCGTATCGCCTATGAGATAACGGTGTGGCCTGACTGCTGTTGTAGTGATAGGTTTTTTCTTATCATCCAGACCGACCTGGATGGTTTTCATTTTATCTTTTTCAAGATACTCCAGTACCGCCCGGTTTTTTTCATGATGAATGAAAGTGATTTTCCCTTCGAAAGTTTTTTCAGGCATTGTAAAATGGTAATGGTAACATTGAATTGTTCTATAGGTAAAGTTAGTTTCTTTTCACCTTCTCAGGTCCCGTTCCGGAGACCTTGCTGAGAAACAGAGGTCCTGTTCCAGAGACCTTGCTGGGAAAGAGAGAAAAGTAATGCGAAGAAAGAAGTACGCAACGTGCGCAACGTTTCCCATTCCGGAGAACATTGCTGAGAAAGAGGAAAGAGGTACGCAAGGTCCCGTCCCGGAGACCTTGCTGAGAAAGTGAATGAGTTACTGAGAAGTAAGAATATGCTTACAAACGCATTTCAAGTTCAACCGCAGGATCCCAAAAAACATTCGAAAACGATTGAACCAGATCGTTCAGTACAATTACCCCTTCTTTTTTCAATGCTTCTTCCATAGCAGTAGGTGTAGCAAAGTGGTGCTTACCGGTTAACATCCCATTTCGGTTTACCACTCTTTGTGCCGGTACCGGAGGATGCGCATGATGAGCCACATTCATGGCCCAGCCCACCATTCGGGCGCTGAGTTTGGTTCCCAGATAAGCGGCGATGGCGCCATAGGAACTTACCCTGCCTTTTGGAATCAGCCTTACTACATCATATACATCTTCAAAAAAACGATAATTTTTGAGATTGCCGGTTTCTAAAGGCTTTTCCTGATTAGGCTTTACTTTTTTAGAGGGAGGCATCAAGCAGTTGATTTGGCCAGTAGAATTTCTGAACGTTTTGGTTCGGGTACCGCTTCATATTGAAAGGGACAGTGTTTACAGCCATTACCACAACAAAACCCCTTTTTGATGTGGTACAATTCGGTGAGCACGCAATAACCCTCTTCGTTATAATAAAAATCAATTCCTTCTATCAGTTCTTCGGCCATTTTCAGGGTTTGTATGAAATAATACCGATTGGACAAACAATATAGTCCAATATCGGCTATCGCCTCATTGTACTATTTGTTTGATACCATCGGCATTTACTCCCGAAAGCATTCGGGATAAGATTTATAAAATATTGGCATATTATATAAATCACATTGGTAATTATACAAACTGATTACCGGATTGTTCCCTGATTTTTAAAATTTCCTGTAATGCTGCATCTAAATCGGGCACTGTTTCCGGAAGGGAAAACCGCAGATAGTGGATTTTTTTGCTTTGTGCTATGTCGAGTGATTCATAATGTGTTTTAATATTCAACGCAGGATCTCCTTCATGAGTAACGGCAATATTATCCGTGTCGGCTAACATAGTTAAATGGTACATTTCCCTAAGGTTGCGGGTAAATTCATACAACGCTGGAGAATCGGTTTTGAGATGGATATTACCATCTTTTTTCAAGATTTGCCGATAGAGCCGTAAAAACCTGGGATGGGTCAATCTCTTTTTTGCTTTCGAAGTCCGTAATTGAGGATCGGGAAAAGTGATCCAAATTTCAGCTACTTCATCCGTGTTGAAATAATGGGGAAGCTGCTCAATTTGTGTACGCAGAAAAGCTGCATTGGTCAAACGGGTATCCATTGCTTTTTTAGCTCCGATATAAAGCCTGTTCCCTTTGATATCAACACCAATGAAGTTTTGGTCCGGGTATAATTTGGCTAATCCTACCGTGTATTCGCCTCTCCCGCAGGCCAGTTCCAGTACAATCGGATGCTCGTTTCCAAAATGCCGTTGCCAGTTCCCCTTCATATTTTCCGGGTATTCAAGTACGTTGGGGAATGTTTTGATCTGAGCGAAACGGAGCAGCTTTTTTTGGGCCATGGGGTTTTTGTTCGTTTAAATCGTTTAAGGCGTTTAAATCGTTTAAGACGTTTAACGTAAGGGCATTTTTTTAATCGCCATGGTTCCGTGCCACACGGAACACATCAAAATTCATCACAAAACAACAATATTTCCGCATAAAAAACCCTCACCGGAAACCGGCAAGGGCTAAAAACTAGAAAAACCTGCTGTAGGGGAAGGGTTCGAACCTTCACGAGGCAGTTAGCTGTAACACAAAGCCTGCTATTGGGCAGGCAGGTTCGGTGGTCGACCCCGGTCGTTCCAGTATTGCTACCGGTTCGGCTCTATGTTGCGTTTATCCTGTAATCCTCACCCCCGAGACAAGAGGGCATGTCTGCCAAAAAATTTCATCACCCCACAATGTTTCCGGCAATGCCGGTTAGAACTTGATATTTCAAAACTAAGGAAAGGGGATGATTATTAAAATTATTTTAATAAAAATTTTGAAATTATAGAAAATAATTAAATATTTGTATTGAATATTAAATAATAACAAAAAACAGTTGTGAAAATGGCGGCAAAATTGAATCTCGACAAATTAGACCTGCAAATCATTCATGCCATGATGGAGAATGCAGAAATTTCTTATGCTGAACTCGGCAAAAAACTCTTTGTCAGCGGCGGTACTATTCATGTAAGGATCAAAAAACTACAGGAGTTTAATATCGTTAAAGGTACACGTTTAAATGTAGACTTAAAACTTTTGGGTTATGATATCACGGCCTTCGTAGGCATATATCTTGAAAAAAGTTCTTTGTATGATACCGTTGCCAAAGACCTGATGAAGATTCCTGAAATCATCCGACTGAATTATATCACCGGAAACTACAGTATGTTCATTGAAGTGGTTTGTAAAGACATCACCCAACTCCGTTATGTACTACATGATGAGCTGCAGAAAATAAAAGGCATTGAACGCACCGAAACTTTTATTTCTTTGGAAGAAGGTTTTAGCAGGAATGTGCCTGTGGCACCGGTGGAGTAATCGTTTAAGTCGTTTAAGGTTTAATTCGTTTAACGTATAAGGCGTTTAAATCGTTTAAGGTTTAAGTCGTTTAACGTGTTGAATGCGATGTACTATTATTCATTTATCAATCCTTAATTATCAATTATCAATTGTCAATTGTCATTTGTCAATTGCTAATTGCCTCATCCCATTCGCCAGCACATTAAAAGCCATCACCACTAAAAAGATAGCAATGCCGGGAACGATGGCCAGCATCGGATTATCGGTAATAATGAAATGGTAGTTTTCTCTTATCATCAATCCCCAACTGGGTTGAGGCGGTTGTAAACCAAGACCGAGAAAGCTGAGCCCGGCTTCCAGCATGATGGCAGTAGCTAGGTTGCTGGCAGCAAGCACCAGTAAAGGGCCGGCGAGGTTGGGAAGGATATGCTTCCATAAAATGCGGCCATGCGAAAAGCCCATCGACTTTGCCGCCTGAATATAATCCAACTCACGGATTACGAGCACCTGTCCGCGAACCATCCTTGCTACATTCACCCACATGGTGAGCCCCATCGCGAGAAAAATCTGCCAGAAGCCTTTTCCCAATGCAACCGTGCAGGCGAAAACCAGCAGCACGGTTGGGATGCTCCAGGTAACATTCAATATCCACATGATCAACTTGTCGGCAAAACCTCCGAAATAGCCGGCTATTGCGCCTAGGAACGTACCGATGCACAATGAAATCAATGCTGCCAGTATACCAACGGTAAGGCTTACCCGCGCACCAACCATCAAACGGCTGAGCATGTCTCTCCCCAACACATCGGTACCCAGCCAATATTTACGGGTGATGAAATGATTGGGCAGCTGATCGGGATGGCCCTGAGTAATTTCGGCTATGCTGTACCGTTGTAGGAACGAAGTGTCTTCATCAATAAAACGTTGTACCTCCAACGTATCTCCTGTTTCATGATGACTGTTAATGGGCAAATAGAGGAATCGATCATTGCTGCCATTTAATAGCCGTTCAAAGAAGGAAACCTCTTTTACATGATCGTTTTTCGGAACACTTAAGAAGAGCTGGCTGTATCCGGGTTTTCGGGCTTGTATTTCTACCATCTGACGGTCGGCAAATGGCGTATGGTCTGGCGCAAGCAGGTAAGCAAACAACGCGATGAAAATAAGCAATAAGATAAAGAACAAACTTGCCACAGCAGCTTTGTTCTTCTTCAGGCGCCGCCACAGGGCATTGGTATCATGATATCTTTCTTGCATGTTGTTGAAAAACTAAGCGATAGTGCGGTAAAAACATTTTATGAAAAATCTTGCTCAACGCCCTTTCCAGCGGTAATACCCCAATTTGCCCATTACTGCTGCAACTAAAGTATACAAAATATGGGGCAATTGAAAAAACGGAAAGTAAAGCCCTTCATTTCCTTTGCCCATGAAACGGACAACCGGAGCCAGGAAAGCCCATTCGATAATGGTTTTCAGCAGCAACAGCAACAGCCAAAATCCAAGCCAGTAATTTCTTTCAGGTACGAAAAAAACAAGCAATGGCATGAGCAGCAATTGAAGATTGAATAAAAAAACCACCCATAGCACGGGCATGATGTTTTTATCGGGGTAGTGGCCGGCTTTGCCCGACCAGCGTGCCCTTTGTTGCATAAATGCAGTTAAAGAACCTGCGGCCTTGGTGCTAACCAGTACGGCTTTCGATTTGATATAATGGATTTTTGCAGGGAAAGCTTTTTCCATTTTTTGTAGCAGCAGCATATCGTCTCCACTGGCCAGTTGGTCGATGCCATCGAAACCATTAACCGCATCAAAAGCTACGCGGGTATAAGCCAGGTTTGCGCCATTGCACATGCCAAACAAACGATGATGCACAGCTGCAGCCGTAATGCCTTGCAGGGTTAGGAAATCCATACTATCAAAGATGCCGATAAGCGAACCATTATTTTTCATCACAACGGGCATCACCATCATCACCGGGTGATACTGTTCGTAATAAGCTGCTATATTACTCAGCCATTGGGGAGGCACCACACAATCGGCGTCGGTAGTTACGATCAACGTGCCTTTGCTTTTACGGATAGCTATACTGATGGCTGCTTTTTTATAAGTATGGGTTTTGGTACCCTTCAATTCCTGCTCTAACGAGAGGTAATGCAGATTGGCTAACGGAAAGGATTGTACGATGTTGGCGCTGTTGTCGGTAGAATGATCGTTGATGATGAAGATTTCAAATAAGTGTGGCGGATAATCCTGCGCTGTTAATGATTGCAGCAAAGCGGGTAAATTTTTTTCTTCATTACGGGCGGCAACAATTACAGAAATCTTGCATCCATTAACCGGAGTTGGCGGCAATGAAAATTCAGGAACAGTAAACCAGGCCTGTCTTAATCGAAAGATCAGGGCGAAATAAAGTACCGGCAATACCGAAAGTAAGATCAATACCCAAAGCTGCATGGAAAACTAAGTTAGAGGGAATAATTGACAATTGATAATGGATAGTTGATGATTTGGGTTTAAAACGTTTAAGGCGTTTAAGGCGTTTAAATCGTTTAAGACGTTTAAGGTTTAACGGTGGGGGTATTTATAATTCGGGAGATTCTTTAGAAGATTTACATAAAAGCGTACCTGTGATGGGTGCGCTTTTTTAGTGTGTCAGGCATGTATAACAGCTATAGGGTGCAAGTCCCGAATACGCTTTACAGTAAGAAGTATTAGCCAAGAGCAAGGGTGTCGTGGGCGACTGCGAATCTGAAGGAAGCTGGCGGCAAACATTCGAGC
>JAPLEF010000133.1 GCA_026391525.1 Sphingobacteriales bacterium
GAGGCCAAGTGTTGCAAAAGGTTTGAATTTAGCATCCGTTTTTGTGATATCAGTTAAGTAACCAGCCAGATTGTAACGATAAGATAGCCCGATTTTTGTTTTACCACTTACGGTAATTGTGATGTTTGGATCATCATTACTATAAGTTTTATAAGAGAATTTAGTGGGAAGCAATAATTCCAGATCAAACCAATGGAACAAACGTTTGCCTCTGTCTTTTCCATAGCTATAATGGATGCCCATCATCGTACTCATTCCGTCTCCCATAAAACGTGCAGCAAAACCTACGTCGTAAGTTCGCCCTGTACTGTTTAAAAAACTTGCTTTTTTGTATTGCGCTTCTGCTTTCATGCAGCTCAATGCAATCAGTGCCATAATAATAAACTTCTTCATGATTTAGTTGGTTGGTTTAAGTAAAATATATTTGTAAGAGTGATTATAGGCTGCATCAATGAAAGCCATCATTTCCGTCCAGCTTTCTTTTGGCATTTGTGCCTGTTTGTAAACTTTAGTGATTTGCAATACTACTTCCCCATCTTTTTCTTCAGCAATACATGAAAAACTCCCCGTTGCATTGTCTACTTTCGTATTGAGTTCGGTTAAGCCTTCTGCCTTATACCCTGTGGGTATCTTGAATCGTATCTTCCAGTTCAGCGTGCGGGCATAGCCTACGTTTACAGGATACTTTCTGATACGTTCTTCTTTTTTTATTTGCAGTTGAGTACCTACCAGTCCACTCACATTTACCAGCAATTTTTTTCCGGCTTTGCGAACCATACCCATGATTTCAAATGATTCGGTATAGGTTAATTCACTTGCCTTTAAAGAACGGCCATCCGTAGTTAGCGCAAAATTTTTATACTTCACTTCCTTACCAAATTCTCTTTGCAACTGACGCTTTACATAATCCGGCTTGGCTTCCTTGAAATTGTCTTTCAACGCACGTACCGATTCTAAATATTCCTCCTGTTGCTGCTCACGCATTTTTTCAGTTGGATTTTCACCTCCGTAGTTTTTGTAATCATCCAGCATGTAAGGAGTGTATTTCAGCGCATCAGCAATTTCCCTCGATTTGTTGATGCCGTTGTGTTTGGCTTCACGGCTTACCTGTAGGGTATTCAGATCAGCAGATAAGCTTGCAACAATGGTATTCGTTGAATTGTTTTCTGTTGAGTTAGCATCAGCCAAAGTGAATGGCTTGATTTCCTGAGTGCTGTTTTTCCCTTTCGTGGGTTCCGAAATGATAAAGGCTTCGCTTCCCAACAAGCTTTCAATTTTTTCTCCGGGATTGCTGTAATCGGTACAATTGAAATACAACTGGTCTTTCACCTTACAGGCATACCGAATTTCCTGATCGAATAAAACATCATTCAACGTACCGATCGAGTTGGAAATGCTGATCACCAATTCACTCTTGATATCACGCTGATACAGCAATGACCCGAAAATATAAGCGGCAGTTTTATCGCTCAGGTAAGTATCCCGGTTGAGCACTACGTTTCGTAAACGGTAATATGCTTTGTTGATGTATTCTTTTTCTGTCCAGTCTTTAGCCCCTAGTTTTTTTAAGTCCGACCATAAATAATCAATATACTTTTGCACCGAACCATAATTACCATAGGGTAGTTCACCTACCTGTTCGTAGTCTTCCCATGCCTTGCGGGCCAGTTCTTCCTTACTGAAACTGGTTTTGATTTCACCTTTCTGGCCAATCAGGGCTCCCTTTTCTTTCTCACTATTGGCATAAATCACCTGAAACTTGCAGAGTGGATAAACCTGATAAGTATTTACAAAATTTACATCTTTCTCAACACCACGATCGGTATCGGTGAATACATAGCGAAAGAAACCATTTTCTGTAGAAGGTTCTTTCTTAAATGCAGCGGCACCGTTCAGCGATAAGGATTTGAAATAAGATTTATCGTCGGTTTCAATACCGATCTGATTGAAAAGAATAGGATAGTTTTTATTACACAATTCGTACTGCGGCGAAAATTCGATATAACCATTGCCGCTAACATCCAGCTTGCTTTGCGTAACCGTAACATATTCGAGGATGTCTCCGGGTTCAAGGTTTGGGATAGCCACTTTATAATACCGGCGCTGCGAACCGCTTTGCTGATCGAAAAAACTTTTAAAAAACTCCGGGATATCCGAAGATGATTCCACGCTTACCGCTTCATCTAACAATACCGGTAATACTTCCCCGTCGTGTTTATACACTTTTGCACTGAAACCATCAAGCTTATCACTGTAACGGAAGTAGATAGTGGTAAATCCCTGTACGGCATTTCGGTCGTATAGTTTTATCTTGAATCTTACATTCTCAAGAAACAACAAACTTCTCTCCCCTCTTGATAAGAAACCATTACGTGATTTTTTATCGATAGAAACGTTTCTTTTAAACCCGATCACTACAGCAGATTCATTCTTGTATTTATCAGGAATGGTATTGTTGCTGAAAGCAGCGCCTGCCTCATTCCACAATGGCGCAGCATTCTTTTCAATATTTTCAAGAAAGTCATCACTGATAAAATCCTGAGCCTTTAACCGGCCGTTCAGGCATAACAAGGTTACTACCATGAAAAGCACACGGGCTTTTAAAAACGGATGCATCATAAAATTCTATTTATTGGTAATGCTTAAGAGGTACTTATTGAATTCCTTAATTGATTCGATGAATTTTGTCCAGTTGGCAAAATCTGATTTACGAATGATACCATTCTTGATCAGCAGTACTTTTTTCAGTACCATCTTTTGGTCTCCCTGTTGTATATAAGCGCCGTTGAATTCGTATCCTTCAAAACTGATGCTTAAGTTTTCAGGTTTATCGATGAACTTCTTATCATTAGGAATGGTGAGCGAAATTTCATCTTCAAAACGGATCACATCTTCCAGATCGTAACCTTCTACCCGCTTTTCGTCGGGAAGGAATTTATCGAGCGCTTTCGGAAAAAAATCTACCCCCACATATTTATCACCGCTGATAGTATTTACCGTATTGGTGAGATCCACATCGCCTTCAATGCTAACAGACAATTCCCTGTTGTTAAGGTCACTTGTTTTAACCTGGGTGGTAAGCATATTGTCGTTTCCAAATTCCAGGTAATCATTCAGGAATTCTTTCTGGGTACTTACCGGTAAATCCTGATAGTGCTGATGGAAGCCTGTTCTCTGATTACCGGTTAGGGCAACCTTCACTTTTCCTTTGATGATATCATTGGCCAGCTGAAAATCGGCCTTAGTGATTATACTGTTCTGCTCAGGAGTTGCTGAAGGAACGGTTAAGATTTCGAACTTTTCTTTATGCGAAACCATCACTTCTTTTCCCTGTATCCGCAAAGCGTTTTCGTCAAGGGGCACATATTTCTCTGTACCATCGAGGAAATAAGTTTTGCCACCGAAATACAATGTAGTGATGGCATGATTGTTCACACATAATGCAGGAAGCTGCTGCGAATAAGGAAGATGGCGTGTACCGATCCACGAAAAGCGCGCATCATAACCTCCAAGCTCCAAAAATTCGGTAAGCAGATTAGCCATGCCTTTACAATCGCCATATTTTTTAGCCAATACATCCTGTGCGGAAGTTGGAATGTAACCTGAATAACCATCTTCGTAGGCGATGTATCGGATATTATCCTGCACCCAATAATAAATAGCTTTAATTTTTTCGAGGTCACCGGTTTTTCCTTGAACAATCTTGTTCAATTGGGCTTTCAATGGTTCTTTTTCATTACCTGCCATTTCATAAAGCCGGTTATTCCATGCATATACATCATCAACCTTATCGAACCCTTTTAATTCAGTGCCTTTCGATTCAAACGATTTGATCTGGATAATAATATGAGGATCGGTATAGGCTCTTCCTATTCTTTTGTATTCATGCTTATAGGCAGGAATATCTTTCATGATAAAGATATAATGGGTATAGCCGCCTTTTTTCTTTTCCTCCACTTCAATTTTATACCCTTCAAAATTCATCCTTTTAAAATCTACACTCAACCATTCCGGCACTTTGAATTCGATCACCTGTTCTTTTATCGGATAAGATTCATGAAAGAAAATTCGGGTTAAGTATTTTCCGTCGGCAAAATTTTTCTTTACGGTGATGCGCGACATATCTCCTTTACGTGTAAAACGAATGGGATAATACTGCACTCTGGAATCATCGAAAAAAATACCTTCATCAGTTACCGAACGGTCGATACCGTTTTTGTCGGATGTTGCATATTTAGTGCCGTATTTAAATGCCCTTTTAAATGTATTGAGTTCAATAAACTTGTTATAATATTCGGCATAAGTCATGCCGGCAAATTTCTTAAGGGCAAGGAACTCGTATTCTGCATCTTCCTGAACGGTAACTACTTTATCATTGAGCGCGTTTTTTCCTTTATCAAATGTGTAATATTGAAAGGAAGAAGTACATAAAATATCGTCTTCCTTGAATTTTTTGGCATAATTTTCAGCCATCAGGATATCATCCGGAAGTTGCGCCTTTATCGGTATTGCTATCCACAGCAGGATAAAAGAAATCAGGAGCAAACGCATCCTGTTTTGAAGATATTTAAACATAGATTTTTTTTTTCGAAAATGCAATACGGTTTAAAACGGCAAACTTCATCAGAAAGTAAGGTAAGATGCCTATAGGTTATGATGCAGTTGGTTAAAAAAAAATTGAAAATAAAGAAAAACTGTTACTGAGCCAATAAATATCCATTAATTCTATCAAACCTGTTCTACGGTAAACCAAACGGGTGCGTGATTATCCCAGTCGCCATTGTAATTGATGGTGAGTTCCTCTTCAACATCAATCTTACGAACTGTTTTAACAAAGATCGTTTCATTTTCAAAATCCATAAAGTACTCGCAGTTGCTGTTAGAACTATGATTGTACATCGGAATATGCCCTAAAGCCATGGCACATTGGTTTTTATTTTCACCCCACTCAAAAATGTAATCATGAAGCAGGGTTTGGTCAATAAGCGCCCGATCATTTAAATCCATTACAATTACCGGTGCAATTTCAATGATCAAACCGGCATCAAGAGGTTCAGTGGTAACCATACCTCTGCCTCTCTTTCCCATGGGCTGCAACAATAACGAAGGGTGAAGCATAGGATACAAAGATAGATTGAGCATGGCATTGAAAAAAAGTTGAATACCTATATATAACAACACTTATGCACTACGCCATGAAGCAAGTAGACGGATTTGGTTAAATTGCACCTGTAAAAGTATTTCAAGGGCTAATGAACACCGAAAGCGAAGAAATATCAATTCAAGATCAGTTTGAGGAGATCATCGCTCAGGATGACAAACTGGCCATACAGGATTTCTTGAATGATCAGAACATAAGCGATGTAGCCAACCTGATTTATGAAAACAGCAGCTATGAAGCTCAAATCATTTCTCATCTCTCCATACACCGTGCCGCAAGTGTTTTCAAGATACTCGAACCCGGTGAACAGAAAAGGATTGTAAAAAACCTGCCCCCATTTAAATCTGCAGAATTGCTCAATGAACTGCCTGCAGATGACCGCGTGGCTTTTCTTGAAATGTTACCCAATAATGTGGTTCGCGATCTTATTAAAGTACTCGACCCTGAAGAACGTAAGATCACCCTCGAACTGATGGGCTATCCTGAAAACAGTGTAGGTCGCTTGATGAATCCTAATTATGTGTATGTATATGAATACAACACAGTAAAGGAAGTGTTGGAAACCATCAGAAGGTTCGGCACCAATACAGAAACAATCGATGTGATTTATGTGATTAACGAACAGGGAGAATTGCTGGATGATATCAGGATCAGGGATTTCATCCTTGCCGGACCAGAAGTGAAAGTGAATGAACTGATGGATGACCGTTTTATTGCACTTCATTCGCATGATGACCAGGAACTGGCTAATGAGGCTTTCAAAATGAATAACCGGGTAGCCTTACCGGTTATAGACAATCATAATATTCTCCTGGGCATAGTAACCATCGACGATATATTGTGGATTGCCCAAGAGGAGTTCAGTGAGGATATCCAGAAAATCGGAGGTACGGAAGCCCTGAATGAACCATACCTTGAAATCAGCATTCCCAAACTTCTCAGGAAGAGGTCGGGCTGGCTCGTGTTGCTTTTTTTTGGTGAAATGTTTACCGCATCTGCAATGACTTTCTTCCAGAATGAAATTGAAACAGCAACTGTACTTGCCCTTTTCATCCCGCTTATCATGAGCAGTGGTGGAAACAGCGGTTCACAAGCTTCTACACTGATCATCCAGGCCATGGCATTGGGCGAACTTTCAATTGTAGATTGGTGGAAAGTGATAAGGCGTGAACTCCTAACGGGTTTTTTATTGGGACTTATCCTGGGTACGATCGGATTTTTTCGAATTATTGTCTGGCAACAGCTGCATATCTACGACTATGGCAATTACAGCATGAGGCTGGCGTTCACAATCGGCTTTTCCCTGATGGGAATCGTACTTTGGGGTAGCCTGGTGGGTTCGATGCTTCCTATTTTCCTCAAAAGGCTGAAACTCGATCCTGCCGCTTCTTCTGCGCCCTTTGTTGCCACACTGGTGGATGTTACCGGTATCATCATCTATTTCTCAGTGGCTTATTTCTTTCTGAAAGGCATATTACTCTGATGGCAATAAAAATCGACAATCACAGTTTACGAATGGCCAGATTATCTTAAAGTTTGGCCGGCATAAAATCGAAAACACTTGATTACAATTTTTGTAAATTGCGCTATCATTAATTGCGATTTTCCTGGCAGTATATTGAATTTCGATTATCAACAAATGGCTTTCCTGCTTTATACCGGCAGTATGAGCCATCAAAACCAAATCAATCATTATGTGCGGAATAGTAGGATATACAGGCCCAAGACAAGCTTACCCGGTGATATTGAAAGGATTAAAAAGATTGGAATACAGGGGTTACGACAGCAGCGGGGTTGCATTGCTTCACAACGGGCAGTTAAATGTTTACAAGAAGAAAGGCAAAGTAGCCGATCTGGAAGAAATGATGATTGGCAAATCTTTGGAAGCTACTATCGGAATCGGCCATACCCGATGGGCAACACATGGTGAACCGAGCGACAGGAACGCACATCCGCACTCCTCAAAATCGGGCAGGCTGGCCATGATCCATAACGGGATAATCGAAAATTATGCACTGATTAAACAGGAATTACTCAACAAAGGCTACAGTTTTACCAGCGATACCGATACCGAAGTGCTGTTGAATTTCATTGAAGACATCCATCAACATATTGAAAGTGGCAGTTTAGAAGAAGCCTTACGCATCGCCCTAAAAAGAGTAAGTGGCGCCTATTGCATTTTATTGATAGACCAAAATGATCCTGAAACCATCATTGCAGCCCGCAAAGGAAGTCCATTGGTGATCGGCATCGGTAAAGGCGAACATTTCCTCGCCAGTGACGCCTCGCCTATCATTGAATATACCAAGGAAGTGGTTTATGTGAATGATTATGAACTGGCGATTGTAAAGCCTGATGAACTTATCCTGAAGAATCTGGGTAACGAAAAGATAACCCCATTCATTACCAAACTCGACATGGAACTGGCGGCTATTGAAAAAGGCGGCTACGAACACTTCATGATCAAGGAGATTTTTGAACAGCCCAGCACCATTTATGATTGCTTACGTGGAAGGTTAGACGCTGCTGCGGGAATGATCAGGATGGCCGGTGTTGATAACCATATCGAACAGTTGACGAATGCCAACCGCATCATGATCGTAGCTTGTGGTACAAGCTGGCATGCAGGCCTTGTGGCGGAATACATCATTGAAGAACTTTGTCGCATTCCCGTTGAAGTGGAATATGCCTCAGAATTCAGGTACCGCAACCCGATTGTTAACAAAGGAGATGTGATCATTGCCATCTCTCAAAGCGGAGAAACAGCCGATACCCTTGTTGCCCTGGAAAAAGCTAAAGAAAACGGGGCTTTCATTTTTGGTATTGTAAATGCAGTTGGATCTTCCATCGCCCGGTTATCTAACGCTGGTGCATACACGCATGCTGGTCCTGAAATAGGGGTAGCCTCAACCAAAGCGTTTACCGGGCAGCTCGCCGTACTGATGATGGTTGCACTCACTATTGCGCATCATAAAAAAACAATAACGCAGGAACGATATCAAGCCCTGCTCAATGAATTGCAGGATATCCCCGAAAAAGTAGCTGCCATCCTCAAGAATGCCGAAGCGCTCAGGAAGATGGCCGATAAGTATAAGGATGCTTCCGACTTCTTGTTCCTGGGTAGAGGCTATAATTTCCCGATCGCACTTGAAGGGGCGCTTAAACTTAAAGAAATATCTTACATCCATGCAGAAGGCTATCCTGCTGCGGAAATGAAACATGGTCCGATTGCATTGGTTGATGAGAACCTTCCGGTGGTTTTCATCGCCACCAACGACCTTTACCATGAAAAGATCATCAGCAACATGCAGGAGATCAAAGCCAGAAAAGGGAAAATCATTTCAATCATTACGGAAGGCGATACCACCAGCCCTAAACTGAGCCATGATTATTTTACCATACCACCGGTTGATGAATTGATTGCTCCTATCCTTACGGTAATTCCTCTGCAATTATTATCTTATTACGTTGGTATTGCCAAAGGAATCGATGTAGATAAGCCTCGCAACCTGGCTAAATCTGTTACGGTGGAATAACGGAAAAAATATATTCCGGAATAAGAGGAAATCGTTAATTTCATCAACTATTCTTTGAGGAATTTCGTATTCATCGGAATACTTCTACAAAGGAGAGGTTTTATCATTCTTACCACTTTATCCTTTTCGCCGGAAATGAATATCATCAGAAAGCATCCTGTAAAAGAAATCGGTTATCAGTTTATAGAAAAGAAATTCCTTCCTGCCGGCAAAGATGAATATTACCTGCGCAATGCGCAGTTGGGTACTAAACAACATTATTATCCCCTAACGGAAGCCCAGATCGCGCAACTCACGGAACAACGCAACACATCTGACGATTGGATGATGGTACAGGTAGCAGAAGGATTCAACCCGAAGCTGGTGAAGAACTGTAAATTTTTCGGATTGGTAAGGATCGGAAAACTGGAAATGCTTTATCATGAATTCCATAATCTCCGCATGCCGGTGGGTATTTATAACAGCACTATCATCAGTTGCGATCTCGGCGATAATGTATGTATCGACAATGTGAATTATATGAGTCATTATATTGTTGAAGAAGATGTGATGCTTGCCAATATCAATGAACTCGCCACCACCGATAAAGCTAAGTTTGGAAATGGCATTATGAAAGATGGGGAAACCGATGAAAAACTCCGCATTCAGATTGAAGTATGCAATGAAAACGGTGGACGAAGCATCATCCCTTATAATGGAATGCTTGCCGGTGATGCCTATATGTGGAGCAAATTCAGGGATGATGTGGAATTGTTAAGCCAATTCAAGAAACTGACAGAAAAGAAATTCGACAAGCAGCGTGGCTATTATGGAAAAATACACGCACGTACCGTAATAAAAAACTGCCGGATCATCAAAGATGTATGGATCGGTTCGGATGCCTATATCAAAGGTGCCAATAAACTCAAGAACCTTACCATCAACAGTGATGCAGAAAGAAAATCACAGATCGGTGAAGGCTGCGAACTGGTGAACGGCATTGTTGGTTTCGGGTGCAGGATTTTTTATGGAGTAAAGGCGGTGCGCTTCATTACGGCCTCCCATTCCCAATTGAAATATGGCGCAAGGCTGATCAATTCTTATCTCGGCAACAATTCCACCATCTCCTGCTGCGAAGTGCTTAATTCGATGATCTTCCCGGCACATGAACAACACCACAACAATTCTTTCTTATGTGCTTCCCTGGTAATGGGTCAAAGCAATATTGCTGCAGGTGTTACCATCGGTAGCAACCACAACAGCCGTGGTGCCGACGGCGAAATCATTGCGGGAAGGGGATTCTGGCCCGGCTTATGTGTGAGCCTCAAACACAATTCAAAATTTGCATCCTTTACCATCCTTGCTAAAGGCGATTATCCGAATGAACTCAATATTCCAATACCGTTTAGTCTGGTTAGCCTCGACCACAAAAATGACCAGCTAATTGCCATGCCCGCTTATTGGTTCATGTACAATATGTATGCCCTTGCCAGAAATGCATCCAAGTATATCGAGCGCGATAAACGCACTCAAAAAACACAGCTGATTGAGTATGGATACCTCGCACCGGATACGGTTAATGAAATATTCAACGCCTTACACCTGCTTGAAAAATGCAGCGTTAACGAAAACGGCGAAGCATTCATTGAGGGATGGGAAAACAGTACCCGTAAAACAAAACTGATCAAATTGCCGAAAGCGATCACCGTATTCAAGGAGCTTATCAATTATTACGCTTGCAATGAAATGCTGGCACATATATCCGAACAGGGATTTGAGGATTTTGACAATTTTAAAAAATCGTTGAAAACCGACATCAGCAGAAGCAGTTGGTTGAATACCGGAGGCCAATTGATACAGGAAACGGCGATCAACAGGCTTAAACAAAACATCAAATCAGGTAAAATAAAAAGCTGGGATGAAGTACATTCCTTTTATCAACAACAGGGCATTGCCTATAAGAACGACAAGTTACAACACAGCTATACTTCCCTACTTGAAATGAAACAACTCACCTCAAAACAATTTACGCCTGAAGTTTTTAATGAAATGCTTTTCACCTACCTGTATACGGATGAATGGATGACAAAAGGCATCTACAATGCCCGTGAAAAAGATTACAGCAATCCATTCCGCAAAATGGTGTATGATAATGATGCTGAAATGCTGAATGTGGTAGGCAAGATTGAAGACAATGGTTTTATCCAGGAACAATTTAAAAAATCGGCCCTGCTTCAAAAAAGAGTGAAAGCCATCCAAAAGAAATGGAAACTGAATTAAGTATTTCCCTTTTCGGTGAAATAAGCTACCGCTAATGCATAGCCGCTTAACCCCAATCCACTGATCACTCCGGCAGCCCTATCGGAAACATAAGAGATTTTCCGGAATTCTTCCCTGCTGAAGATGTTGCTGATATGCACTTCAACCACTTCGCAGGGTATGGCAGCAATAGCATCCCCGATGGCAACAGAAGTATGCGTATAACCACCGGGGTTAAGCAGGATCCCGTCTGCGGTGAAACCGGCATCCTGAATGGCATTGATGATTTCTCCTTCCACATTACTTTGAAAATAACTGAATGTTACGGCAGGAAACTTACTTTTCAATTCCTGAAGATATTCTTCAAAACTCATATCGCCGTATAGCTCAGGTTCCCGCTTTCCAAGGAGATTAAGATTTGGCCCGTTGATGATGGCTATTTTCATTCGCTAAGAATCAGGGTTGTTAAGATTTGATCATCCTTATGAAATCATCAAAAAGATATCTGCTATCATGAGGTCCCGGCGTGGCTTCCGGATGGTATTGAACAGAAAATGCCTTTTTGCCTTTGATCCTGATACCTTCGATACTCTCATCATTCAAATTAACATGGGTAATTTCAATATGATCATTGGCCCGAACGGCTTCAGGATCGATTCCGAAACCGTGATTCTGTGTAGTGATCTCTGCTTTACCCGTAATGATATTTTTAACCGGATGATTGAGCCCACGGTGCCCATGATGCATCTTAAAAGTTGGTATCCCATTAGCCAATGCCAGCAATTGGTGTCCCAAACAAATTCCAAAAAGTGGTTTCCCCGATTCAAGGATCTGCTTCACTGTTGCCACAGCGTAATCCATCGGTGCAGGATCGCCGGGTCCATTGCTGAGAAAATAGCCATGCGGTTCAAAGGCTTCCATCTCAGCAAAACTGCTACGGGCATTGAATACTTTAAGGAAAGCGCCTCTTTCAGCCAAACAATATAAAATGTTTCGCTTTACGCCAAAATCGAGAACTGCAATACGAAGGTTATTATTTTCTTCCCCGAGCAGGTAGGCTTCACCGGTACTTACCCCTGATGCGAGTTCTAAACCATCCATTCCCGGCACTTTATCGAGCAAATCGTGCAAATCGGCAATCGCCGTAATTTCAGAAGAAACAATACAGTTCATGGCGCCCTTGGTGCGGATATGAGCCACAAGGGCACGGGTATCTACTTCATCTATGGCCACTACCCCTTCTGCTTCCAGGTATTCCTGTAAAGATTGTCCGGCAAGAAAACGACTAAACTTCTCTTCCAGGTTACGGCCAACAACCGCTTTAACTTTGGCACCGCCACTTTCCACATCCATGGGGTTTACTCCATAATTGCCGATATGTGCATTGTTCATGATGAGCACCTGGCCTGAGTAACTGGGATCGGTAAACACTTCCTGGTATCCGGTCATCCCTGTATTGAAACAAATTTCACCGGTGGCAGTTCCTGTTTTTCCAAAAGCTTTGCCTTTGATGATTGTTCCGTCTTGAAGCAGTAAAACCGCCGGCCTGGTGGGGCTTTGATTGTCCATACGCAATTTTCTATTTTGCAAAGAAAAGAAATGATCGCATCATTCTAAAAAAATTAAACCCAATCGAGTAGGAAGTGAGGGATTATTTCCCTCACTGTCCTCTCACACCACCGTGCGTACCGTTCGGTACACGGCGGTTTGTTAGAATAATTTTGTTTGCTGTTCCGTTTTCCAATAGTAATAGTTGGCAAATCCAATGTA